>NZ_JBIVXL010000004.1:0-74699 GCF_044769225.1 Paenarthrobacter sp. NPDC090522
AGATAACCCCCCCCCCGCGGGCGCGGCCTTCGCCGCCTCCCCGCGCGGGAGTGGGCTTCGCGGCGGTTCGCCCCCCCACCCCCCCCCCCCCCCCCCCCCCCCCCCGGGGGGGGGGGGGCCCCCCGACGTCGTTAATGCCGTATTAGTTGGCCGGGTAATTGCGCTCCGGCTCCCCCGTGTAGAGCTGCCGCGGACGGCCGATCTTGGTCTGGGGATCGTTGATCATTTCGCGCCACTGGGCAATCCAGCCCGGAAGGCGGCCAATGGCAAAGAGCACCGTGAACATCTTTTCCGGGAAGCCCATCGCCTTGTAGATGAGGCCAGTGTAGAAGTCGACGTTCGGGTACAGCTTGCGCTGGATGAAGTAGTCGTCCGCGAGGGCCTTCTCTTCGAGGCGCATGGCGATGTCCAGCAGTTCGTCGTTGCCGCCGAGCTTGCCGAGGACCTCGTGGGCCGTGGCCTTGATGATCTTGGCGCGGGGATCGTAGTTCTTGTAGACGCGGTGTCCGAAGCCCATGAGGCGGACGCCGTCTTCCTTGTTCTTGACCTTCTCCATGTAGTCCTCGGGCTTGATGCCGTCGGCCTGGATCTGGCGGAGCATCTTCAGGACGGCCTCGTTGGCGCCACCGTGGGCGGGTCCGAAGAGGGCGTTGATGCCGGCAGAAACGGAGGCGAAGAGGTTCGCATTGGACGAGCCCACCAAGCGCACGGTGGAGGTGGAGCAGTTCTGCTCGTGATCCGCGTGCAGGATAAGCAGGAGGTCCAGCGCCTTGACCACAACCGGGTCCAGCTCGTACTGCTCGGCCGGGAGGCCGAAGCTCAGGCGCAGGAAGTTCTCCACGAGGTTCATGGAGTTGTCCGGGTACAGCATGGGCTGGCCGATGGACTTCTTGTGGGCGTACGCCGCGATGACCGGGAGCTTGGCCATGAGGCGGATGGTGGAAACCTCCACGTGCTCCGCGTTGAACGGATCCAGCGAGTCCTGGTAGAAGGTGGACAGCGCGGAAACGGCCGAGGAGAGGACGGGCATGGGGTGCGCGTCGCGGGGGAAACCGCCAAAGAAGCCCTTCAGTTCCTCATGGAGGAGCGTGTGGCGGCGGATGCGCTGATCGAACTCTTCGAGCTCGGTGGGCGTGGGGAGGTTGCCGTAGATCAGCAGGTAGGAAACTTCCAGGAAGCTCGAGTGCTGGGCCAGCTGCTCGATCGGGTAACCGCGGTAGCGCAGGATGCCTGCGTCTCCGTCGATGTAGGTGATGGCCGACGTGGTGGCGGCTGTGTTCATGAAGCCGGGGTCATAGGCAACGGCGCCCGTCTGCTTCAGCAGCTTGGAAACGTCATAGCCTTCGTTTCCTTCTACAACCTTGATGCGCGGCAGTTCGAGTTCGCCGCCGGCATGGCGCAGTGTCGCGCTGGTGGTCTCAGTCATGGAGTCCCCTTCATGAGGCCTCTGGGCCTCTATAGAACGCTTGTCCAACCAACTCTTGGTGACGCCGCATTCGGCCCCACTGTTGCAGGGCTCCAACGGCCGAAGTGCTTTCTTATTGAAGGCCACCATTGATAGTCAGTTAAAAAGTTACCGCCAGTAACCCCCCGGAACTAATCCGTGCCGTCTGGTTACTGGCGGAAACACAGCGTTTGTGCTGCAAGTCACAGCATTGTTATGAGGCCGAGTTTAACCTCTCCACGGCAGCGTCAATGCGTTCGTCGGAACCGGTCAGGGCCACGCGGATGAAGCCGTTGCCCGCCTCGCCGTAGAAAACACCGGGACCCACCACGATGCCCAGATCGGCAAAGCGCGCCACCGTATCCCATGTGGGTTCGCCGGCCGTGGACCAGAGGTACAGCCCGGCCTTCGACTCGTGGATCTGCAGGCCGAACTTCTCAAGCGCGGGAACGATCCGTTCGCGACGGCTACGGTAGAGGTCCTTCTGCGCCAACACGTGCCCCGCGTCCCCAAGGGCCACACGCATGGCCTCCTGGACCGGGAAAGGAACAATCATCCCGGCGTGCTTGCGGCTATTGACCAGGTTGGCCATGATCGCGGAGTCTCCGGCAACGAAGGCCGCCCGGTACCCTGCGAGGTTTGACTGCTTGCTGAGGGAGTAGACGCTCAACAGCCCGTCGCTGGAACCGCCCGTGACCCGGGGATCCAGGACGCTCGGCACTGCTTCGCCACCCCGCTGCGCATCCCATTCGCCCCAGCCGAGTTCGGCATAGCATTCGTCGGAGGCCACGACGGCACCGAGCTCGCGGGCCTGGCCGACGATTTCACGCAAAGACTCAACGCTGCGCACGCTTCCGGTGGGATTGCCCGGAGAGTTGATCCACACCAGCCGCACCTTGGCGCGGGTGGCAGCGTCCAGTTCATCCAGGTTGTCGGCGGCCACCGCGGTGGCTCCGGCGAGCATCGCCCCGATGTCGTAGGTCGGATAGGCCACAGTAGGCCTGACCACGACGTCACCACTGCCCAGGCCGAGCAGGAACGGGAGCCAGGCCACCAGTTCCTTGGAGCCGACGGTGGGCATGACGTCGCGGGGGTCAAGCCCCGGCACCCCCCGGCGGGTGGCAAACCACTCCACCACGGCCTGCCGCAACGGCTCGGTTCCGTGGACCGTGGGATAGCCGTGGGCGTCAGAAGCCGCAGCGAGAGCGTCACGGATGAGGCCCGGCGTAGGATCCACGGGCGTGCCGATGGACAGATTCACTGCACCGCCGGAGTGCTTCGCAGCCGTGGCAGCGTAGGGCGCCATGGCTTCCCACGGGTAGTCAGGCAGGTTAAGGCCAAAGGCCGGTGCCGCGGAAATCAACGATGCAACCGTCCTTAGTGGTCTTGGTTCTGCGGCGGCAGGGCGGCAATGAACGGGTGGTCCTTGCCGGTGTTGCCGATCTTCGCAGCGCCGCCGGGCGAGCCAAGGTCGTCGAAGAATTCCACATTGGCCTTGTAGTAGTCGGCCCACTCTTCCGGGGTGTCATCCTCGTAGTAGATAGCTTCCACCGGGCACACGGGCTCGCAGGCACCGCAGTCGACACATTCGTCGGGGTGGATGTAGAGGGAACGCTCACCTTCGTAAATGCAGTCGACAGGGCATTCTTCAATACATGCCTTGTCCTTGACATCCACACACGGCTGCGCGATTACGTACGTCACGTCCCAGACCTCTCAACGGTTTGTCCCGGCGAAGGCCGGGTTAATACGGCCGGCTTCACGCCGGGCACTGAACTTCCGAGCCTATTATCCAACAGGGCTGTGACGCCAACCTAGCCCGCGTCTTAGTATGAATCGGTGACTCCCCCGCATTTGCCGCCCAGACAATTCCTCCTCACCGCAGAACCAGGTACCCGGGTGGTGGTCCGGTACAGGATAGAGGAAGGTCTAACGGACGCGCTGGGCTACTTGGTGGCGGTCAACGGAAACAGCTGCACCGTGCGGACCCGGACCTCCGACGTCGAAATTCCGCTTGCCATGGTGATCGCGGCCAAGCAGGTTCCGCCACCGCCACCCCGGCGGTCCGCCGTTAACCGTCCCTGAGGGCCGCTTTCCACCTGGCCAACAGCCAGGCCGCGACCACAAGCATCAACAGGGTCACACCGGCAATGCCAAAGACCCATACGTTTCCCGGCAGGTCGCCGAGGACCAGGCGCTTGTCAGGCCCGCCAGAGGACAACAACCCAACAGTGGCATAGGCAACAAGGCCGGCTACCGCCGTCGGAATCACCGAAGCCGACCACGCCACCAACCACAGTTGGACCGAAGCGAGCAGGAGCAGGGCGGCGCCGGCTCCCCAATAAAGCTCGACGCCGGAAATCACCACACTTTGCCGGTGCAGTACCGTCCCGGCTACGGCGACAAAAAGAGCCGCCAGCACGGCCATGGCGATGCCACGGGCCGCACTGGCGACTCTCTTGTTCACGCTGATGGTTCCTGCGGGCAGGGATCAGGCCTTGGCGCGGGCGCGGTTGGCCTTGGCGCGCTCGTTGGAGTCCAGGATGACCTTGCGGATACGGATGTCCTCCGGCGTGACCTCGACGCACTCGTCCTCACGGGCGAATTCGAGCGACTCTTCAAGGGTCAGCTCGCGCGGCGGGGTCAGGTTCTCGAAGGAATCCGAGGAAGCTGCACGCATGTTGGTGAGCTTCTTTTCCTTGGTGATGTTCACGTCCATGTCGTCAGCGCGGGAGTTCTCGCCCACGATCATGCCTTCGTAAACCTCGGACGTGGGCTTCACGAAGAAGGAACCGCGCTCCTGGAGGTTGATCATGGCGAACGGCGTCACAACGCCGGGACGGTCGGCAACCATCGAACCGTTGGTACGGTATTCGATCGGACCGGCCCACGGCTCGTAGCCTTCGGAAATGGAGGCAGCGATACCGGCACCACGGGTGTCCGTGAGGAAGCGGGTGCGGAAACCGATCAGGCCACGCGCGGGAACGATGAACTCCATGCGGCACCAGCCGGTACCGTGGTTGGCCATGTTGGTCATGCGGCCCTTGCGGGCGGCCATGAGCTGGGTAACGGCGCCGAGGTATTCTTCGGGGACGTCAATGGTCATGTGTTCCATCGGCTCGTGCAGCTTGCCGTCAACCGTGCGGGTAACAACCTGCGGCTTGCCGACGGTCAACTCGAAGCCTTCGCGGCGCATCTGCTCCACGAGGATGGCCAGGGCGAGCTCACCACGGCCCTGGACTTCCCAGGCGTCGGGACGTTCGGTGGGGAGGACCTTGATGGAGACGTTACCGATCAGTTCCTTGTCCAGGCGGTCCTTCACCTGGCGGGCCGTGACCTTGGCACCCTTGACCTTGCCGGCCAGCGGGGAGGTGTTGATACCGATGGTCATGGAGATCGCGGGATCGTCCACGGTGATGAGCGGCAGCGGCTCGGGGTTCTCCACGTCCGTCAGGGTTTCACCAATGGTGATGTCCTCGATACCGGCAACGGCCACGATCTCACCCGGGCCGGCGGACTCTGCCGGAACGCGCTCCAGCGCCTTGGTGGCGAGGAGTTCGGTGATCTTGACGGTCTTCAGTTCACCGTTCTGGCGGGCCCAGGCAACCTGCTGGCCCTTGCGCAGCGTGCCGTTGTAGATACGGAGCAGGGCGAGGCGGCCGAGGAACGGGGAAGCGTCCAGGTTGGTCACGTGTGCCTGCAGGACACCGTCCGGGTTGTACGTCGGTGCCGGGATGTGCTCGATGATGGTCTTGAACAGCGGCTCAAGGTCTTCGTTCTCCGGGGCGGAGCCGTTGGCCGGCTGCTCCAGGGAAGCGCGGCCAACCTTGGCGGCGGCGTAGACCACGGGAACTTCAAGGACCTTGTCCAGGTCAAGGTCCGGAACCTCGTCTGCGAGGTCCGAAGCCAGGCCAAGGAGGAGGTCCATGGACTCGTGGACAACCTCGTCGATGCGGGCGTCAGGACGGTCGGTCTTGTTGACCAGCAGGATCACCGGCAGGTGCGCCGCGAGGGCCTTGCGCAAGACGAAGCGGGTCTGGGGCAGAGGACCCTCGGAGGAGTCAACCAGCAGCACGACGCCGTCAACCATGGACAGGCCGCGCTCCACCTCGCCACCGAAGTCGGCGTGGCCGGGGGTGTCGATGACGTTGATGGTGATGGTCTCGCCGTTGGAAGACGGACCGTTGTAGGCAACGGTCGTGTTCTTGGCGAGGATGGTGATGCCCTTTTCGCGCTCCAGGTCGCCGGAGTCCATGACGCGGTCCTCAACCTCGCCATGGGCAGCGAAGGAGTTGGTCTGCTTGAGCATGGCATCGACCAGGGTGGTCTTGCCGTGGTCAACGTGTGCAACGATCGCGACGTTGCGCAGATCGCTCCGCGACGCAGTGTTAACGGTAGTTTCAGACATGCGTTTATGACTCGTTTCAGTGGTGAAGTCAGCTGTTTTCATCCGCGCGCATACCTGATCTTCCGGACCGGAACACACAACGAAAAGACCCCGGGACACAGGGCACCTATGGCTATTCTAAACGCACCAGCATGAGTGGGCCTAAAAGGCAAGGCACCCTGGGAGCGAATGTGCCTTCCCTCACGCTTGCTCAGGTTTTGCGAAAGTTCATCTCAAGACGCTGGATTTTCCCTCTGGCATGCCCCATGATGTCTGCAGGAACCAGTGCCCTTCGGAGAAAATCGATGCGAAAAGCTTCGGCCGTGTTCCGCTTGTTCGCACCGTTGATCGCCGTAGGCGTTCTGTCGGTAGGCTGCGGGACGAATACGCCATCCCCCACACTTTCATCAGACTCGCCCGCGCCAGTCGCGGCTGCCACTGCGGCCGCCCAGAAGCCGCAAGGGCTGCCGACGGCGTCCCCCTCTCCGGATCTTCCGGTGGGGTCCCTCTACCGGAACCCGGCGAATGACCGCAACGAGGTCATCCTCGCCGACATCAGGCACACGGCGGTCCTCATCGGAGATTCGCAGTCGCAGCCGAAGGACTCATGGCCGCAGCGCGGCATCGCAGCGCTCGGCTACAAGCTCTACGTGGCCGGAATGGGTGGCACGGGCTTTGTCGCCTCGACATCCAAGACCGGAAACTACATCGACGCCCTCCAGCGCGGCGACTGGGTACTCCCCTATGGCGCTCCCCCGCTGATCGTGGTCCAGGGCGGTGGCAACGACGCCGCCCAGAAAGCCTCCGACGCGCAGATCTCCACCAATGCCGAACGCCTCCTCGCCGTGCTCAAGAAGCGCTACCCCGGTTCGCGCCTGGCCATGATCGGTACCTTGGCCAAGGGGGCTGATAACGGTGGCGGACGGCGTACCGAAGTGGATGCCTTGCTGAGCCGGGTTGCGGCCAAGAACAACATCCCGTTCGTCAGCGCCGGAGACTGGCTGACCCGGTACGACGCCGTCAAGGACCTCCAGGACGGTGTACACATGAAGCCCTCCGGCCATGAAAAGCTGGGTAAAGTCCTCGCCGGCCAGCTGGCTTCCCTGGGCTTGCAGCCGCGGCCGGAGACGGACAGCCCGGCACCAAGCCAGTAGTCATTTCTGTTGCTGGGCCGCGCAGAGCGGGCCCGGCAACTCCTTAACGGCAAGAGCCGGTGGTTCCCTTTCGGGGACCACCGGCTCTTCGCTTTAGTGCGACTGCCGTGGAGTACGACGGCGGTTATGCCACCGCCGGGGGCAGCAGCAAGGAGCCACCCGGGATGGCATCCAGCAGAGCCTGGGTGTAGGCCTGCTTCGGGTTGTCGAACACCTCGTCGGTGCTCCCGGTTTCCACGAGCTTGCCCTTCTCCATGACGCACACGTGATCGGCGATCTGCCGGACCACCGCGAGGTCGTGGGTGATGAACAAGTAGGTCAAGCCGAGGTTATCCTGCAGTTCCGCCAGGAGGTTGAGCACCTGGGCCTGGACCAGAACATCCAGAGCGGAGACGGCCTCATCACAGATGATGACTTCGGGGTCGAGTGCCAAAGCACGCGCGATGGCAATGCGTTGCCTTTGGCCACCCGAGAGTTCGTTCGGGTACCGCTGCATGGTGGTCTGCGGCAAGGCAACCTGGTCCAGCAACTCCCGGACCTTCTTTTCCCGACTGGCCGCGTTGCCGATCTTGTGGACCCTGAGCGGTTCTTCGATGGTTCGGAAGATGTTGTACATCGGGTCCAGGGAGCCATACGGATCCTGGAAGATCGGTTGCACGCGACGCCGGAACTTGAACAGTTCCTTGCCCTTCAGGCCCGCCGTGTCGACGCCGTCGAACACAATCTGGCCCTCCGTGGGGCTCTCCAACTGGAGCACCATTTTGGCGACCGTGGATTTGCCGGAACCCGACTCACCCACAATCGCAGTGGTGGTGCCGCGTTTGACGTTGAAACTGACACCATCGACGGCCGCGAAGTCCGTCGCCTGGCCCAACCCTTGGCGCAGCTTATAGACCTTGCGAAGGTCCTTGATCTGCAGGACATCGTCAGTGGCACGGCTTTCTGCCGCGGTGGTCGGCGCCAGCAGGTCCTCGGCTTCCACCCCTTGTTCCTTGGCCACCTGGATGCGCCGGGAGGCCAGAGAAGGCGCAGATTCCACCAGTCGCCTGGTGTACGGGTGCTGCGGGTTCCGGAGCAGTTCAAGCGACGGACCTGCCTCCACCACGTTGCCCTGGTACATGACCACTACTTTGTCCGCGCGTTCGGCGGCAAGGCCGAGGTCGTGGGTAATGAGCAGCACGGACGTTCCGAGCTCCGTGGTCATGGTGTCCAGGTGGTCCAGGATCTTCCTCTGGACCGTGACATCCAACGCGGACGTCGGCTCGTCGGCGATAAGCAGCTTCGGCTGGCAGCTCAGGCCGATCGCGATCAGGGCACGTTGGCGCATGCCACCGGAGAACTCGTGCGGATACTGCTTTGCCCGACGGGCAGCGTCCGGAAGGCCAGCCTCGGCGAGTGCACGGGCCACGTCCTCCGGACCGTCGGGACGCCCGTTGGCCTTGAGCGTCTCACGTACCTGGTAGCCAATCTTCCACACAGGGTTCAGGTTGGACATGGGATCCTGTGGAACCATGCCGATGTGGCTGCCGCGAAGTTCGATCATCCGCTTCTCAGGCGCATGGGCGATGTCCTCACCGTCGAGCAGGATCTGTCCGCCCGAGACCCGGCCGTTGTTCGGCAGCAGACCAATGGCGGCGAGCGCCGTCGTCGATTTGCCCGAACCGGACTCCCCCACGATGGCGACCGTTTCGCCCGGCATGATGGTCAGGTGGGCATTCTTGACGGCCTTTACCTCACCGGAACCGGTCTTGAAGGTAATGGCGAGGTCCTTGATTTCCAGAATTGGCCTGGCCGTCGCCGTGGCTTCATCGATGCTGATGTTGGCTGAAGTCATGTTCGCCTCCTTAGCGCTGACGGCTCTTGGGATCAAGAGCATCGCGGACGGCGTCGCCAAGCATGATGAAGCTCAGGACGGTGATGGACAAGGCGGCTGCCGGGTAGAGCAGGATGCCCGGGTTGGTGCGGATGGACGCGTTGGCCGCAGAGATGTCATTGCCCCAGGACATGACGCTCGTCGGCAGGCCAACACCCAGGAAGGACAGCGTTGCCTCGAGGACGATGAACACACCGAGTTCAAGCGTTGCCAGCACGATGACGGGCGCAAGGGCGTTGGGAAGTGCGTGCTTCACCAAGGCACCGAACTTGGACACACCCAGGGAGCGGGCAGCCGTTACGAAGTCGGCATTGCGCACCTCGATCACTGCGCCGCGGGTAATACGTGCCATCTGCGGCCACGCCAACAGGGATATGGTGAGCACCACAGTCCAAACGCTCCTGTTCTCACGGAACAGCGGCAACTGGGTGATGACCAAGGCGCCGAGGATGATCGGCAGGGCGAAGAAAATGTCACCCAACCGTGCCAGGACCGCGTCCAGCCAGCCGCCGTAGTAGCCGGCCAGCGCACCGAGCGTGACGCCAATGATGATCACGCAAAGGACGGACAGGATACCTACGGACAAGGAGGCCTGCGTGCCGTGGATAACGCGTGAGTACACATCGCAGCCCTGCAGCGTGAAGCCCAGGGGGTGACCTGCAGTCGGGCCGGCCTCGGAGTTGGACAATTGGCAGTCGCTGTTGGGAGCCACATTGGTGAAGAGGCCCGGGAACAACGCGATGGTGATGAGCAACAGGATGAGCAATGCCGAGATGATGAAGAGCGGGCGACGGCGGAGCTTGCGCCAGGCGTCGGCCCAGAGGCTCAGCGGGGCATTTTCAGTCTTGACACTGTCGGTCGCCTGCAGCGGTGTCTCATCGACGGGTGCAACGAAGTGTTCGGTGTTACTGGTCATAGCGGATCCTTGGGTCAAGCCAGGCGTACAGGAGGTCAACCAGGAGGTTGGTCACAACAAACACCAGGACAAGGACGCTCACAATCGCGACGACGGTTGGACCTTCGCTGCGCTGGATGGCCTGGAAGAGTTTGTTGCCTACACCGGGGACGTTGAAGATGCCTTCAGTGACAATAGCGCCACCCATGAGGCCACCCAGGTTGGCACCAAGGTAGGTCACCACCGGGATCAGTGAGTTCCTCAGGATGTGTGCCATCACGACGCGTGGCCGGGACAGGCCCTTGGCAGTCGCGGTCCGGACGTAGTCGGCGTTCATGTTCTCGCTGACCGATGCGCGGGTGAGGCGCAGTACGTAGGCGAAAGACACCAAGCCCAGCACCACCGCGGGCAGGATCAGGTTGCCCCAGTCGGCATTGGCTCCAACCGTCGGTTTGGCCCAGCCGAGCTGGACGCCGAACACCAACTGGAAGACGAAGCCCAGGACGAAGGTGGGTACGGCGATCACCACGAGGGACATGACCAGGACGGTGGAGTCGAAGAGCTTGCCCTTGCGCAGGCCGGCGAAAACACCGAACGCAATGCCGAAGACGGCCTGGATGATGAGGGCTTCGATGGCCAGCATTGCCGTCACCGGGAAGGCGCGGGCAAGTGCGGCCGCGATGGGCTGCTGGGTGAAGTCAACACCAAGGTTGAACGTGAAGAGGTTCTTCAGGAAGATGCCGTACTGGACCCAGAAAGGCTGGTCCAGGTTGTACTGTGCCCGGAGCGCGTCGATGACGCTCTGTGGGGGCTGGCGTTCACCGAAAAGGGCTGCGATGGGGTCGCCGGGGAGGGCGAACACCATGTAGTAGACAAGGAGTGTGGTTCCCAGGAAGACGGGAATCACCTGGAGGAGCCTACGCAGAATGTAGCGGACCACGGTTCACCCCCCTTTCTCTGGACGGGTGTAGGTGTGTCATGTTTGCCTTCCTGCCGAGGCAAGCAATTGGGGGCCCGGCGCCATGGCCGGGCCCCCAATGCCTCACGGCAAGTTCAGATCCTGAGGATTACTTGGCCTCGATGTTGTAGTAGAGGATGCCGCCGTTCCAGCCGGTCTCGGCCTTCACAACGTTGTTGCTCCACACGATCGGGCGGTTCTGGTACCACAGCGGCAGGCCTGGGAGGTCCTTGAAGAGGATCTCCTGTGCCTGGTTGAACTTGGCGTTAGCGTCCTCAGGCGTCTTTGCAGCCAGGCCCTCCTTGAGCAGCTTGTCGAACTCCGGGTTCGAGTACTTCTCGTAGTTGGAGGAAGCGTTGGTTGCCCAAACCGGGCCAAGGAAGTTGTAGAGCGACGGGTAGTCGCCCTGCCAGCCGGCACGGGTCAGGCCCGGGAGGGACTGGGACTTGCGCAGGTCGAGGACCTCAGCAAACTTGGCAAACGGCTGGATTTCGGCCTGGATACCGAGGTTGTTCTTGAAACCGTTGGCGACGGCGTCGATCCATTCCTTGTTGCCACCGTCAGTGTTGGAAGCAATCTGGAGCGGCTTGGAGGCATCGTAAGGCTTGATCTTTTCAGCCTGGGCCCACAGGTCCTTGGCCTTCTGGGCGTCGAACTTCAGGACATCGCTGCCCGGGATGTTGTCGTTGTAGCCATCAAGCACCGGAGCCGTGAATTCGGTGGCCGGGGTGCGGGTGCCGTTGAAGATCACCTTGGTGATTTCGTCACGGTTGATGGCGTGGGACAGGGCCTGACGGCGGAGCAGGCCTGCTTCACCCTGGAAGTTCGGGTTGTAGCCCGGGATGTTCAGCGTGGAGTTGTTTGCCACCGGCTTGGTGGAGTTACGGTCCTGGAAGTCAGTGGTGTAGGTCTTCAGGGCGTTCGACGGCAGGACGTCGGTCACGTCAAGGTTGTCGGCCTGAAGGTCCGTGTATGCGGGACCCGGGTCGGTGTAGAACTTGAACGTCACGCCGCCGTTCTTGGCAGTGCGCGGACCCGTGTAGTCGGGGTTCTTGACCAGGGAGATGGACTGGTCGTGGACCCAGGCGCCTTCCTTCTCGAACTTGTACGGGCCGTTGCCTACGGGGTTCTCGCCGAATTTCTTGGAGTCCTTCAGCGCCTCGGAGGGCAGGGGGTAGAACGCGGAGTAACCAAGACGCAGCGACCAGTCAGCTTCCGGCTGGGACAGCTTGACCGTGATGGTCTGATCGTCCTTGGCTGCCAGACCGGACATGGTCTGCGCAGTCGGAGCCGGGGTGGAAGTCTTCTTGCCATCAGCGCCCGTGGTCTCGTTGACGGCACTGACATCGGCGTAGCCTTCAATGGATTCGAAGAAGAAGCCATTGTTCTGGAGGTTGGTGCTCAGCGCAGCAAAGTTCCAGGAGTCAACGAACGTCTTGGCCGTGATGGGCTCGCCGTTGGTGAACTTGGCGCCGGACTTGACCTTAATGGTCCAGTTCTGGGAGTCCGTGGTATCGATGGACTCCGCCAGCGCGTTGACCGGCTTGCCGTTGGCGTCGTAGGAACGCAGGCCTTCGAACAGCAGCTCGACGACGCGGCCACCGTACACCTCATTGGTGTTCGCCGGGAGCAGCGGGTTCTGCGGTTCGTTGCTGTAAGCAGTGATGACCTTGTTGGGGTCGCCAGCGGCCGAGCTGTTCGTATTGCCGCCCGTGCCGCCACCGCAAGCGGTCATGGCGAGGGCGACGATCGCCGCTACGCCTAGAGCTTTGGAAGTGCGCGAGAAACGCATTCCGCCTCCTATGAGTCGTGGAGTTGAGCAGGGGAAGTTTCGTGATTTCCCCCAGGCGCGGGCACAGATTCCTACTGTGACGTTGCCTACATGTGAGTGTAAGCCTACCCACATTGCGTCCGGATGTTGGAACAAACCAGCCAAACTGTAACCGTTCCGCAACCTCTGCTTGCCTAATTTGCCGGGGATTTCAAGTCAAAGGCTACTCGGTGGTAATATTCGCTGTCTGACAGCAGGACAGGACTGTTTTTGGGCAAAAAAGAGCCCCGGTCCTGCTGATCTCTCAGCTGGACCGGGGCTATGCGCTAGGCGCCGTCCAGGGACTCGAGGTATCTGCCAATTGCGGGAAGGTCAATCATGAGGGTGTCCCAAACGGCCTCGTAGTCGGTGCCTTCGTAGTGATGGGCCAGGCGATCCCTCATGCGTTTGATAAGCGACCATGGCACCTCGGGATGCTTCATGGCGGTTTCCGCGCTGATCCGGGCCATGTTCTCCCCTATCTTGATGATCAGGGACTCCGCCGCGAGACCTGGAACGTTGTCCGGATCCGAGGTGTACCAACGATGCCCACGGGCAACCAGATCGGCTCCCACACGGCAGAGTCGGAGTATCTCCTTCAGCGCGGCAGCGTCCCGTTGATTCACACTGCGACCGCCGTCGTCAGGATTTCGTGATCTGCACGCAGGCCGCCGTCCGTCACGACATCGACCTCGACTCCCAGCAATTCACTCGCCGCGGCGGCGAACGCGGCCACAGTCAACAGTCCGATGCCCTCCGGACGAGTCACCAGGATGTCCAGGTCACTCCCCGGACCATCGGATCCACGTGCGGCCGACCCAAAGACGCGAACGTTGCTGAATCCATAACGGCCTGCCAATTCACGTAGCTCCTGTGCCCGCAAGGCAAGGACCACGTGCGGCAAGGGCCGCGCAGCGGCACGAAGACGATCCAGCATCCCCCTGGATGCCTTGCGGCGGCCCGATTCGTAGGCCGCAATGTTTGGCTGCGCCACTCCGGAGCGCCGGGCCAACTCACCCTGGCTGATACCGGCAGCCTCCCGGAGTTCCCTCACGGCATTGCCCATATCGCCATGATATCGCGTGATATACCGTCGTCCCAGGCTAACCAATGAGATAAACAAAGCCACGGTCGGAGGCCGCCAGATCATTGACGAAAGCCCGCGCCCGCTGCAGGTAGTCAACGGCGTAGGAGACGTTCGAGTCCCTCTGGAAACGCAAGGAACCCTGCAACCAGTTTCCCAACTCTGCGTCAGTGATGTCGCTCAAGTCTTGGGCGATTGCAGGTACATCCATCGGTGGCAGCACCCGAATCCATGATTCCCAGCCGTCATAATGCATGGTTACCTCGCCCTCGAACATGCGAAAGGCCGGTCTTGCATACGCTCCTGTCCTGGACGGGGCAGTGAAAGCCTGCAGTTCCCTCCAGGCCTTGTCCAAGTAGAGCATGTCGCGCTCAGGTATGGATTGTTCGAAAGTGGGAAAACCGACCTCAGCTCCTGATTCGAACCCCCAGGCATCTGCGAGTGGATCCGATGACATAACACTTCTTGGGTCGGCGAGTACCCGATCAGTCATGTCTCCGTCGAAGGCAAATGCGTAGTATCTGATTCCCATTTGCCCAGTATTGCCAAGCAGCTGGCTGCTGAGAGGCGTTCCATTGCGCTATGTGGACAACTCAGTGGAACAATTCTCTTTCCGGAAAAAGGAAGCCCCGATCCAAGCTGAGGTGCTCAGCTTGAACCGGGGCCATGTTGGCTCGTGAAACTAGACGTTGAAGCGGAACTCCACCACGTCGCCGTCGGCCATGACATATTCCTTGCCTTCGATGCGGACCTTGCCGCGCGACTTGGCCTCAGCCATGGAGCCGGCATCGATGAGGTCGTCGAAGGACACAACTTCGGCCTTGATGAAGCCCCGCTGGAAGTCGGAGTGGATCACGCCGGCTGCTTGCGGAGCGGTATCACCCTGGCGGATGGTCCAGGCACGGGTTTCCTTGGGTCCGGCAGTCAGGTAGGTCTGCAGGCCAAGGGTGTGGAAGCCGACACGGGCGAGCTGGTCGAGTCCGGATTCGCTCTGCCCGTTCATCTCCAGCATTTCGCGGGCTTCTTCCTCGTCCAGTTCAACGAGGTCTGCCTCAAGCTTGGCATCGAGGAATACGGCATCGGCGGGGGCAACGAGTTCGCGCAACTCATCCTGCTTGGCGGGGTCGCCGAGGATGCCTTCGTCGGCGTTGAAGACGTAGATGAAGGGCTTGGCCGTCAGGAGGCCCAGCTCCTTGAGGTGTCCCATCTCCAGCTTGTCGCTCTTGATCGACGAGAAGATGGTGTCGCCGCGCTCCAGTACGGCTTGGGCTGCCTTGATGGCTGCGAGCTCAGCGGCTTCGCGCTTCTTGATTTTGACTTCTTTTTCGATGCGCGGGATCGCGTTTTCGATCGTCTGGAGGTCAGCCAGGATCAGTTCGGTGTTGATGGTCTCCATGTCGGAGCGCGGGTCGACTTTGCCGTCAACGTGGATGACATCGGGGTCGTCAAAGACGCGCACAACCTGGGCGATCGCCTCGGCTTCACGGATATTGGCAAGGAATTTGTTGCCCAGGCCTTCACCTTCGGATGCGCCCTTGACGATTCCGGCAATGTCCACAAAGGACACCGGGGCCGGCAGTAGCCGCTGCGACCCGAAGATCTCGGCCAGCTTCGCAAGGCGGGGGTCCGGCAGGTTCACGACGCCGACATTCGGTTCAATGGTTGCGAAGGGATAGTTCGCAGCAAGCACCTGGTTGCGGGTCAGTGCGTTGAAAAGGGTTGATTTGCCGACGTTGGGCAGTCCGACGATGCCAATAGTAAGAGCCACGAGGATTGATTCTACCCGGAACGTCCGCAGACTTGCTTGTTGAAACCGGCACCGAAGGGTCACACGCGAGGCCGCGCTAAAACTGTCGTACCCCTGTGACAGGGTTACTGCATGGATGGATTTGGATTGGTTCTGGCCCTGCTCATGCTGCTGATCGGAGCGGCCGTCGGACTTGGCATCGGGTACGTGCTCTTCCAGCGCCGGGGCGCCGGACTGGAAGCTGACTTCGACGCCGTTTCGTCCCGCCTTTCGGACGTGACAGCCCAGTTCGCGGCCGCCGACGCCGAACGCCGGCTTTTGTTCGCACAGAACCGGGAACTGAGCGAGGCGCGGAATTCGGACGGCAGCGTCCTGCGCGCACTTGCCCCGGTCGCCGAGAAGCTGACCGCAGTCCAGCAGCAGGTTTCGCTCCTGGAACGCGACCGCGTGGAACAGTACGGGCAATTGGCGCAGCAACTGCAGGACGCCCGGCTCTCCGATGAACAGCTCCTCAGGTCGACGCACGCCTTGGCCTCCGCACTGCGCTCCAACAGTGCCCGCGGTCAGTGGGGCGAAGTCCAGCTTCGCCGGGTTGTTGAGGCCTCGGGCATGTTGCGCCACGTGGACTTCCATGAGCAGGTGCATTCCGCACGCAGCGACAACACCCTGCGTCCGGACCTTGTGGTCCAGCTTCCCGGCGGCAAGCAGTTGGTAGTGGATGCCAAGGTGCCCTTGGCCTCATATCTGGCAGCGCAGGAGCAGCTCCACGGCGAGGGTGCCCTTGGTGAGTCCGTCACACCTTCAGCCAACCAAGATCCCAAAGTGCTCCTTGCCCAGCACGCCAAGGCACTCAAGGCCCACATTGATGCCCTCGCTTCGAAGAAGTACTGGGACATCCCCGGCAACTCCCCCGAACTGGTCATCTGCTTCCTCCCCGCCGAGTCGATCCTGGCGTCGGCATTGGAAACGGACCCGGCCTTGTTGGAGCATGCCCTGTCCAGGAACGTGGTCCTGGCGTCGCCGGGAACGCTTCTCGCGGTCCTGAAATCCGTGGCCTTCACCTGGCGGCAGGACGTCCTCACGGACAGCGCCCACGAACTCTTCGATCTCGCCAAGCAGCTCTACGAACGCATGGGCACCCTGGGTGAAAATGTCGGGAAACTGGGCAGTTCCCTCAAGACGTCCGTTGATCGTTACAACGCGCTGGTGGGAACTTTGGAGGCCCGGGTTCTGCCCACGGCCCGCAAACTCAACACCATGGATGACGCGGGACTCGTCGCCCCGCCGTCGGTGGAGGCCGTGCCGCGCTCCCTCGCCGCACCGGAACTCCTGGCCGTGGAGTCCCGGGACGAAACGGACCACGACCGCGAGTCGGCTGCCTAAGGAAACACCTGGCCAGGCCGGTGGGTGGAGGGCTGGCAATGCAGCCAATTCCCCTTCTTCAGCCATAGTGCCGACAAAAGAAACGGCCCGGCCGGGTGACTCTCACTCATGTGACAGTTACCCGGCCGGGACCAGTTCTTGAATCCCTCTAGGACGTAGGGCGGTTTCCGCGCCCGCCAAGCGCCCGGCTCACGTCGCCGGCCTGCTTCAGGGTGGCGCGGAGTTCCTTCGGCAGGGAGAAGAGAAGGTCCTCTTCGGCTGTCACCACTTCCTGGACCTCGCCGTAGCCGTAGTCTGCGAGCAGCCGCAGCACTTCCTGGACGAGAACCTCCGGCACCGAAGCGCCGGATGTGACGCCAACGGTGGCAACGCCTTCGAACCAGCTTTCATCCACCTCATTGGCGAAGTCCACGCGGTACGACGTCTTTGCACCGTATTCCAGGGCAACTTCGACCAAGCGGACGGAGTTCGATGAGTTAGCCGATCCCACCACGATCACGAGGTCGGCCTGCGGAGCGATCTTCTTGATGGCTACCTGGCGGTTGGTGGTTGCGTAGCAAATATCGTCGCTGGGCGGATCCTGGAGCGTGGGGAACCGTTCCTTGAGCATGCGCACGGTTTCCATGGTCTCGTCAACGCTCAGGGTGGTCTGGGAAAGCCAGATGGTCTTCTCAGGGTTGCGGACCGTTACCTTGCCCACTTCATGCGGGCCGTTAATGATCTGGATGTGGTCCGGGGCTTCACCGGCCGTGCCTTCTACTTCCTCGTGGCCGTCGTGGCCGATGAGCAGAATGTCGTAATCCTCTTTCGCGAAACGCACGGCTTCGCGGTGAACCTTGGTCACCAAGGGACACGTGGCGTCGATGGTGCGCAGACCCCGATCCTCAGCCGACTGCACCACGGCAGGCGAAACTCCGTGGGCAGAGAAGATCACCAGGGCACCCTCAGGGACCTCGTCCGTCTCATCGACGAAGATGGCGCCCTTTTCCTCAAGTGAGGAGACCACATGGACGTTGTGGACAATCTGTTTGCGGACGTAGACCGGAGGTCCGTAATGCTCCAAGGCCTTTTCGACCGCGATGACGGCACGGTCGACGCCGGCGCAGTATCCGCGCGGAGCAGCCAGGAGGACCTTCTTGGTACCGTTCACAGGAGCAGCCGCCAGTACCTCTTCAGGGGATCGACGTCTGCGGGGAACCGTGGGCATCGGAATGGAGACTGCTGTGCTGGTCATCCTTCCATGCTACCGGGCAGCGGTGGCCCGGTTTGCCGAAGGTGACCGCCGTCTCCCGGATACCAACCACCCAAGGAATCCCAGTGCCAGGACGGCAGCCGAGACCCAAACATCCACGATTATCCATTGGCCAAAGCCGGACCGCGACGACTCCAGGAACTCCTGTTTGAACAACTCCGCCACACTGTTGCCGCTGGAAAGGTTCTGGACCGAATTGACGGCGAGGTCCGCCGTCGTGCTCCAGAGGGCAGCCAGAGCCAGCCCGCCAAGTCCCAGGAAGACGAAAACCAGCGCGCGCCTGCGTGCCGCAGCCAGCGCGAGCAGAACCGACACCGCGGCGCCCAATGCGGCAACCCACCACAACGGGACGAAGGCGGACACGCGCTCCACGATCTGCCGCTGCGACGGTTGCCCCAACGTCACCACGCTTTCAGCCGGGACGTCCAGGGTGATGCCCGTGGACGAGGCGAAGTGGTCCCTGATGAGCCGGACCAGCGGCGCAATATCCAGGAGCAAAGCAGTGGGGGAACCTGATTCTTCGGTTTGGCCGCCAAAATTGAGGCGGTGGCTGTTCCGGACCGTTTCTTCCCAGGCCTGCGGATAGTCGCTCCACGATTGCATGCCGTTCGCAGCGCCTTTGAGTGCGTCGCCTGCCAGGTTGCGGACCGGCTCGGGCAGTTGCACGGAGGACTCGAAGGTACTCACGGCCGCGCCGGTCAGGCGGTTCTGAAAGTCGGGGTCCTTGCCCAAGGCACCGGCCATGCGGACAAAACCGTCTTCCTTGACCACATTCGCATCAACCCATGCTGCAGGCACGGCCACGGCTGTGAGCAGCAAAGCGAGGATCACTCCCACTGCTGAGACAAAAGTACGCAAGGTCTACCTCGGTGCTAGGGGGCTGTCCAACCATCCTAGGACTGTCCACATACAGGGGAAAATATGGGACCCGGCGGCTGCGGCTATGGATAGAGTTGGAAAGCAGCCCCGTAACCGGCGGGCGCAATGCTACCGAGGACAGGCACATGCAGGAAAAAGCACGGATCACCCATGTCAGCTGAAGCCAGCCCTGAATCGACACTGCCTGCGACAGCCGCCGAGACCAGCCCGGACAACCCGTGGCCCCTGCAATTGTTGTCGCGGAAGCTCAAGGCCCACATCGAACGTGCACCGGCCGCATGGATCGAGGGCCAGGTCATCGAAATGAACCGCCGCGGTGGCAACGCGTTCCTGACGCTTCGTGACGTCGACGCGGAGATCTCGTTGCCAGCTTCGGTGTGGTCCACGGTGCTGGACCGACAACGGACTCCGCTGGAACGCGGCTCACGCGTAGTGGCCCTGGTGAAAGCCGATTTCTGGGTGAAGACCGGGCGCCTCAACATGTCGGTGAAGGACATCAGGCCGGTGGGATTGGGCGACCTCCTGGCCCGGATTGAGAGGCTCCGGCAGGCCTTGGCGGCAGAAGGGCTTTTCGCCGATTCGAGGAAGCGGAAGCTGCCCCTGCTCCCTCACCGCATTGGATTGATCACCGGCCGCGATTCGGACGCCAAGAAGGACGTCCTGCGCAACGCAGCGCTGCGTTGGCCCGCCGTCGAATTCGACGTCCGCGAGGTGGCAGTCCAAGGCAACACCGCAGTCTCGCAAATCATTGGCGCCCTCAAAAAGCTGGATGCTGATCCGCACGTGGATGTCATCGTCCTCGCCCGCGGCGGCGGTGCCCTCGAGGACCTCCTGCCGTTCAGCAACGAGGACCTGATCAGGGCCGTGGCCGCCGCTACAACCCCGGTGGTCAGTGCCATCGGCCACGAAGCCGACCGGCCGATCCTTGATGACGTTGCCGACCTCCGCGCCTCGACGCCAACGGATGCAGCCAAGAGGATCGTTCCGGACGTCTCCGAAGAGCTCGCGGCGGTCCGGCAGGCCCGCGACCACCTGCGCCGCAGCATTGGGAGGATGGTGGACAGGGAAACGGACCGGCTGCACGCCCTGAGGTCGAGGCCGGTTTTGGCCACGCCGGACACCCTCGTGGCAGTGCGCGCCGAGGACGTTGCCAGGTTACGGCAAAGGTCGCACTCTGCCGTGAATACAGCTGTGCTGCGGGCCCTCGACCAGGTGCATCACCTACGCGCGCAAGTACGTGCCTTGTCCCCGCAAAAAACACTGGACCGCGGCTATGCGGTGGTGCAGATCGTGGGCGAGGACCAGGCTGGCCACACCGTGGTCAGCAGCCCGGAGCAGACGCCGGAAGGAACGGCTTTGGCCATCCGGGTTGCGGAAGGACGCTTCCGGGCAATGTCCGTGGGGCAAGGCCAGATCGCCGGGCGATGATCCCAGGACACGAACGACGGCGTCATTCAGACCACCAACCGGTCCAAGCGGCCGGGACAGCCAAAGGAAACCCATGACCGAAAACCCCGCACACACTTCCGAGTCGCTCGATGCCCTGAGCTATGAAGAAGCCCGTGAACAATTGGTGGCCGTCGTGGGCCGTCTTGAGGCCGGCGGCGCAAGCCTGGAAGAGTCGCTCGCCCTGTGGGAACGCGGCGAAGCGCTTGCCAAACGCTGTGAAGACTGGTTGGAAGGCGCCCGCAAGCGGCTCGCAACGGCCCGCGAGGCAAATACGGATTCCGGGGCGGGTCAGTAACCGGGTGCTGCCCCTCGACCGACGGGTAAGCCGCTAGGCCCGCGCCCTGCGGCTACCCGGCTACTGACAGGAAGAAACGGCTGACCGGCCGGCACGCGGCAAGCCGCACGCAACCCGAGGGACAGTTCAGGACTCGACCACCAAGGCGCGTTCGGCGGCAACGTCAAACTCCGCTTTGGGCCAGTCCAGGGACATCCCGCGGAGGGCCTCCAGCAACAATTCCTGAACAGCGATGCGCGCGTACCACTTCTTGTTGGCCGGAACCACGTGCCACGGGGCGACGTCAGTGGATGTTTTCTCGAAGGCGACGCTGTAGGCGTCCATGTAGTCATCCCAGAAGGCCCGCTCGGTCAGGTCGCCGCGACTGTACTTCCAGTGCTTGCTCGGATCGTCCAGCCGCGCGATGAGGCGCCTTTTCTGTTCGTCCTTGCTGATGTTCAGCATGACTTTGACGATGGTGGTTCCCTGTTCGGCCAGCCGCGCTTCGAAGTCATTGATGGCTGAATACCGCCGCTCCAGTTCCTCGGCGTCGGCCCATCCGTGCACCCGGTGGATGAGGACATCCTCGTAATGGGAGCGGTCGAAGACACCCACCATGCCTGCAGCCGGAACCTGCTTCTCGATCCGCCACAGGAAATCGTGGGCTTTCTCTTCCTCGGTGGGTGCCTTGAAGGCCGTCAGGTGGACGCCTTGCGGGTCCATGGCACCCACAACGTGGCTGACAGCCCCGCCCTTGCCCGCTGTGTCCATGGCCTGGAGGATCAACAGCAACCGCTTGGGACTGCCGAACTTTCCCGACGCAAACAATTGCTCCTGGAGTTCGGTCAGCCTGGCATCCTGCGCGCCGAGCAAGGCCTTGCCGTCCACCTTGTTGCCTGAATAGCCCGGCGTCGATTCGGGATCCACACCCGCAAGTGAGAATCCCGAATCCACCCTCAAGACTTCTGCTGGACTCTTGGCGAACTCAACCGCAGCGACCATGGCTTGCCTTCCTGCCGGGCGGCGCCCCGGCGGCGCAGCATGGAACTCAGGCTAGTTGCCCGGGTACCTCGACAGGAAGTCCGCCATGCGCCCGATCGCCTCTTCGATGTCCTTGACGTTGGGCAGGGTAACCATGCGGAAGTGGTCAGGACGTACCCAGTTGAAGGCCCTGCCGTGCGAGACCAGAATCTTCTGCTCCCTCAGGAGATCCAGGACGAACTTCTCATCGTCCCGGATGTGGAAGACCTCCGGATCCAACTTGGGGAACAGATAAAGCGCTCCCCTCGCCTGCTGGGTGCTGACGCCGGGAATGGCGTTCAGGAGGTCGTAAGCCTTGTTCCGCTGCTCCAGGAGCCGACCGCCGGGAAGGATGAGGTCGTTGATGCTCTGGTAGCCGCCCAGTGCCGTTTGGATGGCGTGCTGGGCGGGCACGTTGGCGCACAGGCGCATGTTGGCCAGCAGGTTGATGCCTTCGAGGTAATCCGCGGCATCCTTCTTCGGCCCGGAAATGGCCATCCAGCCAGCCCGGTAGCCGCAGACGCGATAAGCCTTGGACAGGCCGCTGAACGTCAGGCACAGCACGTCGTCGCCCGTCAGGCCGGCGAGGTTCACGTGGACGGCGTCTTCGTACAGGATCTTTTCGTAGATCTCGTCCGCGAAGATCACCAGGCCGTGTTTCTCGGCCAAAGCCACGATCTTCTTCAGCGTCCCTTCCGGATAGACAGCACCGGTGGGGTTGTTCGGGTTAATGACCACGATGCCCTTGGTACGGGGCGTGATCTTGGCTTCCATGTCCTCAAGGTCGGGCTGCCAGCCGGATTCCTCGTCGGTGAGGTAATGGACGGGCCGTCCGCCGGCCAGGGCGACAGAAGCCGTCCACAGGGGGTAGTCCGGGGTGGGAATCAGAACCTCATCGCCGTCTTCGAGCAGTGCCATGAGGGACATGGTGATGAGCTCGCTGACGCCGTTGCCAAGGTAGATGTCGTCAACGTGGATGTTCTGGATGCCGCGGGTTTGGTAATACTGGGACACGGCCGTCCGGGCCGAGAAGATGCCGCGCGAGTCACTGTATCCCTGGGCGTTGGGGAGGTGGCGGATCATGTCCACCAAAATGGCGTCAGGCGCTTCAAAACCAAACGGTGCCGGGTTTCCGATGTTCAGTTTGAGGATCCGGTGACCCTCCGCCTCCATCTGCTGGGCGGCCTGAAGAATCGGTCCACGGATGTCGTAGAGGACATTATGAAGCTTGGTGGACTGCTTGAAATTCGCCATTCCTCAAATATGCCATAGCGGTCATGGACTTCCGTTGAGACGTCCCTCACAGAAGCAACGACGGCGGTGACGGGGCCGCGGGGGTCCGTCACCGCCGTCGTCAGCGGTTCTTGCCAGTCGTTACTTGACGATGCCCTTGTCCTTGAGCCAGGCGGCGGCTGCGTCCTTGGCGCTTTGCTTCTGGTCGCCGCTCACCGAACGGTTCAGGTTGATGAGGTCCTCGGTGGTGAGGATCTTGGACACGTTGTTGAGTGCGTCCTTGGCCTTGTCCGTCATCTTGGACTTGTTGTAGAGCGGCAGGACCTGCTGGGCCTTGAAGTTGTTCTTGGGGTCTTCGAGGACCACAAGGTCGTTGTCAATGATGGACGGCGTGGTGGTGTAGATATCGGCCACCTGGACCTTGTCCTCGAGCAGCGCCTGCAGGGTCAGGTTGCCACCACCGTCGCTGAAGGGCTGCAGCCCCTTGAGCTCGCAGTTGTAGTTCTTCTTCAAGCCCGGGAAACCGTAGGAGCGGGTCTCGAAGGTGGCCGGGGCAGCCATGGTGAAGTCCTTGCACACCTTGGCCAAGTCTTCGATGGACTTCAGCTGGTATTTCTCTGCCGTGGCTTTGGTGACCACCATGGCATCCTTGTCCTCTGCCTTGGCCGCATCCAACACGGCCAAGCCGTCGGGCAGCTTGCCCGGCAGCGCCTTGTACACGTCATCGGCCGAGACTTCCGTGGCATCGGCGTTCAGGTAGGACAGGAGGTTGCCCGAGTAGTCCGGCACGAGGTCTACCGAGCCGTCCTGGACCGCCTTGAAGTAGATTTCGCGGGAGCCAATGTTTGGCTTGGTGGTGGCTGTGACTCCGGCCGCGTTGAGGGCACCGGCGTAGATTTCGGCGATGACCTGGCTTTCCGGGAAGTCTGCCGAACCTACAACCAACGATCCGCCGGCTGATCCGCTGGCTGCCGACGATGACGGTGTTGCCAGGGGGCTGCCACCACAGGCGCTCAACGCGAGCGCCACACCGAGGCCGGCTGCCAGGCCGCCGAGACCACGGCGCGTAAGGGTCATGGGGACGGGGTTTTTCATGGTGTACCTCCTTGAACGGCAGCCCCGGAGGGAGCTGTGGCTTGGTGACCGTCGGGCGCCTTCTGGCGACCGCGGGAGTCGGGGGCAAGGCCTGGTGACAGCACCAGGCGCTGGATGGCGGCAAGGACAAGGTCGACGGCGATCGCCAAAGCCGCGATCAACAGGGAGCCGCCGAGCATGCGCGGGAAGTCTTGAAGGACCAGGCCGTCGAAGAGGTACCGGCCCAGCCCGCCGAGCGGCAGGTAGGCAACCACCGACACTGTGGCGATGACCTGGAGTACAGCGGTCCGGATTCCGCCGAACATGACCTGCAGCCCGTTGGGCAGCTCAACGCGGAACAGGATCTGCATCTCGGTCATGCCCATGGCCCGGGCACCATCCACCACCGTGGAATCGACGCTGGAAATGCCTGCGTAGGTGCCTGCAAGGAGCGGTGGAACGGTGAGGATCACGAGTGCCCAAACCGGCGGCATGAGGCCGCTGCCCGCCAACAGCGCGAACAGGACCAGCAAGCCGAGCGTGGGCAAGGCACGGAGGGCTCCGGCCAGGGCAACGGCAACCACCCTGCCCCGACCTGTGTGGCCAATATAGAGACCTACGGGGATGGCTATCGCCGCGGCGATGACCAGCACGAGGCCGCTGTATTGCAAGTGTTCGGATAAACGCGCTGGAATTCCACCGCTTCCGGACCAGTGCACAGGGTCAACAAGCCAGGCGATGGTGTCTGTGAAGATGTTGCTCATGCCGATGCCCCCGGATCCGGTCGTGGGGTCGCCTGCGGTCCCGGCCCGGACTTGGGCTCGGTGATGATGGCCGTGGCGCTGGCCTGTCCGCTGCCGCCCGCGGCCCGGGTCCAGGGCGTCAGGATCCTCTCCAGCACAACGAGCACAGCGTCCATCAGCAACGCGAGCACCAGGATGGCGATAATGCCAACCACGACCTCCGTGACAAAGGTGCGCTGCAAACCGTCAGTGAACAGCATGCCAAGGTTGCCCACACCCAGCAGCGCCGCAACGCTCACCAGGGAAATGTTGCTGACGGAGACCACGCGCAGCCCGGCAAACATCACCGGAAGGGACAGCGGAAGGTCCACGTGGAAGAACCTGTTCAGGGGCTTGAAGCCCATGGCCACGGCTGCGTTCCGAAGATCGTTGTCCACGGAATCGAAGGCGTCCATTGCCGCGCGGACCAGCAGGGCCACGGCGTAGATCGTCAGCGCCACGATCACATTGAGCGGGTCCAGGATCCGGGTCCCGAGGATGGTGGGGAGAATGATGAACAACGCCAGGGACGGGATGGTGTAGAGCAAGGACGTAGCCGTGGCCACTATGGACCGCAGCGTACTGTTTCGGCGGGCCAGCTGAGCCAGGGGAACCGAAATCAGCAGCCCGAGGACCATGGGGATGACTGCCAGGACCAGGTGCTGTCCCGCCAAGCCAAACACCATGCCCGTGTTCGCCAGGAACCACTGCATCAGGTGGCGTCCTCCCTGCGGCGGCGGACTTCTTCGATGAGGGCCAGGACTTCCGGTGCCTTCAGGACTCCAGCGACCCTGCCGTCGTCGTCCACGGCAACGCCCAGCCCCGACGGCGAGGACAGCGCTGCGTCGAGCGCCCGCCGCAGGGTGTCCCCCTTGCGGAAGAGTGAACCACCGGGGATGATTCCGGCGCCGTCCCGCGGTGAGGACCACCCGAGCGGCCTGGTCTCCTGGTCGACAACCAGCGCCCACTCCCCCGAGTCCCGGCCGGCGTGATGCCCGTCAGAGGCTCCCACCATGGTGACAGGGTGCAGCTGCACCGAGTCGGCGGCGTTGAACGCGAGATGCCGGAACCCCCGGTCGCGGCCGACAAAGGACGCTACGAAGTCGTTGGCCGGCGCCCTGAGGATCTCCTCCGGAGCTGCATACTGTGCGAGTTTGCCGCCCACGGCAAAGACCGCCACCTTGTCGCCCAGCACGGTGGCCTCGTCGATGTCGTGGGTCACGAAAACGATGGTCTTGGCCAGTTCGCGCTGGAGGCGCAGCAGTTCCTGCTGAAGTTCGTCGCGCACCACGGGATCAACCGCACTGAAGGGCTCATCCATGAGCAGCACCGGCGGATCGGCCGCGAGCGCACGCGCCACGCCGACGCGTTGCTGTTGGCCGCCCGAGAGTTGCGACGGGTACCGCTTGCCGAGCCCGGAAGCCAGCCCGACGACGTCGAGCAGTTCCGCCGCGCGCTTCCGCGCAGCCGCTTTCGGAACCCCGTTCAGCCGGGGAACAGTGGCAATGTTGTCCAGCACGGACCGGTGCGGGAGCAAACCTGCGGACTGCATGACATACCCCATTGACCGGCGCAGCTGGGCGGCCGGGACCTTTGACACATCCTCGCCGTTGACGGTGATGGTGCCCGCGCTGGGCTCAACCATGCGGTTGATCATGCGCAATGACGTGGTCTTGCCGCAGCCCGAGGGTCCGACAAAGACCGTAATGGCACCCTTGTCGATGGACATGCTCAGAGCGTCAACCGCTGGTTGTCCCCCCTGGTACTGCTTGGTCACGCTCTGGAACTCAATCATGGCTTCGGCCATACCTGGGCTTACCTATCTGTAATTTCGACATCCTCGGACGGTAGAGCCAAATGATCATAAGCACGCTTACTGTGGCTGTAAAGCCGATCTTCACCCAGCGTAGCCAGCGGGCCAAGCGATGTCAGCGACGCCACGTATTCCGTAATGAATCGGCAATGTTCACCGTTTCCGGCGTTTAGCGGTCTTCCCGGCCCTCTCCTCGGCTTTATCGTGGCGGTATCTTTCCGCCGCGCGTTGTCCTCGTTCGGCGGAAACCACCTTCTGGTGCCACTCCCGCTGGTACGCACGACGCGCCGCAGCATCGTGTTTCCGGTTCAGTGCCGCGAGCTCCCGCTGGAGCTTGAGATAGCTGGCCCACCGGCGCTGGTCCAGCGATTCGTTGGCCAAGGCTTCCAGCACGGCACACCCCGGCTCAGCCTGGTGGGAGCAGTCGGAGAACCGGCATTGCCCGAAGAGCTCCTCCAGGTCGCCGAACATTTCGTCCATGCCGTCGTCCGCGTCGAAAAGGCCGAACCCACGGACGCCCGGCGTGTCCATCAGGACTGCGCCGCCCGGCAACGGAACGAGCTCACGGGATGTGGTGGTGTGCCTGCCCTTGCCGTCGCCCGACCGCACGGCGCCGGTTTCCTGGACTCCGTGACCCACCAGGGCGTTGATCAGGGTGGACTTGCCCGCGCCGGAGGGCCCGAGCAGCACCAGGGTTGCCCCCTGCGGGATGTGGCGGAGGAGCTCATCCAGCCCGTCGCCGAGTTCGGCGGACGTCGTGACCACTTCCACTCCGGCCGCTTGGTGGATGACCTCACCCACAACATCGTCCGCGAGGTCTGCGAGGTCTGCTTTGGTGATGACCACCAGGGGTGTGGCGCCGGAATCCCAGGCGGCGACCAAGGTTCGTTCCAGGCGGTTGTGGGTCAGCGGCCGGTCCATGGGAACAACCACCGCTACGATGTCGATGTTGGCGCCCAGGATCTGCTCCTCCGACGATGCTTCGAAGGCGCGCTTGCGGCTGAGCGCCGAATGGCGGGGCAACACCTCGACGACGGCCGGCTCACCGGTGGCGTTGTGCCCCAACCAGACCCAGTCGCCCGTGGCCGGGATGAGGCCCCGGCGGGGGTACGGCAAGTGAAGCAAGCCGTGCCCTGATGCGACCAGGACCCGGTTTCTATCCAGGCGAACGATGCGTCCGGGCCAGTTATCCCCCGGATTCGAGGTGGGATTGGCCGCAAACAACTCCGCGGTTTTGGCGGTGAAACCGTACTCCATGGGGAGCCGGTTGGTGTCAGGAAAAACAGTGTCGCTTGAAAAAGCGTGGATATTCAATGTGGAATGCCTCTGCTGAGGCCCGGTCGCCTGGCTAGGCGCAGGCTGATGCCGGGACGGGAATGGTGGAGTGACGGTGCGCCGCTGCAGCATGCGGGGCGCGCAAGACTATGGCAGTCATCAAATCCACCTCCTCGGCATCAAGGCCGGCAATCGATCGGCCGGCAACGATCTCCAGCGTACTCAGGCCCGCCGGATATGGCTACCTTTTCAAGAATGCTGCGCCATCAGCTTTCCATCCAGCGGGCGTTCCCGCTCGAGGCGAAGGGCTACATCCACCAGCGAAACCCGGTTGAGCTTGCCCACATCCTCAAGGGGGATCCAGGCAGCGTGCGTGGTACTGCCGTCCATCTCGTGCGTCAACTCCCCGCCGGTGATGGAGGCTTCGTAGACCAGCCGGAGCGCCTGGAAATCACGGACGGTTCCGTCCGGCCGGGCTTCCCTGGGCCAATGTCCCACGTCGATGCCGAGCATCCGGTCTATCTGCGCCTCGTACCCGGTTTCCTCAAAGACCTCCCGCCGGCAGCCGTCTACGGGATGCTCGGCCAGGTCCAGCCCTCCACCCGGAAGGGTCCATCCTTCTTTGTCGTCCTGCTTCCAGTAGGCCAGGAGGATCTTGCCGTCCTGAATAATGACGGCGTAGGCGGCAGGGCGGGTGTCGAAGTCCAGGCTCATCCAGCCAGCATAGTTGCGGCCGCGCCGGCCTACGTAAGATCGGCCGCGCCGATGGGGCCGCCATGTTCCGGTCCGAGGTCCGGCTTCTCCCGAAGTTCGACGACGGCACCCGGATCGCCGAGTTCCAGCACCCGGATGCTGTTGCGTCCCGCCCTCAACAAAGGCGCCGGGGCGTAGAGGGTCACCTGCGGTCCCTTGTTCCAGTACCTGCCCAGGAGAAAGCCATTGAGCCAGAGGAAGCCTTTGGTGGATTCCGGGAGCTCAAAATAGGTGTCTGCGGGTTCCGGTGCAGTGAACACTGCTTCGGGGAGGTCCGCAAGATCCTTCTCCGTCCATTCGCCCAGGGCAACCGGCGTTTGGGTCCAGTGGAAGGTGTAGCGCTGGTTGATGAGCACGCCACCCAGGATGCCCTTGCCCTGCCCCGTGAAGGGCCCATAGTTGATGCGGCCCAGATTTTCCACGAGGATTTCCAGTCTTGCCGGGATCCCTGTTCCGGTAAGGGTCAGCCCCTCGGCCGCGGTTTGGTCATCCAGGACCCCCACGTACGCTCCGTTCACCCAGATGTACGCACGGTCGTGGAGGCCCATGATCTTGAGGCGGCTCTCCGTGGGAGCATCAGCGCGTCCCGGGAGGATGGCCTCGGCCGCATAGAGGACCATGCCGCCGTCGAGCCCCAACTGCTCAAAGGTGAGGGGCTTGACGCTGGCGATCGGAGCACTGGCCGCCCTGACGACCTCCAGCAGTTCCGTGCCCGGGCTGAGCGGCAGCGACTGCGCCGGGAGGACAGGAGCCGACGTGAGCAGCCCAGCGGGAAGTTCGGGCAGGTCTTCGATGCCCTGTGCGCGGTAGAACTCCCTGCGGAGGGCGTGGAACTTGGGTGTCAGCTCGCCGTTTTCGGCGATCGGGGCATCAGAGTCGTAGCTCGTGACCGTCGGCTGGAGCATGGTGCCGTCGTGGTTGCTGCCGGATCCGAGGCCGAAGTTGGTTCCACCGTGGGCCATGTACACGCACAAGGACCCACCGGCGTCGAGCATTTTCCGGGCTTCGGCGGCAGCATCGGCGGCATCGCGGCGGTGGTGGTGTTCGCCCCAGTGATCAAACCAGCCGCCCCAGAATTCAACGTTGAAGAACGGCTCATCCGGCCGGCGTCGCTTCCACGTTTCAATGGCCTCATCCCCGCGGCTCCCCAGCGTCGCCGTAGCCCACGTACCGTCAACCGAACCGCCATCAAGGAAATAGTCTGTTCCGCCGTCGGCCGTAAAGAGCAGTTCAGTGATCCCGCCATCCTCGAGCACGCGGCGGTTCCATCGGATGTATTCGTGGTCGTCGCCGTAGCTGCCGTATTCGTTCTCGATCTGGACTGCCACCACGGGTCCGCCTGCAGAGGCCTGGCGGGAGGCGATGATGGGCAGCAGGTGGCCGAACCATTCCTCTATGGCCCCGGTAAACGCAGGGTCCAGGCAGCGCAGGCCGATACCCGGTATGCCCGTGAGCCATGCGGGGAAGCCACCGTTGTCCCACTCGGCGCAGATGTACGGCCCGGGCCGGACGATGACCTCCAGGCCTTCCTCGGCGGCAGTGTCAATGAAGCGTCCCAGGTCCCGCCAACCGGTGAAGTCCGGAGCCTGTCCGCGCGTAGGCTGGTGGAAGTTCCACGCCACGTAGGTGTCCACCGTATTAGCGCCCATCGCCTTGAGCCGACGCAGCCGGTCACGCCAGAGATCCGGATGCACGCGGAAGTAGTGGATGGCTCCAGCGAGGATGCGGTACGGTTCACCCGAACGGTGGAGGACGGCGTCGCGGTAGCTCAGAAGGGCGTTGTTCACACGGAACAGATTAGCTCAATTTCCAACATTTATGCACAGGTGATGACACATGACCAATCTGGATACTGCTCCCGCGGAGCAGGTCTGCCCCGCCGCACCTGAAGGCCAGGGGCCGTGCGTCCAGTTATGGCCTGCGCGTGAGGTTCCCCTGGGCGGCGTTCGCGCCATGAACGTCTACCGCACCCTGCCGCAACGCGGGTTGCCCACCGTGGGCGCCTGGTGCTTCCTGGACAGCTTCGGCCCGGACCGGGTTGCCATGAGCGTGCTCCCCCACCCGCACTGCGGCCTGCAGACGGTCACGTGGCCGCTGGAAGGAGCCGTCCGGCACCGCGACAGCGTGGGCAGCGACGTGGTGGTCCAACCCGGGGAGCTCAACATCATGACGGCCGGCCGCGGCATCTCCCACTCGGAGTTCTCCGTCCTCCCGGAATCCGACGGTTCGCCGGAGGACATCCCGGTCTCCCGTGGACTGCAGTTGTGGGTTGCGCTGCCCGACGCCCACCGGCACCGCGAACCCACCTTCGAACAGCACCGCGAACTCCCGGTTGCCGTTGGTGAGGGCTACACCGCCACAGTGATGGTGGGCGAGTTCGCCGGCCAGCGCTCCCCCGCCACCATGTTCAGCCCGATCGTCGGCGTGGACATCAGGGGCGCGGGAACACTTGGGCTCCCGCTGCGCCCGGACTTTGAGCATGCCGTCCTGGTATTGGACGGGCAGTTGGTCATCGACGGAGAAACCGTTGCACCCGGTCCGCTCGCCTACCTGGGTGCGGGCAGGCACTCGTTGACGGTCGACGCAGCCCCGGACACCCGGTTCATGCTCCTGGGCGGAGAACCGTTCGGCGAGGACCTGCTGATGTGGTGGAACTTCGTGGGGCGCACCCACGAGGAAGTGGAACGGGCCCGCGAGGAGTGGGAAGCCGAGGGATTGCTCGACGACGATGCTGCCGCCACCTCCCGCTTCGGCCTGGTCCGCGGCCACGGACCGGATGCGGGAGCCGAGGCAGGCCGCATACCGGCGCCGCCGCTTCCGGGGGTCAAGCTACGCCCGCGGACCCGCGGCTGAGCCGACCCGCGGCTGACGAGCCGCGCCGCTGCCCCGGTCAGGCGCGCTGTTCCGCCACGAGCCGGGGAACACCGAAAACCGGGTCCTGCTGCAGGATCCGCACGTCGGCTATCCCCGCCTCGGCGAGCCTTCCCCTGAAAGCTTCCTGAAGCCGGACCACGTTCATGCCCAGGCCGCTGCCAAGGATCACGGGCCCGTCGATGCCCAGCTGCCGCACGGCCTGGGCGGCGAGGTCGGCAAGGTCCCTGCCCGCCTGGTTCACCAAGGCCACTGACGTCTCGTCACCGGAATCCGCGGCTTCCACCACCAGGCGTGCTTGCTGCGCCCAGAATCGGCGGCCGGTCTCCGGGGAATGGAAAAGGGCGATGAGCTTGCCGGGTTCGTCCACTCCGCACGCTTCCAGCAAGGCCCGGCTGAGCACGTCAGGTTCAAGGCCCTGGTTCATGCGGCGGAGGCTGTGGCGGACAGCCTCGCGGCCCAACCAGTAACCGCTGCCTTCGTCGCCCAACAGGTACCCCCACCCACCGGCGCGGGCTTCCTCACCGGCCTCGTTCCTGCCCCAGGCAGCCGAACCCGTCCCCGCAATGACCGCGACGCCCGTGCTTGCGCCACCGGCTGCCAGGAGCAGCCTGGAATCGTGGACAACCGTGATGCGCGCGCCCGGTACGTGCGGGGCGATCAGGTCTGCGAGCGCCTGCGCGTCCTCGTCTGTGTCAATGCCGCCGGAGCCTGCGAACACCTCGGCAACATTGCCACCGCCGATCTTGGCGAACAGTTCGGCAAGATTGGCTTTGGCCTGTTCCCGGGTGACGTTCTGGACGTTGGAACTTCCGGCGCTCTCGTCACGTACAGGCGTTCCGTCCTCGAAACGCACGCCGCGCGTTTTGGTGCCGCCGATGTCCAGGCCGATCACGGTTCCGGCCAGGGGTGCCACGGCTTCGGGCGACGACGGGGAATGCTTGTCCGAGTCAAGATTGTTCACCGTGAAAGACTAGCTTGGAGCGTCCGGAGGAGAAACCGCATGTCCCTGTTCCATACCCCGTTCATCGCCGCACCCATGGCCGGTGGCACCTCCAGTGTTGCGTTGGTGAAGGCAGTCCAGGATGGCGGGGGCTTGGGCTTCCTTGCTGCGGGATACAAGAGCGTCGAGTCCATGACGGCGGAAATCGCCGCCGCCCGCGGTGCGGGCCTGCGTTTCGGGATGAACGTTTTTATCCCGGATCCTGCCCAGCTCCCGCCCGGGGCTGAGGTGAGGGCACGGCTTGAGGACTATCGTGCCGCTCTTGAGGCCGACGCCGCCCGCTATGGCGTGACCATGCCGCCCCTCCGCCTGGATGATGACGACGCATGGCAGGGAAAGATCGACGCCCTCCTGGCGGATCCTGTCGAATTCGTCAGTTTCGCCTTCGGGCTTCCGGGCACGGCAGTGGTCAAAGCTTTGCAAAAAGCCGGAACAACGGTGATTTCCAGTGTCACGAGTGTTGACGAAGCCTTGGCGGCGGCCGAAGAAGGGCCGGACGCCATCGCGGTTCAGCACCACACCGCCGGCGGACACACAGCGGCTTTCCTCACCAGCGGTGGACCCCGGGCTGAAAGCACGACGGCGGGGCTGCTCGCCCAGGTGCGTGCCGCCGTCGGGCTTCCGCTGATTGCGGCAGGCGCGATCAGTGACGGCGCCCTGCTGCGCGACGTCCTGGCGGCCGGGGCCGACGCCGCCCAGGTGGGTACGGCCTTGGTCCGCACCGAGGAGAGCGGGGCCAGGCAGGTACACAAGGACGCATTGGGCGATCCGGGCTTCACCGAAACAGCCATGACCAGGGCGTTTACCGGACGCTGGGCCCGCTCGTTGGTGAACGATTTTGTCCGTGATCACCACGATGCCCCCGAGGGCTACCCTGCCATCCACCATTTGACGGCACCCATCCGGGCCGCTGCGTCCGCCGCGGCCGATCCACACCGGGTCAATCTGTGGGCGGGTGCGGGCTGGCGGTCGGCGCGTACCGGGTCGGCTTCCTCCGTGGTCAAGGAGTTCCTGAGCGGGCTCTGACCAGTTCGGCCAACAGTTCCCCGCCCCGGTTAACCACCAGTTCCCTGAAACGCCGCACCGCCTCCGGTTCGAAACTCCGTTCCCGCCAAGCCAAACCGATCTGCCGGAAGGCCAGATCGGATTCGATCGGCACCTCCACCAGCCCCAGTTCCGCCTCCGGGAGGAACTGCCCCGTGCCATAGCCGGGTCCGGCAGGGGGCAGGATGCTGTATCCCAAACCGGCCGAAACCAGTCCGCGGACGGTGGTGGACTCCTGCACTTCGAAGGCGATCCGTGGCCGGTAGCCGGCCTCCCGGAGCAGTGCCTCGCCGAGTGCCCGCAGGCCCACGCCCTCGGGAAGAGTGACGTAGGGTTCATGGCGAAGCTGGGAAAGGTGGAGGCTCGTCCGTCCGGCCAGGGGGTGGCGGTAATGGAGCACCACCCTCAATGGCTCGCGGTAAAGGGCGAAGGAGCGGATGCCTTTGCCTTCCGGAGCGATGGGCGCGGTGAGCGCAAAGTCGGCGTCGCCTCTTGCCAGTTCCTGGAGGCAGTCGTCCCGCGGGCCTTGCCGCAGCTCAAAAACGGCGTTCGGGTGCTGCGCCCGGAACGCGCTGATGAGCAGCGGCAACGTCGCTTCGCCGAACGTGTGCTGGAACGAGACCCCGATCTTGCCGCGCACCACATCCGACTCGTGCCTGACCCTGTCCAGGCCGGCTTGGAAGTCCTCCAGCGCGGCTTCGATGTAAGGCAGGAGCGTCTTGGCTGCGGGCGTCAGCCGGATTCCCCTGCCGTCGCGGACCAGCAGGTCCATCCCGACGATCGCGCTGGCCCGGGCAACGGCACGGCTCACCGTCGATTGCGGAACGCCAAGGAGTTCGGCGGTCTCCGTCATATGTTCGGTACGCCCCAACTCGGCCAAGACAGGCAGCAGCGGCAGCAACTGGATCAGTTGCTGGTGGTCCGGCTCCATGGTTCCCTCCACCATCATTGATGCAATAGTGCATGAGTTATGAGCAAATCATGCATTGGAATACACAGTTGCGCCAAGCCTAGTCTGGCCGGGTGACGAATACAGCAGCAGCCTCGCCCCCCACCTGGGACGGACACGCGAAAGGATCCAGCGGCTATCGACGGGTCCTTGCCGCCTTGGCCTTGGCCGGAGTGGCTACGTTTGCCCAGCTCTACTCCACCCAGGCAGTCCTCCCCCTCATGGCGGCAGACCTGCATATCTCGGCCGCCGATGCTGCCCTCAGCATTTCCCTGGCCACCATCGGCCTCGCGGTCACCGTGCTGCCCTGGTCCTTCGTCGCGGACCGGATTGGTCGGGTCCGGGCCATGGCCTTCGGGATCGGGGCCGCTACCGTCCTGGGCCTGCTGGTTCCGCTGGCACCCACCGTTCCTGTACTGCTGGGCTTGCGGGCCCTGGAAGGCATGGCACTTGGCGGTATTCCGGCCATTGCCATCGCCTACCTCAATGAGGAAGTCACCAAAATCCACACCGCGCTGGCTGCAGGCAGCTACGTAGCCGGCACGACTTTGGGCGGGCTCGCGGGACGCCTCGTGGCCGGCCCTGTTGGCGAGGCGTGGGGATGGCGGGCCGCCGCGCTGGCCGTTTCGGTACTCGCCACAGTGTCCGCCATCCTGTTCCTGGTCCTTGTCCCCAAGCAACGCCGTTTCCGGCCGGCCCCGGTCCAAGGCTTCCAAGGCGCCCTGCGGACCCTTCGCGGCCATGCCTTCAATCCTCGGCTCTTCTCCCTTTACCTGCAGGCATTCCTGCTCATGGGAGGATTCGTGGCCGTGTACAACTACCTCGGCTTCAGGCTCCACGCCGAACCGTTCGGCCTGCCCGCCACCTTGGTGAGCCTGATCTTCCTGGCGTACCTGTCCGGGACAGTGAGCTCGCGCTGGGCGGCCGGGCTGACCACCCGCTTTGGACGACGGAACGTCCTCCTCGCCGGAATAGCCATCATGTCCGCGGGCCTCGCATTCACCCTGCTCGAAAACCTCGCTGCCACGCTGGCGGGCCTGGTGGTCTTCACCGGCGGATTCTTCGCGGCGCACAGTGTCGGATCGGGGTGGACGGGTGCCATCGCCACCACGGGACGGGCCCAGGCGGCTTCGCTCTACAACCTGTCCTACTACCTGGGTTCCAGCGTGATCGGCTGGGCCGGTGGACTGGCTTTCCAGGCCTTCGGCTGGCCCACGTTGGCGCTCGGCGTCATCGCCTTGGGACTGACGACGGCGGCCGTCACCGCTGCGATCCACGGCGGGTCCCGCGCAACAGGCTGACAACAGCCGTACAACACCTACAATCGGAGGCATGGCACAGGTCACCAGACCCCGGGAACTGTCCTCACCCGAACGGCTGCAGGCATTCACGGATGCCGTGGTGGCCATCGCCCTGACGCTGCTGATCCTGCCGCTCATGGAAAGCGTCGGCGAGCTAGCGGACCATGAGGGCACCACGGCCCAGTGGTTCGAGGAAGAGCGCTACCCCTTGCTGGGCTTCGCCCTGAGCTTCCTCCTCATCGCCGTGTTTTGGGTACACCACCACAAGCTTTTCCGGGGTGTCCAGCGCGTCGATTCAGGGTTGCTCTGGCTGACAGTGGGGTGGATGTTCACCATTGTGTGGCTGCCCGTTGCCACGGCATTGACTACCCAGATGCGCGATGACTGGGCCCAACCACTCGTTTACATCGGCACGCTGCTGGCGGCAAGCATTATGTTGCTGGCTGCCCGCGTGTATCTGCGCCGCCATCCCGAGCTTCACACTTTCGACGAGACCGAGGCCATTTCCGGAGTTCTGGGAGGGGCCATCGTGGCCGCCCTGTTCCTCCTTGCGCTGGTCATTGCGCTCATGGCACCGGACCTTGGGATGCTCCCCTTGATACTGATGGTTTTCAGCGAGCCGCTGCAGCGGCTCGGCAACAAACGGCTCCGGAAAACAAAGGCCGCCTAGATCGCAGGGAATTCACCGTTATGATGGTGAAACCGCTATTTCAGGAGGATCCGTGAGCACCACCCCGAAGAATGTTCGATCTGCATCGGGCAACGCAGAGCCACTGGATGCCATCGACGAACGGATCCTCGCAGCGCTGGTAGACGACGCCCGCATCTCCAACAAACAACTCGCCGAACTGGTGGGCATTGCCCCCTCCACGGCCCTGATGCGCACCAGGGCACTCTCCGAACGCGGCATCATTGAGGGCTTCGAAGCCGTGCTGAGCCTGCCCGCGATCGGCCGCTCCGTACAGGCCCTGATCGCCGTCCGCCTGCGCGCCCACGACCGCGACCAGATCGACCGTTTCACGGCCCGCGTCCCCAAGCTGCCGGCCGTGATTTCCACCTTCCACACCACGGGTTCCGTCGACTATCTGCTGCACATCGCCGTCGCCAATACGGACGACCTCCGGAACTGGCTCCTGGACAACCTCGCCACGGATCCAGTGGTGGGCCACACGGAAACCACCATGGTGTTCCAGCACATCCCTGGTAATCGGGGACCGCTTCCCGAGTAGGAACGGAACCACTCAAGCGCGGGCAGCCCGCAAGGCGACTCCAGCGAGCGCCAGCGCTGCCACTCCGCACAAGACGGTGAAACCCACGACGGCGGACTGGAGCCCCACCGCCGCAACGGCAAGACCCAGCCCCATCACCGGGACGGCGCTTCCCAGGTACGTGATGACGTAGACCGTGCTGATGACCTGCGCATGGCGGGCCGCTTCCACTTTGCCGGCCACCTCGTTGAAGACCTGGCGGAAGGCCACACCTTGGCCGGCTCCCGCAGTGATACTGGCAACGACCAGCAGTGCCGGGCTGGACCACATGGCGGCAGCACCCACCAGGACCACTGATACGCCGAGGACGGCCAAGGCAACGGGGACCTGGTATTTTCCGCGGGTGCCCAACAGTTGGCTCAAGGCTGAAGCCCCCAACGTCACGCCCGCAAGAAGCCCGATCAGTGGCCGGGAATCAGCATGGACCACGGACGCGAAGTAACCAGGTGCCAACGACAGGCAGAACCCGAAGACCGCGAAGCTCAGGAAGCCCACGGCAGAGGCCATCCAGAAGGCACCCCGCGCGCTCCGTGACACCGCCGGACGCCGCGGGGCGAGCACCTTGAACGCCGGCTTCCCTGGAGCCGGCGCAATGGCGGGCCGGGCCTTCAGGAGCCACAACGGCACCAGCGCAGCCAGCAGCACTCCGGAGTGGACATAGTACGGGGTACGCGTAGGGTCCGGCAGGAGCGAGAGCAGGCCTCCGATCACAGGACCAGCGGCGACACCACCGGCGGAAGACAACAGCGTGAAGCGCGAAGCCCAGTCCGGCCTGTGCGGCAACAGCTCACGCAGCGCCGCCGAACTTGCACCCGTAGCCAAGCCCACGGCCACGCCTTGGAGGGCACGGCCGGCAGACAGCATCAGGAGGCTGTCGGCTGCGGCAAAGATGGCCCCGCCGGCCAGGCCAACCAGGACAGCCAGGACCAAGGCGGCCCGCCGGCCAATGTGGTCCGACCAGTGGCCGGCCAGGATCAGGACGGCCACCAACGCGACGACGTAGCTGGAAAAGGCCACAGTGACGTCCAGGGAAGACAAACCCAGCCGGGCTTGCAGCAAGGGATACAACGGCGTTGCGAGGTTGGCACCAACCAGCAACGAGAAGATCACCACGCCCGCGAGGACCAACCGCGCAGTCGTACTGGCATCCCATCCCCATCGCCCGGCGGTGGCCGGACGCATGCGGAGTTCACTCAAGACAGTCATTTCCGTGCCTTCGATCAAGTGCCGTGCCGGCGTGTCCTTGTGGGATGGTTGGCATGGCTGAGTATTGGTGGCAACAGAATGGCCTACAACTGAGCGCAACGCAGTGAATTCATGGCAGGATTGAGCGAAATACTCAAACATGTACCCCTAGAATGAGTCGGAGTGACCATTTGAACAGCCTTGACCCCTTGGACTTGAAAATCCTGCTGGAACTCATCAAGGACCCGCGCGTCCAGATCGCCGAGCTCAGTGAGTCCTTGGGCATTGCCCGGAACACCGCGCAAAGCCGGGTGAAGCGACTGCTGCGTTCAGGGGTCCTGCAGGCTGCCGGCCGCGAGGTCGACCTGGAGAAGGTGGGCTATGACGTGGTGGCCTTCGTGACCATCGAGGTCACCCACCGCGAGCTCGACGGCGTCATCGGCGCCCTCCGCCTGATCCCGCAGGTCCTGGAAGTGCACGAGATCTCCGGCCGCGGCGATCTCTGGTGCCGCGTCGTGGCAACGGATACGCACAACCTCCAGTCAGCCCTCCGCTCGGTGCTCAGGACCAAAGGCGTGATCCGGACCGAGACAGTGCTCGCGCTCCACACACACATCCCGTACCGCACCGAGCCACTGATTGGGCGCATGGCGGCCACGCCAACACGCACCAGGCAGGAGCACTCCAACCCCGGTCAAGGGTCCTAGGATTTTTAGCATGGATTGGCTTTCACACATTTCACAGATCAACTGGCTGGCCGTGCTGCTGGCATTCGTTTCCAGCATGGTTGTGGGGTTCGTCTGGTACATGCCATCCGTCCTGGGCCAACGATGGATGCAGGCCATCGGCAAGACAGAGGAAGACCTCAAGAACATTGACGGCGGCGTGGGCATCTGGGTCCCCATGATGCTTGCCTCGGCCCTGACCAGCGTCCTCCTCGCCGTGCTGATCAGCGCACTGGACCTGAACACTTTCTGGGCTGGCGCCTTCTTCGGGATCATCATTGCCTTGGTATTCCGGGCCGGCGGCCACGTGATCCACAACGGCTTCGCCGGCAGGCCCACGGCAGTCACAGTGATCGACTCGGGCCACGACGTGGTGGCACTCGCAATCGCGGGCGCCATCATCGGAGCCATGCAGTAGCCTTCTGCCCGTGACCATCATCGATAACGCCGTCTACGTAGACGGCGTACGCACCGCCACTCCGGAAAGCCTGGAGCAAACTTTCGAGACACTTGCCAAGCACGGGGGCATGGCGTGGATCGGGTTGTACCGGCCCACGCAAGAGGAGATGGCAGGCGTCGCCACCGAGTTCGGACTCCACGAACTCGCCGTCGAAGACGCCGTCTCCGCCCACCAGCGGCCCAAGCTGGAACGGTACGACAACAACCTCTTCACCGTCCTGCGGCCCGCGAGGTACCTGGACGAAACCGAAACGGTGGAGTTCGGCGAACTCCACGTCTTCACCGGCCCCAATTTTGTGGTCACCATCCGCCACGCGGAAACAGCGGGCGTAGCCCGGGTCCGGCACCGGCTGGAAGACCGCCCGGACCTCTTGCGCCACGGTCCCGAGGCCGTGCTCTACGCGCTCCTCGACCAGGTGGTGGACGACTACGCTCCCGTGGTGGCCGGCCTGGAAAACGACATCGACGAAATCGAGGACCAGCTCTTCAGCGGAGATTCCACGGTCTCCCGAAGGATCTATGAACTCGCCCGCGAAGTGATCCAGTTCCAGCGCGCCATCCATCCCCTGCCGGAGATGATGACCCTGCTCGAAAAGGGCTTTGAAAAGTACGGCGTGGATATTGAGCTCCAGCGCTCCCTGCGGGACGTCGAGGACCACGTCAAGCACGTGATATCGCGGGTCAACTCCTTCCGCGACCTTCTTCAGAACGCCCTCACGTTGGATGGCACCCTCACTGCCAACCGCCAGAACGAGGCAAGCGCAGCGCAGAACGAGCAAGTCAAGAAGATCTCCTCCTGGGCCGCAATCTTCTTCGCCCCGTCGTTTGTGGCCGGGGTCTACGGCATGAACTTCGACTACATGCCCGAACTGCACTGGATAGTCGGCTACCCGATGGCGGTCGGCCTCATGGTGGGCGCGGCACTCGTGATGTACGTGATCTTCAAACGGAAGGGATGGCTTTGACGCCACCCCTTGCAAGCCCCTGGCATCGCCAACGGCCCAAGGCGGTCGGTGCCGCCCTGCTGGCAGGAATAGAGCACGACGCCGGACGCTCGGGTTTCGCGCTTGAGCCGAGCCAGCGGGCAGCAGCTGAGCGGTTGGCGGCTTTCGGCGCATCGGTGACCGGCCGGCGTCGGGCACTACCCACAACGGTCACGCGGGCCAGGACGCCCCGGAGCATCTACCTTCACGGCCCCGTGGGGCGCGGCAAGACCTGGCTCATGGACAGCTTCTACCGCGGACTCCACGCACGGAAGCGCCGAGTCCACTTCCACGATTTCTTCAGGTCGCTGCACCGCGGTACCCACGGACAGCAAGGCGCAGGCGACGGGACAGCCATCCAGCGGTCCGTGGATGCGCTGCTGGCGGACATCGATGTGCTGTTCTTCGACGAATTCCACGTCCACGATGTTGGAGACGGGATGTTCATGGCCCGTCTGCTGCGCACCGCCGCGCAACGCCACGTGCCCCTGGTGGTTACCTCCAACTACGCCCCTGACGAGTTGCTGCCCAATCCCCTGTGGCATGATCACTTTCTTCCCACCATCGAAGCCATCAAAGACATGATGGACGTGCTGGTGGTCAGCGGGCCCTCGGATTTCCGGCGGTACCCTGTGGCCGGTTCTTCCTTGGACGCCGCTCCCCCGGCGTTCAGCTCCGGACGGATCATCTGCCCCGGCTCTGCCCATCAACTGGGCCGACTGGGATTGTTCGCGCCACCCGCCTCGCAGAGCCGGGTCCTCACCCCTACCACCCAGCCGGTGGTGGTGAAGAACGCAGATCCGGACCTCCTCTGGGTCAGCTTCGGGTCCCTGTTCGCGGGCCTGACATCGACGGCGGATTACCTGGCCCTGGCCGATGCCTACAAGGCCTGGGTGATCGACGACGTACCTTCGCCGGCACACGCCGACGCCTCCATGGCGCCCGCCTGGCAAAGGTTCAGCAATGCGGTGGACGTACTGTACGACCAGGACATCACCCTGTTCCTGGTAGGGGTCGGCCCACTCGACTGGGACGCGGCCGGGACCGACGGCGTCCAGCCAGTCGACCTGGCGCGGATCGCCAGCAGACTCTCCCTCCTGGGCCGATCCGTGGCGGACACCGAAAACGACAGGCCCGCCGGAAGCTGACTTCCGACGGACCCGCCTGGCTCTGGTTCGCAGTTAGATGGCGCCGCCGGCTGCCGAAGGAGCCCCGGCATCGTGTCCGCCGTCGCCCACGGTCTCACGGGCAACATAGTTCTCAATGTCGAACAGGTTCTCGGCTCGTTCGGTGATGTTCAAGAGCGTGGTCATGGAAGCAACTTCCTCAACCTGTTCCTTCAGGAACCACAGCATGAATTGCTCACCCAGGGCATCGCCCTCGGCACGCGCCGCGCGGAACATGTCCTCGATGTTCCTGGTGACTTCCTTCTCCTGCTCCAACGCCAGGGCAATGGGTTCCTTGGCATTGGTGAAGTTGTTGCGGACCGGGGCGATTCCCGGAATCTCGACATGCACGTTGCGGTCCAGCATGTACTGGACCATCATCATGGCGTGGTTTCGTTCTTCAAGGGACTGGCGATAGAAGTGACGTGCCAACTGCGGCAAGTCTTCGCCGTCGAAGTACACCGCCACGGCGATGTACTGCTGGGAGGCCGCGAACTCATTGGCGACCTGGGCGGACAACAACTCATTGAATGTCTTCTTAGCCATGGCACCGATCCTACAGTCGGGGATCGACGCCGGCGGGCTGTTCGCTCAGGGCAGTAACCAGGCCATCCAGAGGCCCAATGCCGCAGCGCCCACACTCGCCACCAAGGAGCCGAGGGCGTTGATGAAGGCAAGTCCGATGCGTCCGCCCTGCACCAGGCGGATGGTCTCCAAACTGGCTGTGCTGAACGTGGTGTAGCCGCCAAGGAAACCCGTGCCCAGGATCATCTGCAACGATTCCGGGGCATGCCCACGCATCACCAAGCCGGCGATGAACCCCAGCATCAGGGAACCGGAAACGTTGATGAGAATCGTGGCCCATGGGAGGGCAGTCCGGACCCTACCCCGGATGAGGCCATCCACGACAAACCTGGACGCTGCGCCGATGCCACCGGCCAGGGCAAGCAGAATCACCGTCACGATGCACGCCCGTCCGCTGCCCTGCGGGTTCGTTGGTGGTGCCACGCACCCAAGGCAATGCCTGCCGTCGTCGCCAGTGCCCCGCCCACCACGCTCAAACCCACATACCAGGCCGCGCCGCTGGAAGAGCCGCCCATGATCAGGTGCACCGTGTCCAAGGCCAGCGTGCTGTAGGTGGTGTAGGCGCCCAGGAAACCCGTTCCCAAGGCGAGGCGCAGGACCCGGCGATTGCCGACGTCGGGCCCCCTCCGGGAGAGCCCTTCCAGCAAGGCACCGAGCGCCAACGCACCCGTCAGGTTGATGATCAGCGTGGGCAGCGGCCACGCACCGGGTGCAGGGATGACCAGCCCCAACCCGTAACGTGCCAAGGCGCCAAAGACCCCGCCGGCAGCCACAATGCCGATGAAACCCCACCGAAGATGTGCCGGGCGTTTGATGGTGTTCCCTGTCATCGCTCGCCAGGTACCCGCGGATCGACCGGAACCACCAGGACCGGACCATCCTGCCGGTGCAGCAACTGCCTGGCGACCGAACCTCCGGTCATTTCCCGGATGGTCGAGCCCATTTTGTGTTCCCTGGAGCCCACCACGATCAGGGACGCGCCGATCTCGCCTGCAAGCCGTGCCAACGCGTGGGCCGGTTCTCCGGCCAGCGCTACCAGCGACCAGTCAACGCCGGAACCGGCCAATTGCTCCGCGATGGTCGCTTCCAGGGATGCGGGGATGGGCTCGGCGTCTTCGTCCACACCGTCGGGATCAATCGGGGCCATGGGACCGCCTGTGGTGCCATCAACCGGGTAGACCGTGACGTCCACAAAGGCACACACCAAGGGCAGTCCTGCGGCGGTGGCCAAGGCAGCGGCGTGCTCCACCACGATCGACTGCTGCTTAGGTGCCACGCCTGCGATCACGGGTCCCCTCATCACGTTCATTGCACGGAGGGGGCGGGGAGGCGTGTCAGTCACAAGGGCAAGTTTACGATGCGCGAATCCGGTTTCCGGCCTAACGGCGTCCGGGCCTCAGCACATAGAGCAGTGGCAGGAGCGAGGCAACCATCAGGACGTTGCTGAGCACCGGATCGTCAGCGCGGACCAAGGCGCCTGCGATCAGGACGCCGCTGAAGATCAAAGCCCCCACGGCGCGCTGGGCGGTCCTGGCAAGCCGGGCCAAGTGCCGTTCCATCCGCGGATTGGATACCTCGATGGATCCTTCGTCGATCCTGGTGATGATCCCGTCCAGGCGCTTCGGCAAAGACATGGCCACGGCCGCGGTTTCCAGCACGTGGGCAGCGGCGTCCTTCACCACGTTGCCGCGCTCATCCCTTAGCAGGCGGGCCGCGTACGGCTCCACGGAATCCCAAAGGTTGAACCTGGCGTCCAGGGAACTGCACACCCCGGACGTCAGCGACATGGCCCGGATAATCAGCAGGAAGTTCTCGGGTAGCTGGAACGGCAAGGAACGCACCACGTCCCCGAATTCCACCGCGAAATCACGGAATTCCCGCGGGTCCACTTCGCGGAGTTCCGCGAACCCCATGCCGCCAAAACGCGCGAACAGCTGGGTCATGGCCTGTTCCAGCTTGCGGGTATCCGCCGATGGCACCAGCACTCCGATGTCGCTGATGGCAGCAACGAGCCCCTGGCCATCCCTTGCGGCCGCCGCGATCAGCAACTTCCGGAGCCCGCTGCGGGTCTTCGGCGGGACCTGGCCCATCATGCCAAAGTCGATGAACGTCAGTTTCCACGGGTGCTCCGCCGATGGATCACGGTCCGGGGTGATGAAGATATTGCCGGGATGGGGATCCGCATGGAAGAAGCCATTGGTGAAGAGCTGCTCGAACATCACCGAGGCAAAGACGGGAGCGACGGCTGTGGGCTCGATCCCGGCAGCCCGCAGCGCCTCTGCGTCAGTGATCTTGATGGCGGTGACATCCTCCAGCGTGAGGACCCTGCGGGACGTCCGCTCCCAGACAATCCCGGGTACGGCAACCCTGCGGTCATCTGCGAACTCGACGGCAAAGCGCTCAGCATTGGCGGCCTCGTTCAGGTAGTCGATTTCTTCGAGGCTGGTCTGTGCGAACTCCTTCACCAAGGCCGGCACGTCGGCCCGTTCCGCTACGATCCGGATGCGCTTCAACCAGCCGCCCACCCTCCGCAAGGCGGCAAGGTCGACGTCGACAATCGCCTGGATCCCCGGACGCTGCACCTTGAACACCACGCTGCTGAGGCCGGTCTCCTCGCGGTCCGGCGCGAGCAGCGTGGCGCGGTGTGCCTGGCCCAGCGAAGCTGCCGCGATGGGCGTTTCATCGATCGACGCAAAGACTGCTTCCAAAGGAGCGCCGAGCTCCGTTTCTGCGAGTTCCTTGATGGCAGGAAAAGGGACCGGCGGAACCTCGTCCTGGAGTCCTTCGAGTTCCGAGGTGATCTCGGGTGGGAGCACGTCCAGCCGCGAGGACATGAACTGGCCCACTTTGATCATCAGCCCACCCAACTCCACGGCGAGGTCATGGAACCGCCGGGCGAAGTGGCGCATTCTCCTTGCACGGTGCCGGTCCGCGATCCTGCGCAGGCCGAACCTGGGAAGGAACAGTTCGAACCACCAGGTGACGGCCAAATGCCATGCGGCAAACCGCAGGATACGGCGGTAGCGGGCACGGGTATCCGCCGGGCGGGCCTGATGGGCCGTCCGGTCCCCCCGAACCAATGCCACCCGTTTCAGTCCTGGGCGAGTATCGCGTAGATCCGGCGGCGGGCTTCCTCAAGCACGGTCACGGCATCCTGCACCTGCTTGGGCGTCCCGGTACGACCCACCTGGGCCGCTGCCTGGGCCAAGTCGATGCCTGCCTTCGGCAGCGATGCGAAACCCCGGGTTTCGCCCTGGGAGCTCCAAAGACCGGAGGTCTCGGCCTGCTCCACGTCTTCCCGGCCCGCTTCGGTCAGGGAATAGATCTTCCGTCCGTTGGACTCCTCGGCACTGACGAATCCTTCATCCGCCAGGAGCTGGAGCGTCGGGTAAACAGAGCCGGCGCTGGGCTTCCAACTGCCTCCGCTGCGCTCCTCGATTTCGCGGATGATCTGGTAACCGTGCATGGGACGCTCGGCCAGGAGCGTGAGGATCGCGGTGCGCAGCTCGCCGCGCCCTGCCCGTGTCCCACTGCGTTTCTCGAATCGGGACCGGAAGTCCTCCATGGCCTGCCACATGCCCTCGAAACCGTTCCCCATGAAGCCGCCTGCCGGAAATGACTCACGCATTATGCCCACCTCACATCATCGCGAACGATACTGAACGATAGCCCAAACGATATACCTGGCCACCGCGATGGACAATCATTCTTGAGGACTATCCGATCCGCTGGGCAAGGGCAACGATGATCCCCTCCGGACCGCGGACGTACGTCATCCGCCAGATGTCTTCATACTGGCCCACGCCGCCCACCAGGCCGTACCCATCGGCCGCCAACCGTTCCAGGGCAGCATCGAGGTCATTGACTTCGAAAGCAACGTTGCGCAGGCCCAACTCAGTGGACATCGGTGCGGGAGATCCCGGCTGGTGGTCGGGATGAGTGAAGCTGGACAACTCGATGCCGGTTCCGCCATCCGGAGCCCGCAAAGTGGCTATTTCGCTGCGGGAGTTCGGTATGCCGATGACCGTGTCAACGAACTCGCCCTCCATGTGCATCCGGCCCTCGACTGCGAGGCCCAGGCTTTCGAAGAAGGCAATGGCTTTGTCGAGATCGGCAACCGTAATGCCGACGTGGTCGAAGTGCTTTACGAAAGACATGGTGCCTAGGCTAGCCCAGGCTGCGGCGAAGGGTAAGGGAGAAGGGGTGGAGCTAAGGAGATTCGAACTCCTGACCTCTTCGATGCGAACGAAGCGCTCTACCAACTGAGCTATAGCCCCTGGACCATGCCGTACGGCGTGGCCGGTGTCCTTAGGCTATAAAGTTTTCCGGCGCTTTTCCAACCACGACACGAACGTCTCCGACCCATGCTTTTCTCCTGGCGCCAGGTTGAGCCCTGCACGAAGGTAGCGACCCATGGGGCCGGGCAACGGGAACCCGACTACCCGGCCATGTGATCGCGTGACCGCCTTCCAGGACAGTGCCATGTCCTGCATGCTCAGCACCTCAGGACCACCCACTGTCCTCATCCGGTGGTTCTCCGGAAAACGCCTCGCCAGTGCTTCCTCAAGCAACGCCCGGGCGACGTCCGAAGGCGAGATCGTCTGGAACCTGGCGCCCTTGAACACTGGGATGAGCCCTACTCGGGCACCGGCGGCAAACACCATCTCCACGAGGCTGTGGAACTGCGTTGCCCGTACCACCACGGTCTCCAAGGCCGAGTCGGCGTAGACGCGTTCCTTCGCGGCCTTGGAAACGTAGAAGGAGTAACTGCTCCTGTCGCAATTGATGATGGACAACGCCACCGCCTTGGGAACGCCTGCCTGGTGGGCGGCGCCCAGAAGCCGGGAACCGCCGTCGGCGAAGTACTTCTTAGCCTTTCCGAACTGGCCTTCCAAGCAGTCAACAACGACGTCGGCACCCGCCACCGCGGCCGCCAACCCCACGCCGGTGGTGACGTCGCCCGCGAAGTAGGTGGCGCCGTCGTGATGCTTCGCGGAACCGGCGGGCGGTACGTGGCGGCTGAGGACGTTGACTGTGTGCCCCTGGCCCAGCGCACGCCGCACTACTTCGCGGCCCACCTGCCCGGTGCCGCCAGCGACGCAGACCACCGCCATGGGCGGCTAGGCCCGGCGTCGCTGCAGGACGTCGTCCAGATTGCTCAGGGCGCTGTGACCCTTGGCCGGAGTGCGAACCTGCGTGGCGGCGTCAGCCTGCTCCGCACCCTGTTTGAGGACCGGCTTCCCGACGGGCTTGGGGGCCTCGGGGAGGACCAGCGGCTCCGGTGCAGGCCGGTTTGCCTTGGCTGCGCCAACGTAGGTGGGCTTGGGAACCTCAACGGGCTTCCACGGGGTGCCACCGTCTTCGGGTGCGGCCTCGGCAGATGTGTCGCCGGCGGCGAGGGCTACGGCCAGTGCCGCTTGACGAAGTTCGACGGCGGAAAGCCTCGCCTTTTCCCCGTCTGCCTCGGCATCGAAAACAGGAGTTTCCTTGGCCTCCATGGGCGGTTCCTTGGGCAGGTACCGGGCGGGAGTGGGAATGGATACCTTTTCGGCAGCACGGCGTGCCCGGCGTTCGCGGAGATCACGCAAGGCAAGCTGCCGCAAAACGACGACAGCGAGCACGGCACCGAGGAATGACACCAACGGCAACCAGATGGAGCCCTGCCCAAACAGCCGGACAATGCCGGAAACCACGGCCGTCAGGAGGAGGATCAGGCCGGACAAGGCCAACGTCAGACGGGCGTAACGGATAGTGAACGGGGTACCGGACGTTTTCCGGGGAGTCGTATCAGCCACGCGGGATTCCAGGGGCGACGCCTGTGCTGTGCTGTGCATGGTCTCCATCGGTTTCTCCTGCTGAGGTGCCAATGCCAATACCACCCCTGGCTGCGTCTCGTCGGGCTCGTCCTCGAATGGCTCTGCCGGCCCGGTGGCCGTTTGGACCTGTGGCCGCCCTTTGCGTAGAACATAGGGCGCGACCCACACCATCCAGAGCGCGACAGTGACAACGAGTATCACTGAGCTGCTGAGAGGGAAGTCCACATTCAAAACCGTAGAAGCAAATCGTCAGGTGCCGTGGCATTCCTGCCGGTGTGTCGCCCGCGAGTCCCTAAATGATTCCCGGGAAGCCCCAAAAGGGCCTATGACCTGCCCGTTCTTCCTTCCCGCCAGCTTTCCAGGAGTCCGTGCGGAACTTCGTCGGAGGTCAGCGCGAAAGATCTGTGGTCCGCCCATTCCCCGTTGATGTGCAGGTACCTTTCGCGGTAGCCCTCGTCCCGGAAGCCGAGTTTCTCCACCACGCGCAGGCTGGGTGCGTTTTCCGGCCGGATGTTGATTTCCATGCGGTGCAGGCCGAGCGTCCGGAAGCAGTGATCCGTCGCCATCGCCACAGCGGTGGGAGCGATTCCGTGTCCAGCGCGGTCCTTGTCCACCCAATACCCCAGGGTGGCCATCATGGCCGAACCCCAGACGATCGAGGAAACCGTCAATTGCCCCACGATGCGCGGTTCCCGGAAGCCCGGTGTCCACTCGGCGATGATGAACGGCAGGGCGGTGGCCTGGCGCGCCTGTTGGTTCAGGGAGGCCACCATCTGGCGGTAGCTTGGGAGGCTCCCACCCGGTGCGGGGTTGGAGGCCTCCCAAGGAGCCAGCCATTCACTGTTCCGCGAGCGGACCTCGGACCATTCCCGCTTGTCCCGGTAACGGATGGGCCGAAGCACCAGGTCTCCGCTTTCCAGCGTCACCGGCCAGATCGCAGAGCCGTACATCCGGGTGTTACTGGGGAAGGGTGGCAGTGAAGTCCGGCAGCCACTCGCGGAGCTCGGGACCTAGATCTTCTCGTTCGCAGGCCAACTCGATGCAGGCCTTCAAGTAGCTCAGCTTGTCTCCGGTGTCGTAGCGGCGGCCACGGAAGACCACGCCGTAGACGCCGCAGCCTTCGCCCTCGCCGCGGGCCAGGACCTCGAGAGCGTCGGTCAGCTGGATTTCTCCGCCGCGGCCCGGAGCTGTCTTCTCGAGGACGTCGAAGACGGCCGGGTGCAGCACGTAGCGACCAATCACGGCAAGGTTTGACGGGGCTTCATCAACGGAAGGCTTCTCCACCAACTGCTTGATGCGGACGTACCCCTCCTCGCCGTTCTCCTCGACGTCTGCGCAACCGTAGGCGCTGATCTTGGACGGTTCCACTTCGATCAGGGCCACCACGGATCCGCCGGTCTTCTGCTGCACGGCGATCATTTCGCTCAGGAGATCGTCCTTGGGATCGATCAGGTCGTCGCCGAGCAGGACGGCAAAAGGTTCGTGTCCTACGTGCTGCTTTGCGCGGAGGACAGCGTGGCCCAGGCCGTTCGGGTCGCCTTGGCGTACGTAGTGGATGTCACCAAGGTTGGTGGCGGACTGGATGGCTTCGAGCTTGGACGTGTCACCCTTCTCCGCCAAAGTGGCTTCAAGCGCAGGAACACGGTCGAAGTGGTCCTCCAACGCACGCTTGCTGCGGCCGGTGATCATCAGGACGTCATGCAGTCCAACTTTCACGGCTTCTTCGACCACATACTGGATGGCTGGCTTGTCAACCACGGGCAGCATTTCCTTCGGCATCGCCTTCGTGGCGGGGAGGAACCTGGTACCAAGACCCGCTGCGGGGATGACGGCCTTACGGACAGCATTGTTATGGTGAGTCACGGGACTAATGTAACGGACGGAACACATCAAAAGGTAAACCCCCGCCGTGCCGGGACACACAAATTGTCGGTGAATTGGCTGGTTGGGGCACTGGCGCCCCAACCGGCAAAGCACCGACGGAACGGACAATCATGGCCTCGAAGGAAGAAATACGTGCCGCCCGCAGGCTGCACCGTCGCACGCTGACTCCTGAGCAGATAGCAATCGCCGGCGACGCCCTCGCGGCCCACGGAACGGCGTGGGCCAAGGACGTTTCAGGCGGCGCCCCCGGGACTTTCACCGTGTACTTGGGCGTGGCCTTCGAGCCTCCCACACTCCCCCTGATCGAGTCCCTGCACCAGGACGGCCACCGGATCCTGCTTCCCGTGTGCGAGCCGGACAGGCAACTGAGCTGGGTGTTCTGGACCCCGGAGACGGTCTTCCTCCGCTCGGAATACGCACCGATTGACGAACCGGAGGGCGAGCGGCACGGCGCGGATGCCGCCGCGCACGCCAACGGCATCTTCATGCCTGCCACGGCTGTGGACGGAGACGGCAACCGGATCGGCCAGGGCGGCGGCTACTACGACCGCTTCCTCCAAGGCCTCGGCACCTCGGGCCGGCAGCCCCGCACCATCGCGGTGACGTACGACGACGATGTGTTGCCTTCCGGCGCCATCCCGGCCGAGCCTTTTGACCAGCCCGTCCCCGAGGCCCTCACGCCATCGGGAATTGTGCGGCTCGGCAGGTAGTTATGGTGGCGTACGGCCGGCAACTTCAGGGTGGCGGTTGAACAGCCGGATGATAGAATTGGCACTCAGGCCCTGCGACTGCTAAGGCGGAGATCCCTCCGCCGAGGCTGCACAGGACCTGACGTTTGTCCTGAGGAGGAATTCAGTGCCCACATACGCATACGCCTGCAAAGACTGTGACCATGCCTTTGACATCGTCCAGTCGTTTTCGGACAGTTCGCTGACGGAGTGCCCGGAATGCCAGGGCGCCCTGCGCAAGAAGTTCAACAGCGTCGGTGTTGTATTCAAGGGCTCCGGCTTCTACCGCACGGATTCCCGCGATTCCAAGGGCAGCAGCACCGTTTCTGCTGCACCTTCGGCTGCACCGGCACCGGCATCTGCACCGGCCGCCACGCCGGCGCCCGCCGCTGCCGCGAGCTAGACCCACTTATCCACATAGGGCTGCGGGCCACTGCCTGACGGCCGGTGACGGTGGTTAGCGTGGCGTCATGCCACACTCACCGTCCTCTCCTCGCTTTGCCCGAACGCGCCATGCACATGGCGGAGTCCGCACGCGCTACACGTCCGGGCGTCCGTCAGTGCCCGCGTCTGGCAGCCTCCCCCGGCTGCTGTTCCTTTCCCGCCTTGCCCGTCACCGCCGGCTGCTTGTAGCCCTTCTGCTGTGCGTGGCGGCCGGCATCGCCGTCCAGCAGCTCACTCCCGCCCCTGAGCACCGCATCAGCATTGTGGTGGCCGCCCGGGACCTGCCCGCGGGGACAAGTCTCAGCCAAGGAGACTTCATCAGCATGGGTGTCCCACAGGACATGGCAATTTCGGGGGCCATTGGCGACCCCGCATCGCTGGCCGGACGCCAGTTGTCTTCGCCCTTGGCCAAGGGACAAATTCCTACCGAAGCGAATCTCCTGGGTCCGGGCCTTCTCATAGGGGCGCCCGAAGGATCCGCAGCAGTTCCCTTGCGCATGGCCGATCCCTCGTCCATTCAGTTGCTCTCCCCCGGACAACTCGTCAACGTGGTGCTGACCCCTGCTGACTCCTACGAAGGATCCCGCCAGAACCAGACTCTCGCTGGCCCCGTCCCCGTGCTCTGGACGTCGGGCCAAGGCGGGAAGGCCGGGCCCTGGCTGGGAACAAGCGATACCGACGGCCTGGTTGTGGTAGCGGCAGACCCTCAGCAAGCAGAAAAGCTTGCCGGCGCATCCACGCAAGGCAAGCTCTTCTTCGTGCTCATCAATACCTCTTGATCAGCGTCCGGGATCAGCCCCAGTGAGGCGGCCGCTGCTCCTTCAGCCACTGATCGTGGTCGTAGCCGGACTCGTCGCCCCACCGGCGGGGGTCGTCCTCCGAGGCCTTGTTGGGCAGGATTCCCGTGGAAGCGGGCTTCACAGCTGCGGACTTCAAGTCTTCGTCGTCCGCGCCCTTTCCGGACTCCGAGCCCTCGTGGGACTCGTTCGCTTCACGGGACTCGTTCGCCTCACGGGTCTCGATCGCCTTACTGGTCTCGTTGGCCTCACCCGAATCCTGGTCGACGGAGGCCGGTTCTGCGGAACCTTCGGAAGCGTTCGCCAGTGTTTCCTGGCCCGGTTCCCCGGGCTGTCCTTCCTTCTGTGCGGGCTCTACGGCAGGTTCCTCAGTGCTCACTGGTTCTTCTTTCACGACTTCAGGTTCCGGGTTGTCCGCACGGTCCCGGGAGCCCACCGAGGACGGGCGGGCCACGAAGGCTTGGACGCTGCCCACGTCCAATTGTTCTACGTCCATGTCCAGAAAACCATGGTGCGGGACGGTGGCAGCTTGCGGCACATGGTTCTCCAGGCCCAGGTAAGAGCCAATACGGTCAGCGCAGGAGGAGGGATCAGTGAACACCTCGATAGTCCACAGGGACATGTACCGCCAGCCCATCCGCTCCAGCAGTTGGGGACGCAACCTGCTGCGTTCCCGGACGCTCATCCGCCGGTAACGCTCGGTGCCGTCGGATTCAATGGCCACCGGGGTGGGAACCTCGGCGCCTTCCCGGCCGATCGTGTGCACAGGATCGGCCGCGGCAGCGATGTCCAGCACTCCATCATAGAGGTGCCATACCCGCGCTCCCCGCGCCCGCAGGCGGTCGCCAAGATCGGCCACCAGCGGATCCTCGCCGAGGGCCTGCTCACTGGCCACGGCGCGGGATGCCGGCGTGCCCAGGTTGCTGTTCCCGGACAACTCCCGGTCCAGCAACTCATAAAAGTCCACGGCCCCGTGCGACAAGCGGTCCAGGTCCAGGTCTTCAGGACGGAAGCAGCTCAGCACGTGCAGGGAACGGCGGGCTCGGGTCATGGCCAGGGCAAAGCGGTTGCGTCCGCCTTCAACGGACAAAGGCCCGAAAGAATGCAGGGCTCGTCCGTGCGGCGTGCGGCCATATCCCAAGGAGAAGATCACATGGTCCCGCACCAGTCCCTGTGCGCGTTCCAGATCCACCACGCGGAAGGACTCCGGTCCCGCACCAAAGAAGGCAGAGAGCAACGGGTGGTTGGGCAGCTGGAGCCTGATCGCTTCACCGATGCGGGCCGCATGCCGCAGGCTCGCTGTAACCACGGCCAAGGACGTGCGGGGACGCAGCCGGGCGTGCTCGAAGACAAGGTCCACCACGCGGTTGACCTCCGCCGTCACGGATTCCACACCCTCATGGTCCGCCCCGGGAAGTCCGGTACCGTCCGGGATGTACTCCACCAGGATGGAACGGTCCAGGCCCGTCACGGAGCTGCCGTCCGGAAGGCGCCGCAACCCGCCGTCGTAATAGTTCTTGCTGAGCTGGAGGACCAGGTCCTCGTCCACGGCCCGGTACACCCAGTTCAGTTGCCACGTCGGCAGGACCCTCGCCAGCGCGGTGAAGGCACTGTCCACGGGTTCGTGGCTGGCAACTCCGGCCACTGGAGGTTCTACTGCCACGCTGAAGGTTCGGGCGTTGGCGATCTTCGCGTCGCCGAAGGCAATGACCTGGCGGGCACGGGCGATGGCCGGGAGCACTGCCTGGAGGGACGTCGACTCGGCGTCGATGATCACCACGGCATCGAACTTCTGCTCAGCGGGAAGCACCCCCGTCAGCAGGTACGGGCTGACTGACCACACAGGGACCAGCAGCGGCACCAGGTCGGGTGCCTGGGCGCTCAATGCCGGGAGTGTCACCCGGCCATCCTTGAGCAGGGCGCGGAGCAGTTCTGCCTGGCGCGGGTGTTCCACGATTCCTTGGCGCCACCGGCTGGCCAGCTGCCACCGCAGGCGTGCGGCACCACTGGCAATATGCGCTTGGTCGGCCAAGCGGAATTCGGCCTCAAGCTGCCGCAGCGAATCGCCGTCGGACATGGCAAGGTAGTCATCGCCGCTGATCATGGCTTCCAGCGCAGACTGCCACCACGCGAGGTCAAGCTCGGCCGCGACGGATGCGGCAGGGACTTCACGCGCGGCAAGGTCGGTCAGCAAGTCGCCCAGTCCATGCTCACGCATCTGCTCAATCAGGAGGGTGCGTTCAGGAAGGGTTTCCAAGGTGGCGGTATCGGCCACAAGCCGTTCCAGCCGTTCCATGAGCTCCGTGTAGGGACTTCCATGCAGGGAGCCGCCGTCGGAGGTGTGCTGGAGGGCCTCGCCAAGACGCTGCAACTCGCCATCGAGTTCGCGGTAAAGCGCCCCAAGGTCGGCAAGGCCGGAAGGCACGGCGGGATGCCGCTGGGTGGTGGCGTAGCCGGCCCACAACGCGCGCTGCTCCTGGACCAGGACCAGCGAGCTGTGGAGATCTGCGATGTGGACACCTGGTCGCACGTATTCCTTGGCTACCCGGCGCAAACGGGAACGCTGCATGGACGGCATCTCAAGGTTGCGTTCGCGGCGCCAGGAAGAGCTCGCCGTAGCGGAGATGAGGTCGTGGACGGGACGGTCGAAAATGTCCGGGGTGAACTTGTCCAGGCTCTCACGCACGGCAATCAGCAGCTCGAGTTGGGTACCCCACTCGGTGAACGTCTCCCCGAGCCGGATCTCGGCGTGGTCGGCCAACTGCTTCATCCGGTCGCGAAGGACAGGAAGCTTCTCCTCGGCCAGCCGGGCAAGCTGTTGCGCTTCCTCGGTTTCTTTGCGCGTGACCAGTCGAGCACCGTACCAAGGGCTGGACGTGGATGCCTTGCTGAAGCTGCCCAGTTCCGCAGCGCGGCGCAGGCGGCCGGCCAGTTCCTCGCGGTCCTTGATGTTGTCCAGGACGCTGCGCTTGAGCCTCACGGTGGTGGACGGGGCCGGGTGGATGGACGTCAGCTCGGCGAGGGACTGCATGGCCTGGTACGGCGAGCAGCCCCACCGTTCACGCACGTTGTGCAGCGAAGCCACATGGTCCGTCAGGGCATGGCGGTGCCCCGTCAAGGTCTCGTGGAGGTTGCCCAGCTGGGGTTCCAGGGCTTTCTCGTTCCGCATGATGGCCCGGACCAGCTGACCCTTCAGCTGTTGCGGCGTAGTGCCGTTGCCGGGGCGGAAAAGCATCGATTCGAGCCCCAGGGTGTCAAGATGCGCAGAGAGGGCTGCGAGGCTCGACTGGCGCTCCCCCACCACCAGGACGGACTTGCCCTCAGCCACCAACGCACCAACCGCGTTAATGGCTGTCTGCGTTTGTCCGCTGCCGGGAGGCGTGCTGACCACCAGGGAATCGCCGGCGCGGACAGCATCCACCACGTACTGCTGGTCGGTGTCGGCGTCCAGGAGCAGGAGTTCGTCGGCGGGATCGCGCTCGTCCAGGCTGGGGAAACGACCGGCCTTGATCGGCTCGGGCTCCACGTCGCCGCCATTGGCCGCCGTAGCCAATGCGGCCACGGTGGGGTTGTTCATGTTGATCCAAGGATCGTCGAGGTTGCCGGAGAGGTCGGCAAGCGTGGTTACCAGCAGGTTGAACTCAACGTCCGCACCATGGATCGGTTGTACCAGCGTGGCGAGGCGGTCGAGGACCGGCTGCGGATCCAGCCGCGCGGTGTTGTACGCCATCCGTGCTACCGCGTTGACGTCGAACACAATGCCATGGACAGTCTTGAGGTGCCGAACCAAGGCGGGGTTCATCCGGGCCTGTTCGGTCAATTGCAGCTCGAAGTCGTCCTCTCCAGGACGGACGGTCAGCGTGATGGCGGTCAGCATGACGGGCGCCGAAACGCGCTGCGGTTTGCCTCCTACGGCGGAAGTCCACACCACGGTTCCAGCAGAAAGGTAGCCCGCCTCGATGCCACGGTCGTTGCCGAGTTCAAAGATCTTGGAACGGATATTGCGCGCGGCACGGGCAGCAACCAGGTATTGCTGGCGGTCCCGGATCAGCGTGGACAAGCGAGTTCGGCGTCCTGCGAGCAACTGTGCCAGGCCGGACGGGTGCGCCGTGCTGAGGTCGATTGCGCCTTCCGGCGTCTTGACGAAGCGAAGCATGGTGTCCGCCCCGGTAACGGGCTTAAGTCCAGACAGCCATTTCCGGAGCTCTTCGGAGTCCTCTTCGTGGCCTTGACCTAATGACACAACTTCTGCCTTCTTTTCTGAACTAGCTTTAGACGCCTTGGACCATACCGGCATACTTTCGAGGGTAGCGGGAATACGCCCGGAGCCCGCTCCGCAACACTGGACATGGCAAAATTCGCCGTCATTTCACAGTCCCGCAAAGCATGGTCCAGGCGGGCAGCACAATGGCCGGCCTCCCGAAGGAGACCGGCCATTCACACTGCTATTCCCACTCGATGGTTCCCGGCGGCTTGCTGGTCACGTCCAGCACCACGCGGTTCACACCGTCCACCTCGTTGGTGATCCGGTTGGAGATCCGGGCCAGGAGGTCATAGGGCAGGCGGGACCAGTCGGCCGTCATGGCGTCCTCGGAGGACACGGGACGCAGCACGATCGGGTGGCCGTAAGTACGGCCATCACCCTGCACGCCGACGCTTCGGACATCCGCCAACAGCACTACCGGCATCTGCCACACGTCGTTGTCCAGGCCGGCGGCGGTCAGTTCCGCACGGGCAATGGCGTCAGCCTTCCGCAGCAGGTCCAGCCGCTCCTTGGTCACTTCCCCCACGATGCGGATGCCCAGGCCGGGGCCAGGGAAGGGCTGGCGGCCGACGATTTCCTGCGGCAGGCCCAGCTGGGCGCCAACAGCGCGAACCTCATCCTTGAAGAGCGCGCGCAGCGGCTCCACGAGTTCGAACTGCAGGTCCTCGGGGAGCCCGCCCACGTTGTGGTGGCTCTTGATGTTCGCTGCACCCTCGCCGCCGCCGGACTCGACGACGTCCGGGTAAAGCGTGCCCTGGACCAGGAACTTGATCTTTTCGCCTTCGGCAGCGGCCTGGGCGATGATGGCCCGCTCCGCCTCCTCGAAGGCGCGAATGAATTCCCGGCCGATGATCTTGCGCTTGGTCTCGGGATCGCTGACCCCTGCCAGAGCGGACTGGAAGCGCTCTTGCTCGTTGGCAACGTAGAGGTTGACGCCGGTGGCGGCAACGAAGTCGCGCTCCACCTGCTCGGCTTCGCCTTCACGAAGAAGTCCGTGGTCCACGAACACACAAGTCAGCTGGTCCCCCACGGCACGCTGAACGAGTGCTGCTGCTACGGCCGAGTCAACGCCACCGGAGAGGCCACAAATAACCTTGGAGTCGCCGATTTGCTGGCGGATGCGCTCCACCTGCTCCTCAAGGATGTTCCCGGTGGTCCAGTTAGGGGTCAGGCCGGCACCCTTGAACAGGAAGTTCTCGAGGACATGCTGGCCAAGGACGGAGTGCTTCACTTCAGGGTGCCACTGCACACCGTAAAGGCGCTTCTCCTCATTGGCGAAGGCGGCCACTGGAGCTCCGGCAGTCGTTGCCAGCACCTCGAAGCCCTCGGGTGCCTCATGGACGGAGTCACCGTGGCTCATCCAGGTGTTCTGGGACGCCGGAACGCCGTCAAGGATGGAACGTGCGTCGCCAACAAGGAGGGCCTCAGTTGCGCCGTACTCCCGCAGGCCGGTCTGGGCAACCTTGCCACCCAGGGCGTTCGCCATGGCCTGGAAGCCGTAGCAAATGCCGAAGACGGGCACTCCGGCCTCGAAAAGGTCCGCTCCGACGTTCGGAGCTCCTTCGGCGTAGACACTGGAGGGTCCGCCGGACAGGATGATGGCTGCCGGGTTCTTGGCCAGAAGCTGCTCGGTGGTGAACGTGTGCGGAACAATCTCCGAATACACATTCGCTTCGCGGACGCGGCGGGCAATCAGCTGCGCGTACTGGGCACCGTAGTCAACAACCAGCACCGGCTTCTGGGAAGTCTGGGGTGCGGTGGGAGTAGTCACCAAACAAGACTACTTTGCCGGGCCGCCCCGGTGCACACCGGGGCGGCCTTGAAGAGGGCAAATCCGGGGCGTCCGTAAGGCATCTCACATGCGTCGGGCCGCGGAGGAGCCTAGTAGCGCTTGGAGGCCTGCGGATTAGCAGCGAGCTCGGCCTCAACCTGGGCGTGGAACTTCTTCTCCACGATGAAGGACATGAGCGGAACAACGCCACCTGCCGCCAGGAGAATCAGCTTGGAGAACGGCCAGCGCAGGAGCGACCACAGGCGGAAGTTGGAGATCAGGTACACCACATACATCCAGCCGTGGACGATCAGGACCGTGGTGGAAATGTTGAATCCGCCGATCACTCCCTTGGGCTCCGACTCGGCGAACCCGAAGCCGAATGGCTGTCCGGTCACGGCGTCGGTTCCGCCGGCGAAGAGGGACACCCCAAAGCCGTAACGGGCGATCAGTTCAGCGCACAGGAGGAGCAGCATGGCACCGGTGAGGTAGGCCATGACCTTGTAGAACTTCAACGCCGAACGGATCTGGGCTTCCGTTCCGCCGAACCGCCGCTTCTTGGGCTTGGGTCCGGACTGTTCGGGCTGGATGGCCGGTTTGGGCTCAATCATGGTTGCACCTTTTGTTCTGGCTCACTGTTGTTCGGCTCAGTTGCTTGTTGTTCCGGAGCTGGATGGTCATCCGGCTCGTCCTCGTACTCGTCGTCATCGCCTTCGAGGCCACGGCGATAGTCGTCCGCCACCATCCGCCACCAGATGTACAGGGCGAATCCTGCGAAGACCACCCACTCCACGGAGTAGAACAGGTTGAGCCAATTGACCTGTTGGGCCGGGGGTTGGGCAGGAATGTTCAGTGCCTTTACGGCGTCGTTGGCAGCTACGGGTCCCGCGTCCGTGGTTTGGGAGGTTGCGGCAACGAATCCGGGGTAGCTGGACACTCCCCAGTCGTTGATGAGTTCCGCAACGGCGACAGCGGACGCACGGCCTTGACCGGCGTCGACATTTGGCACCGGCGCTTCAGACGGCAGCAGGCGGCCGGTCACCGTCACAGTGCCCGACGGCGGCTGGTCGGCTTGGGCGGGATCGGCCACCCAACCGCGGGCTACCGGAATCCAGGTCTGGGGCGACGCTGCGACGCCGCTGAGCTTGGGAGCGTTGTCCACTGCGAACGCCGAGACGATCCAGTAGCCCTTTTGGTTGTCGAAGAGCCTGCCTTCGACCAGAACCTGCTTACCGGCGTCGTAGTGTCCCGTAGCGCTGACCATCTGGTCCTGGACCGAGCCGGGGAAGAATTGTCCCGGCTTGAGGACGTCCACCAACGGCTTGACATCCTCCACGCTGGACGGCTCCGGCGGTTCGTGCTGCGTCGAGCGGCTCAGCTGCCACTGGCTGAGCAGCACGAACACCCCGGACAGCAGGAGCGCAAAGACCAGTCCTGCGATCCAACGGGGTTTCAACGCAGTTTTCAACACCCCTTAACCGTACTTCGTCCGGCTGTAGAACAACGAAACGGGTTGTGCCTTTAGTGGTCGAAGAACACCAGGCTTGAGTTGATGAGCTCGGAGATGACCTCGGGATCGTGCGCACGACGGAGCGATTCGCGGAAGGACTCCTTGGACAGGGACCGGGCCAGGGTGGCCAGGACTTCCAGGTGGTCGGAGAAGGAGCTTGCGGGGGTAGCGATCAACAGGACCACAGTGGCCGGGCCATCGCTGGCGCCGAAGTCGAGGGAATGCCCGAACTTGGTAACGCCCACGGCGATGGAGATCCGGTCCACGTACTCGCTGCGTGCGTGCGGGAGCCCGATGCCGCCCGGCAAGCCCGTGGCCAACTGGTGTTCGCGCGAATTGACGGTCTCCAGGAACCCTTCCAGGTTGGAGATCCGGCCGGCGGCGTAGAGCCTTTCCGCAAGTTGGGCCGCGGCATCACTCTTGTCTGAAGCAACAAGTTCAAGAATGACGGTGTCCGGCGTGGTCAGTTCCGCGTCATACCGGTCAAGTGGTTCGGCCAAGTCGTGTTTCCCTCCAGTGTGGCCTTCCGGCCGCAGCTCCCCGGCTTCATGGTTCCCGACGCGCGTCAGCGAAGGGGAACGATGTCATCGACTCCCATGCGCGCGGCATCTGCCGACTCGTCGTCGGGTTGCTCCTGGCTCAGCCGTTCGGCCTCTACCCGCGCCAGATAGTGCTTGATTTCGCTTTCGCGCTGGGTTTCGCTCCAGCCGAGGATTTCTCCCATCAGCTTAGCCACTACGGGCACGGCGGACACACCCCGGTCCCACGCTTCGATGGAAATCCGCGTCCTGCGCGTCAAAACGTCGTGAACATGACGTGCGCCCTCGTGCGTCGTGGCGTAGACCACCTCGGCTGCCAGGTAATCGTCCGCGCCCGGCAGCGGTTCTCCCAGCCCGGGTTGGCGGGCGATCAGTCCCAACACTTCCGACGCCATGGACCCATAACGGTTGAGCAGGTGCTCCACCCTGGCCACGTGGACTCCGGCCTCGTCGGCCGAGCGGGCGCGACGGTTCCACGCCGCTTTGAAGCCCTCAGCACCGAGCAGCGGAATGGTCTCGGTGCAACTGGAGGGAACACGCTCGTCCATGGCCCGGGTTGCCTCGTCCACTGCATCCTTGGCCATGACCCTGTACGTTGTGTACTTGCCGCCAGCCACCACCACGAGCCCGGGGACCGGGTGTGCCACCACGTGTTCGCGGGACAGCTTGGCGGTGGAGTCGTTGTCGCCGGCGAGCAGCGGCCGGAGGCCCGCGTAGACGCCTTCCACATCTTCCCGGGTCAGCGGACGCTTGAGGACGCGGTTGACGTGTTCCAGGACGTAGTCAATGTCCTTGCTGGACGCCGCCGGGTGCGCCTTGTCCAACTTCCAGTCGGTGTCCGTGGTGCCAATGATCCAGTGGCGGCCCCAGGGTATGACGAAGAGCACCGACTTCTCCGTGCGAAGGATCAGTCCCACGGTGGATTGGAACCTGTCCCGCGGGACCACCAGGTGAATACCCTTGGACGCCCGTACTTTCAACTGGCCCCTGTCGGTGACCATCGCCTGTGTCTCGTCAGTCCAGACGCCCGTGGCGTTGACAACCTGCTTGGCACGGACTTCGAAGACGGTGCCGTCTTCCTGGTTCTCCAGCTTGGCTCCCACCACGCGTTCGCCTTCGCGGAGGAAATCCACCACGCGGACCCGGTTCGCGGCGTAGGCGCCGTAGTGCGCAGCGGTCCTGACCACGTTAACCACCAGGCGGGCATCGTCCACCTGGGCGTCGTAGTAGCGGATGGAACCCACGAAGGCGTCGTCCTTGAGGCTGGGAGCCGCCCGCAAGGTGCCACGCTTGGACAGGTGCTTGTGCATCGGCACGCCGCGGCTGTGGCCGGAGGTGACGCCGAGGGTGTCGTACAGCATGATGCCGGCGCCAACGTAGGGCCGCTCCCACAGCCTGCGGGTCAGCGGGTACAGGAAAGGCACTGGGCGCACCAGATGCGGAGCAATGGTCTGGATCAGGAGGCCGCGTTCCTGGAGGGCTTCCTGGACCAACGCGAAGTCCAGCATCTCCAGGTAGCGCAGGCCGCCGTGAATGAGCTTGGAGGAACGCGACGAGGTTCCCGAGGCCCAGTCACGGGCTTCGACGATGCCCACCGTGAGTCCACGCGTCACGGCGTCAAGCGCCGCCCCCGCACCCACCACGCCACCGCCGACAATCAGGATGTCGAGTTCCTTGCCCGATTCCGCTGTGGCTTTCAAGGCTTCGATGGAAGCGGCACGGGACTCCGGGCTCAGGGCTCCGGAGGGATTCACCTGTGGGCCGCCTGCGACATTGCTCATCGGACTCCTCCTCAAACGCAATTGCTGGTAGTCCCCCTACCCTACTTGCTGGCCGCCGTCGTGGGCAGTGCCCGCCCGGCAGGACGGCGAAGCGCCCTCGGAAGCAAAGCGAAACCCCCGCCGGGTCCGGATTGCTCCGGACCCGGCGGGGGCTGCTGATACCGCAGTATTAGTTGCCGGCGTAGGGCGAAACCACTACGTCCACGCGCTGGAACTCCTTGAGGTCGGAGTAGCCTGTGGTGGCCATCGACCGGCGCAGGGCACCGATCAGGTTGGACGTTCCATCCGTGTGGTGGCCCGGCCCAAACAGCACTTCCTCAAGCGGCCCGACCGTGCCAACGTTGACGCGGTCGCCGCGCGGGGACTCGAGGTGGTGGGCTTCGGGGCCCCAGTGCCAGCCACGGCCGGGGGCTTCCTCGGCGCGTGCCAGCGCGCTGCCGAGCATGACGGCGTCTGCGCCCATGGCGATGGCCTTGACGATGTCGCCGGAACTGCCCATGCCGCCGTCGGCGATGACGTGCACGTAGCGTCCGCCGGACTCATCCATGTAGTCGCGGCGGGCGGCAGCGACGTCGGAGATGGCGGAAGCCATGGGCGAATGGATGCCCAGTGCACGGCGGGTGGTGGTGGTGGCACCGCCACCGAAGCCGACGAGGACGCCGGCCGCGCCGGTGCGCATCAAGTGGAGGGCAGGCGTGTAACCGGCCGCACCGCCAACGATGACGGGAACATCCAGTTCGTAGATGAACTGCTTCAGGTTGAGCGGCTCGTGGTTCTTGGAGACATGCTCGGCGGAGACGGTGGTACCGCGGATCACAAAGATATCGACGCCGGCAGCCACCACGGTCTTGTAGTGTTCCTGGGTACGCTGCGGGGTCAGGGAGCCGGCCACGGTGACTCCGGCGGCGCGGATCTCGGCCAGGCGGGAGCTGATGAGTTCCGGCTGGACCGGGGCCTGGTAGAGGTCCTGCATCCGGCGGGTGACGGCCGGGCTGCTGGTCTCGTCGGCCAGGCCGGCGATCTCGTCGAGGACCTTCTGCGGGTTTTCGTAACGGGTCCAGAGGCCTTCGAGGTCCAGGACACCGAGGCCACCCAGGCGTCCCAGGGCAATCGCGGTTTCAGGAGACATCACGGAGTCCATGGGAGCGCCGATCACCGGCGTATCGAACTTGTAGGCGTCGATCTGCCACGAGACCGAGACATCCTTCGGGTCGCGCGTCCGGCGGTTCGGGACGATCGCGATGTCATCCAGGGAGTAGGCACGACGCCCACGCTTGCCACGGCCAATCTCAATCTCATAAGTCACGGCTCTTACTTTACTGGACCGCTCCCGGAACGCCGGTTCGGCCATCAAGGGGAGCACTTCACAAAGCGCGCCAACGAACCCACCGGAACGGCCCCTCCACATGGGCAGGGCTGCCCATGGCAGAGTCCGGGAACTATCCGATAGCCTGCGAAAACACAACCACACCATGCAAGGGGGGACCCATGGCGCCTGGATTCTACGGAGCCGACATTGAACAGCTCCGCTCATTATCCAAACAAATGGGACAGGCCGGCAGCCGGCTCCAGAACCAGGAACTCCAGATCAGCGGGCTGATCTCCAGCGTTGCCTGGAAGGGAACCGACGGAGACCGGTTCCGCCGCGAATGGAGCAGCACCCTGCGGCCCCTCCTGCACAAAACGGCACGGTCGTTGGATGACGCATCCAAGACCCTCCGCACCCAGGCCGATGAACAAGACAAGGCAAGCACCCCGGGCGGTGCCTCCGGTTATGGGCCAAATGGACCGGCTCTTCCGCCGGTCCCCGGCGGAAGCGGAAACCAGCCAACTCCTGTCACTGGTCTCGAAGGATTGTTCGGCGTCACCGGCAGCGAGGCATGGTGGGCAGGAAACGGGCTGGTGACCGCCGGCGGCCTGTTTGCAGACAACATCCTTGCCCAGATGGCCAAAGGCGGATTGGTCACGGAACTGACGAGGTGGCCTTGGCTGGGTGCCCAATACGGTCAGGCCGCCGGTGCCGGATACGTCAAGGGGACACAACTGCTCAACGGCACGTCGATGCTGGGCCGGCTTTCCGGAGCACTGGGCATCGTCACCGGTGGGTTGCAGGTCTACCAAGGGATCCAAACGGGACATCCCGGAATGGCCGTAGATGGCGGGATCTCCGCGGCCTTGGCCGTAGGTAGCTTTGTACCTGTGATCGGCCCTGCCTGCGCAGTTGCCGGCATCGCGTGGGGCGGCCTCGGCCTCCTGGCCACGCACCTGGGTTACGACTCCGCTTCTTCCATGGTGGCTGACGGCGCCAAGCATGTCTGGGAAGGCGCCAAGGACGTGGGGGAATCCATAGCCGACGGTGCGAAGAAGGTCTGGGGATGGCTCACCTGAACCACCCATTTCCTAGACTGGACAGAGAATCGCTCACGAGAGGGCAGAAATGACCACCCAGACCGAAGAAACCCAGGCGTTGCTCATCACCGAACATGAGCTCATTGCCCTGATTGCGCTGGCCGGCACCGACGGCGCGCTGAGGTGCCAAACCCTGTTCCGCCTCGACCACGCCGCCGGGTCGCCGTTGGAACAGGCCGGTGTCTCCACGCTGCTGGAGCGTGGCTTGATGAAGATCGAAAACGACGCACTCTTGCCGGTGGGGCCGGCCGCGACGGTGACGGCTGTCCTGGCGGATTCCACCTCGTGGCTGGAAACAGCCCTGGTGACGCCTTCGTCGGAGCACGTCTCGTTCATGTTCGGCGCCGAGCAGGGCGCCCTGCTGCTCAACCTGAGCAAGTACGGCGTCCACGAACTCCACCCCATCACGGGCACAGAAGGCATGATCACCACGGCCGTGCAGATGGCCGACTACTACCTGAGCCAGGCGCCGGACGGATTCCCCGCCGCCGCCACAACCCGCCAGCATTTCATTGACGGAACCTCCCGCGCGGTCCACGTCAAAGCGGAAGCAGACGGTGCCTTGTCCATCGCGACAGGGGAAGGCGAGAACCTCAAATCGTCGGCGCTTGAGCGCGGGCAGCTCGACTCCCTGATCCGCGCAGGGCTGGAGCGATAACCCGGGTGAGCTACCAAACCGGCCCGTCTCCCCTCTCTCCTCCTGACCGTCCGCTGGACTACTGGCTTTCTCCGGAACTCGCAGCGGTCACCCCCGCGGGTGCGCGCTCACGACTGCGCGAAATCGCCGGGGCACGGGGCTCCTACATGGGTGCCTGGGCTGCCGGAGTGGGGATCGGCACAGTCCTGGTGCTGATGGGCGTCCTCCTGGCCGTTCGACTCGGCACGTTCGCGCTGCTTCCCTCCCTCGGCCTTCCGGGCGCGGCACTTGCAGTGCTCTGCGGAGTCTTCTACGTCAGGGTGCGGGATCGCTTGCCGCGGACAGACCGGGCGCTTGTCAATCGTGGGCCCGGGAACCTGCGGGGCGCGCTGTCCTTCGTGGCGTTCATCTTGATCGTCTTCATTGGGCTGTTTGCCTTCACGGCCAAACCCTCCACGTGGCAGGATCCCGGGGTTCTGCTGACGTTGGCCATGGTGCTGGCGTTCGTCGTCTGCCTTCTGGTGGGCGCCATCATCGTCCCGGCCACCATCATGGGGCGTTCACGCGAATCCCTTCGTCGCAAGGCAGCGACCGATCCCCGTTTCCGGGCGCTCCTGGAACAGGACCTCGTGACCTGGCGCGATCCGTACGGCAACGCCGGATACGGTCCGCTCTAAGCCGCGGGATCCCGCCGGCTGGTCTCATCCACGGTGAGCTGGGACTCGAACATCCGGAAGTAGCGTCCGCGTAGGGCAACCAGTTCCTTGTGTGTCCCCTGCTCGGCAATCCGCCCGTCTTCCAGCATGTACACGACGTCTGCCTTCTCGATGGTTGCCAGCCGGTGGCTGATGGCGATGATGGTGCTGCTCCGGTCGGCGAACAGCCGGGTGAAGATCCGGTGTTCGGCCAAGGCGTCGATGGCCGAGGTGGGCTCGTCCATGACCATGAAGGACGCATCGCGGTAGAAGTTCCGGGCCATGGCCAGGCGTTGCCACTGGCCGCCGGACAATCCGCTGCCCTTCCGGCCACGTGGGTCCTCCATCCAGTTGCTGACGTGGTTCTCCAGACCGTTGGGCAATTTGCTGATGAAGTCCATCGCCTCCGCATCCGAGGCCGCGCGCCGGACGCGTTGCTCGTCCCGAGGCTGTTCGACGTCGCCAAGGTAGATGTTCTCGGCCGCAGTGGCGAACTCGTATTTGAGGAACTCCTGGCTCAGGACGGCCAGATGCCGGTGCCAGCTGGCCACATCAACATGGGCGAGGTCCACGCCGTCGAGCAGTACACGGCCGGAATCCGGCCGGTAGAGCCCGGCCAAGATACGGATCAAGGTGGACTTACCAGCTCCGTTCTCCCCCACGATCGCTATGTGCTGGCCGGCTTTGATGGTCAGCGAGATGCCCTTGATGACTTCGATGTCGCTGCCCGTGTAGCTGAAGCGGATGTCCTGCATCTCCACCGTCTGCGGGGACCGGGTCAACGGCGGCTCGTGTCCGCTGGGGACCGGGAGCGCCATGAACAGCTCGTAGTCCTTGAGGTTCGCCAAATCCTCGTCGATGGAGCTGAGGGAAGAGACCAGGTTGTTGGCCGTGGACAGGGCACGGCTCACGATCTGCTGGACGTACAGGAATTGCCCCACTGGTTGGGCGCGGGCGATGATCTGGCCCACCACCCAGACCAACGAGACAACTTCTGCGCCATACTGCAGGGCGTCGGCGGCCAACTGCTTGGGGATGTAGCGCTTCTGGAAATCGAGCCGGCGTCGTTCGTCCGCATCGCGCAGCCGGGAACGGATATCCATCAGGTAATTCACAATCCCGTAGAGCCGCATCTCCGCGATGTGCTGCGGGCGGAGCAGGTTCTGCTCGATCATCCTGCGCTGGCGACGCGAATCAACCTGGGTATTCCAGTGGGCAATCTGCTCGCGGGAGAGCTTGAACTGCAGGTAGACGCTGGGAACGATCGCCACCAGGACAATTACGGCGATCCACCAGCTGACCAACACCAGGGCTCCGATGGCCAGGATGACCGAGACGAGCTGCGTGAAGATGGCGGCTATGCGGTCCAGCACCCGGGCGTAGGAATCGGAGAAGCGCTTGGCACGGTCGTAGAGGTCTACGGTTTCCTTGTCGTCGTAACGCCAGAACTCCAGCGCGAGGAACCTCTGGTACATCAGGTCCCCCACGATCGCGCCCACGCGGAAGCTCATGAGCTGCTGGATATAGCGGTCTACGCTGCTGAACCCGCCCCAGAACAACCCCAGCGCCGCGGTAATGACGACGTACAGAACTGCCCGCGGACCGGCGTCGGGGTCTCCCGCGTAACCTGCCGCCAGAGCAGTGGTGGTGAGCGCGGCGAAATAGGTCGTGACCAGCGGCAAGGTGGCCGAGATCAGCGAGCCGACAACCTTCATGATGACCGCTGCCGGCGAGGCCTTGAAACTCACTTTCAAGACCTGTCCGACGGCGCGTGCGTACGGGCGCAAGGCCAGCTTGCGGGGCGGCGTCTTGGTCACCCGGACGGATTCCGGGTGCCGTGGCCCCGGGGGTATCGCAGACATGTGCACAGCCTATGCCCACTCCTGTGCGCCGGTGGGGTGGGCCCGAAAACAAAGGTTCCCCGTGGACAATCCACGGGGAACCTTGGGGGTGTCAGCGGGAGTTGTAGTTCGGCGCTTCGACGGTCATCTGGATGTCGTGCGGGTGCGATTCCTTCAGGCCGGCCGGCGTGATGCGGACGAACTTGCCGCGGGCCTTGAGTTCGGGAACTGTGGGTGCGCCCGTGTAGAACATGGTCTGGCGGAGGCCGCCGACGAGCTGGTAGGCAACCGATGCCAGCGGGCCACGGTAGGCCACGCGGCCTTCGATGCCTTCGGGGATCAGCTTGTCGTCACCGGAGACGTCGGCCTGGAAGTAGCGGTCCTTGGAGTAGGACGTGTTCTTTCCGCGGGACTGCATGGCGCCGAGGGAACCCATACCGCGGTAGCTCTTGAACTGCTTGCCGTTGACGAAGATGAGGTCGCCCGGGGACTCCTCACAACCGGCGAGCAGGGAGCCGAGCATTACGGTGTCGGCACCGGCTACGAGGGCCTTGCCGATATCGCCCGAGTACTGCAGGCCGCCGTCGGCGATCAGCGGCACGCCGGCCGGAATCGCAGCCTTGGCGGACTCGTAGATGGCCGTGATCTGGGGAACGCCCACACCCGCCACCACGCGGGTGGTGCAGATGGAACCGGGGCCCACGCCAACCTTGATGCCGTCGGCGCCTGCGTCAATGAGGGCCTGGGCACCTTCACGGGTGGCTGCCTGGCCGCCGATGATGTCCACGTGCGCGGCAACGGGATCCGACTTCAGGCGGGAGATCATGTCCAGCACGCCCTGCGAGTGGCCGTTGGCCGTGTCCACGAACAACGCGTCCACGCCGGCGTCGATGAGCTTCATGGCGCGCTCCCAGCCGTCGCCGAAGAAGCCGATGGCAGCACCTACGCGCAGGCGGCCCTCGTCGTCCTTGGTGGCGAGCGGGTACTGCTCAGCCTTGGTGAAGTCCTTGGTGGTGATCAGGCCCTTGAGGCGGCCCTGGTCGTCCACCAACGGGAGCTTCTCGATCTTGTTGGTGGCCAGCTTGTGGGAAGCCTCTTCCCGGCTGATGCCCACGTGCCCGGTGACCAGGGGCATCTTGGTCATGGCGTCGCTGACGCGGCGGGTGGGGAACTCGGACTCGGGAATGAAACGGGTGTCGCGGTTGGTGACGATGCCCAGGAGGCGGCCCTCCGGGTCGACCACCGGGAGGCCGGAAACACGGTAGCGGGAGCACAGTTCGTCGAGCTCCTGCAACGTCGCTTCGGGATTGATGGTCAGCGGGTTGGTGATCATGCCGGACTCGCTGCGCTTCACGCGGTCCACATGCTCGGCCTGGTCGTCGATGGACAGGTTGCGGTGGACTACCCCGAGGCCACCCTGGCGTGCCATGGCAATGGCCATGCGGGACTCGGTCACGGTGTCCATGGCTGCGGAGAGCAGCGGCGTCTGGACGGAGATGCGCCGGGACAGGCGGGAGGAGGTGTCAGCGTCGGACGGAATGACGTCAGTGTGTCCGGGAAGCAGCAGGACGTCGTCGTAGGTCAGGCCAATGAAGCCAAAAGGATCGTGTTCGGGCTGGGTCATGAGTGCGCCTCTTACCTGGGTTTGGGGACTGGAACTGGTAGGGGTTGCAACTGATGACCAGCCCGTCATTACGGGACTGGCCTGTGCAGAAGTGTTGGATAAATACTAGAACCTCAGCGCCCGTCGCCATATTCCGTGGCGGCCGAGTGTGAGCAACAGCACTGGCGGCAGGCCGCCGTCGTGCTTCACCTGGTGCGCAAGCGGCTGGTGGGGCTAGCCGGCTGACCAGCCAGTCGCCGCCAGCAACCGCTCCTCGAACATGGGAATCATGCTCTGCACGTAGGTCTTGGTGAGGTGGTTGTCGTCCTTATAGACGTAGACGTTCCCCACCACGGCAGGGCATGTTCCCTGCTCGCAAATGAAGTCGCTCATGTCCATCAGGAAGAGCCGGTCCACCTTGCCCACGTAGTCATCCAGTGGCGAGGACGCGGCCAGCGACTCTTCCAGCGGGGCGTTGCAATCTGGGGAATCCGGGCCCTTCTTCTGGACGCACTCGGGCATGTTGATGCTGAAGCGTGGATTGTCGCGGACTCCAACAACGTCAATCCCGGCATCCGTGAACGGTTTGATACCGTCCAAATACCCGGGCACCTCCGTCTCGAACGGCGCTGTCACGTGGGTCAGCGAGGCCACGGTGAACACCGCGTCCGGTTTGTGTTCCATGACGTAAGCGGCGCTGGCTTTGTTGAACGCGTTGCATTCTTCGGTCCGTTCGTCCGACTCCGCCCCGAAGCGGCAACTGCCCTTCAGGAGGGTGACCACTTCCCAACCGTGCGCCTTGGCAATGGGTCCCAGGGCAGCCATGTACTGCTGTGCGTGCGAGTCGCCCAGGACGACGATCTTCTTGGTGACCACCTCCGGCTCGTCGTTCTGGAGGCAGCCCTCCAACAAGGGATCGGACGGCACATTGTCCCCGGTGCACAATCCATCAATATCCGCCCATTCGTCCTTCATGGCTGCCGGGGCAGGGATGATCTTGGCGTCCGGTGTCGGTTGGCCTGCATTTTGCGGCGCCAGTGCGGCAGCGCCGGGAGTCAGCTCCATGGGCTGGTCCGCGATGGCAGCGCTCTCCGAAGAAATGGCACCCTGCCAGACGGTGACCGGCAAGGCGAGCAGCGCACCGCAGGAAGCAATCACGACGGCGGCACGCCAGGACCGCACGTTCGGCCACTCCCAGCGCCGCATCGGACGTTCCACGTAACGGGTGGTGGCAACGGCCAGCACCATGGAAACCGCCATGATGGCCAGGCCCTGGAGGATGTTGGGCGTGGCGGTTTCGGTGACCAGGAGGAAGAACACCAGGACCGGCCAGTGCCACAGGTAAAGGGCGTAGGAGTTGTCGCCTACCAGGACCAGCGGCCTGGAGCTGAGGAAACGATCCGCGCCAAAACGGCTATCGCTCTGACCGGCGACGATCACGGCAGCGGCGGCCAACGTAGGCCACAAAGCGACGAAGCCCGGGAAGGAGCGGTCAACAGTCAGGATCAGCCCGCAGGACAGCATGGCGGCCAGCCCGGCCCAGCCCAGGAACACCCGCAGCCGGCGCCCCGGCTTGAGGTAGGGCAATGCCAGGGCCAGCAAGGAGCCCAGCGCGAACTCCCACAGCCGGGTGCGTGTATCGAAGTACGCAATCTCCTGGTTGGTGGCCGTTTGGTCGATCGAGAAAAGGAGCGACGCCACGAAGATCAGCCCAAAGGCCATGAACAGCAACTGCCTGTGGGCCACGGCCTTGCTGCGCGGGAACAGTTTGGCCAGGTACGGCTGAAGGAGGGCCACCCCGGCAAAGACCAACGGCCAAAGAATGAACACCTGGCCCTGGACGGACAGGGACCAGAAGTGCTGCAGCGGGCTGGCACCGGAGTGGTCCTGGGCGTAATAGTCCACCGCAGATTCAGCAAGCTGCCAGTTCTGCCGGTACAGCAGGGAGGCCCACGCCTCGGCGAGGACATCAGGCCAACGGCTTTGCGGAATAAAGGTCCAAGTAGCGGTGAGGACCGCAAGCAAAACCACGACGACGGCGGGCAGCAGCCGCTTGAAGACGTGCAGCCAGTGCCTCAGGAGTTGGAGTGGCTTGTGGCTCTCCAGCTTCCGGGTGAAGGACAAGGTCAGCAGGAATGCCGAGATGAGCAGGAACACATCCACGCCGCCGGACACCCGGCCGAGCCAGATGTGGTAGGCGGCCACCATCAACACCGCCAAGGCACGCAGGCCTTGGACCTCCGGACGGAAGGCGCGTTCCGCCGTCGTTTTTTGTGCCTTATCCATCGCTGCTTTAGCCATCATCGCGTCCACCCCGTCGCGGCAAACCACCTCTCGTCAAACATGTCCCCCATGCTGGTGACGTACGTCTTGGACAAATGGTTATCGTCCAGATAGACGAACACGTTTCCAATGACGCTGGGGCACGTCACGCCGTCGCACAGGAGGTCGGTCATATCCAGGAACGCGGCGTTGCCAAAGGTCCCCTGCACCGCGGCAAACGGGCTTTCGGCGGCCAGTACGTCCGGCTCGTCCGACTTGCACTCCGAGCTGTCCACGCCCTTGGCCAGGGCGCACTCGGTGACGTTGTAGTCGTAGCGTGGGTTGTCACGGATGGCCACAACCTGGATGCCCAGGTCGTTGAAGTTGGTCACCGTCTGGTCAAAGCCATAGACGAGCTTCTCGTCCGGCGACGACGGGGAAGCCATGGTTCCCACCATGAACACAGCGTCCGGCGTCTTCGAGGCCACGTACTTGAAGGCCGCGGCGTTGAAGTCGTTGCACTGCGCTTCAGCGTCAGGATTCTGCGGCATGAAATGGCAACCGCCCAGCAGGAGTGCAGTGACCTTCCAATGTTCAGCCTCGGCCAGGGGGCCGATCGCCGCCAGCCATTGCTGGGAGTGGGAGTCACCCAGCACCACGATGTTCTTGACGGCGTCGTCGCCAACACCGTTGGTCTGGCAGTTGTCCGCCAGGAGTTTGTCATCCGGCTTGGTATCTCCCTCACAGGAGTCTCCAAGGTGCGCCCAGTCTTCCGGCAACTGTTCCGCCGTCGGAAGCGTCTTCGCGCCGTCGGCCACCAAGTCCACGTAGCCCGGAAGGAGGGCGTGCGCCCCAGGGTTGTCGTTGAAGGCCTGGGTCTCGGCGGCCTTCTGGTCAAGGTACTGCTTGTACTGGAAGCCCAGGAGCGGCGTGCAGGCAATGGCCAGGCAGGCAGCGATGGAAACCGCAGCCCGCCACTTCTTCACTTCAGGCCACTTCCACTCACGGAACGGCTTTTCCACGAACTTGGTGGTCAGGAACGCCAGGACCAGGGCCAAAGCGACGATCGCTGATCCTGACAACCAGCCAGCGTGTTCCTTTCCGCTCCAGGCCAACGCAATGACCAGAATGGGCCAGTGCCACAGGTAGAGGGCGTAGGAGTTGTCACCCAACCGGACCAGGAACTTGGAGCTGAGGATCCGGTCCACGCCGAAGCGGCTTCCGGTTTGGCCGGCCGCGATCACGCAGACGGCAGCGAGCGTGGGCCACAGCGCAACGAAGCCCGGGAAGGCCGTCTGCACCTGCAGAATGATCCCGCAACTGAGCATGGCCACCACGCCAACCCAACCCATGACCACGCGGACAGGCTTGGAGAAGTTGAGGGCCGGAAGTATGAGGGCAACCAGCGTTCCCAGGGCGAATTCCCACAGCCGGGCGAAGGTATCGAAGTAGGCCACAGCCTGGTTGTTGGCTGTGAAAATGATGGAGTACGTCAGCGATGCGATGAAGATGATCGCGAAGACGTAGGCCAGGGAGGCACGGTAGCGGAGGTTGAACTTCCGGCAAAGGATCGCCATGGTGGCGAAGATGACAGGCCACAAAATGAAGACCTGGCCTTGGATGGAGAGCGACCAGAAGTGCTGGACAGGGCTCGCAAGGCTGTGGTCGGTTGCGTAGTAGTTGACTGCGAGGGTCTGGAGCAGCCAGTTCTCGAAGTAGAACAGGGATGCCCATGCCTGGTTCACCACTTCCACCCACCGTGTGGGCGGAAGGAAAACGAACGTTGCGGCGAGAGTGCTGAGCAGGACCACAACCACGGCCGGGAGCAAACGGCGGAACAAGTGGAGCCAGTGCCGGATGAGGTCCATGGACCTCCGCTGTTTATAGCGTCCGGTGAACTGAAGTGTCATCAGGAATGCGGAGATCAGCAGGAACACGTCCACGCCGCCGGACACGCGGCCGATCCAAATGTGGTAGCTGACCACCATGAGGACTGCCAGCGAGCGAAGGCCTTGGATTTCCGGGCGGAACTTGGACTTTGCAACGGGTCCGGCGGCCCGCCTGTTGGGACGGGCGGGCTGTTGGATCGTTGGTGCAGTCACGTTAGGCGATTCCTCAAAGGCTCATTCACAAAGGTTCCATCATATGCGTTTTCGCGCATGCGACCCAGTCACGTGGGCCGGACAGACCCGGTTCCGGAGGTCAATTAGTTCATTCATCGCTATGGATCAGCACAGTTGAACCTGTGTTCTGACTGTGCCCTTCCAAGCCGATTCCGGGCCTCACAGGGGCAAACGATCCTCAGTTGCCTTATTTCAATCGTACTGAAAAATTGTGTGACGTATTCCACGGACATTAATGCCTTCAGGCGCTGCGCTTTTCCGCTGGTTGGCGTTGCCTGTCCGTGGTTCCCCGTTGCGTGGCAGGTCGAACCGATGCCATGACGCCGGCCAGGTACCGCGCGTCCCTGCCAACTCCCGGAAGCGTGGCGGAGGCGGCAGCGAACTGGAATTCCTGGCCCAGGAAGTAGAGCCCAGGCACGGATTCCACCACGCCGCGGGGGTGGTCCAAGGAGCCTGTTTCCTGCAGTTTGAGCCACGAGTAGTCCTCCCGGTATCCGGTGCACCACACCACATTCGCCACGTCGAGGGCGGTTCCGTCCTCAAGCACCGGCTTTCCTGCGGCAATGCCGGCCACCCTCGGCACCATCTGCACACCCGCCGCGCGGAGCTCCTTGGTGCGTGTCCGGATCAAGGGTGCTGCCATGGTCTTGAATCCAGGTGCTGCCTTGCGCCCGACGGGGGTGTTCAGGGTCAGGACATACAAACCGAGGAACCTGATCACCGGAAGGAAGAACCGTGCCCCGGCCCGGCCATGGCGGACGGGAAGTTCGCCGCTCGGTTTTCCTGCCACGAACGTTTGGTGCGTCCGGCTGGCTTCCAACGCTATTTCGGCCCCGGAATTGCCGAGGCCCACCACCAGGACAGGTCCCTGTTGGAACTGCTGCGGGTTCCGGTAGTCCGTGGAATGCATGTGGACGATCCATGGGCCCAGGTCCTTGGCGAAGTCCGGCCGCTTGGGCAACTGGTGCCCGCCTGTGGCTACCACGACGTTCCGGGCATGCCACCTCTGCTCCCCCGCCACGACGACGAAGCCGTCGGCATCCTGCCGGACCTCATCCACCCGGGCACCAAGGACCAGGGGCAGGTCGAAGCGTCGGGAGTAGTCCTCCAGGAAATCCGCCAGTTGATCCTTGGTGGGGAACGCCAGATGGTCGCCTGGGAACGGCATTCCCGGAAGGCCGTCGTATTTTGCAGGCGTGAACAGCCGAAGCGAGTCCCACCTTGCCCGCCAGGCCGCACCTACCCGGGCATGTTCATCCAGGATCACGAAGTCCTTCCCCTGCTTGGCCAGGTAATAGCCCATCGCCAGTCCCGCCTGACCGCCGCCCAGGATGACGGTGTCCACCTCAGTGCGCTGGTTCTCTTCCATGGCAGTTGTCCTCCTGAATATTGCCGCGATTGCTGATACGGCAAAGGTATGGCGCCATGGGCTCCGGGCGCGTCGGGAGGATTGCCCATTGTTGGGGACGGGGCGTGGGTATTAATGCGTAGTGAGAGAGCGATCGCCGGAAAGGGGC
>NZ_JBIVXL010000004.1:74799-359487 GCF_044769225.1 Paenarthrobacter sp. NPDC090522
GTTCGGTGAGAGAGGATCCGCCAGAAAGGAGCGTTCGGTGAGAGAGGATCCGCCAGAAAGGGGCGTTCGGTGAGAGAGCGATCGCCGGAAAGGGGCGTTCGGTGAGAGAGGATCCGCCAGAAAGGAGCGTTCGGTGAGAGAGGATCCGCCAGAAAGGGGCGTTCGGTGAGAGAGCGATCGCCGGAAAGGGGTGGTCGGTGAGAGAGGATCCGCCAGAAAGGGGGCGTTAGGTGAGAGAGTATCCGCCGGAAAGGGGCGTTAGGTGAGAGAGGGTCAGGGGATGAGGTGGTGTTCGAAAGCGTAGGTGGTGGCTGCCGCCCTTGAGGGGACGCCGAGCTTGGCCAGGATGTTGCTGACGTGCCGGGCCACCGTTTTTTCGCTGAGGTAGAGCAGTCTCGCAATGGATTTATTCGAATGCCCCGCCGCGATCAATGCCAGGACCTCGGACTCCCTGGGCGAGAGCAATGATTTGTTTCCGGATTGTCCACCCCGGAGAGCCTGAACCCCGGCCATCGCCGGTGCTGCGCCGAGGTCGGCAAAATCGGCCAAGGCTGCCTCAAATTCCATGGCCGCCGAATCGGCATCCCCCAGTGCGGCACACGCTCTTCCAGCCATGACCCGCGCCGCTGCTGCGTGGAAAGGCGCCTCCAGGGTGTACCACAGCCGCCAAGCCCGCCGGGCCGCTCCAAGGGCGCGCTCCGCTTCCCCTTCTGCCAGCAGGACGGCGGCCTCGGCCTGGGCGGCGAGGGCGACCTCCAAAGGCCGGCTTCGGGGATTCAGCCCGCCGGCCAATTCGTCGACGGCGGTTCTCGCCGCTGCCAGGTCACCGGACTGCAGATCAATCTCGACGACGGCGGGAAGCAGCCTTCGCCGGTTGGCCGGGTCAGCGGCGGCCGCGGCGCGGTGAATGCGTGCCTTCGCCTCTGCTGTCTTGCCGGCCGCGAGCCGAAGCAAGGCAAGGCCCGGTTCCGGTTCGAAGCCTGTCTCCGACGCAATCTTGAAGGCTTGCTCGGCTTCTTCCCACTGGCCACGGAGCCTGAAGACTTCGCCCTCCTGGTACCAGGCACCAAACGTCGCGTCGGGATCGCCTTTGCGGATCCGTCCCTCGGCGGCACGGGCCACGGCCAAAGCTTCGTCCCAGGCACCATGGAGGATCAGCAACTCGGCGCGGAAAGCCTGGCACTGCGCCCCGAACATCACCATGTCAGGGCGTTCCCCACACCACCGCTCCAGTGCGGCCGTCCATTCCTGGGCCCTTCCTACGTCCTGGGCCAACCGGCAACTACCCAGGACGGCGCAGTAGATGATCCCGGTGGGTATGGGTGAAACTTCGCCGGCAGTCACCGAAACCATCACTTCGTCCAGCAACAGGAGGCCCTCTTCGGGGTAGCCCAGCGCCAGCCGGGACGTGCCAAGGCCAAGGCGGCCCATGGCCTGGAGGTCCTTTTCGCCAAGCGACTCCCCAATCTCCAGCGCTCTGTTGAAGAACCCGTAACCCGCTTCGGGATCGCCGCCACGCAGAGTGCCGAGGCCCGTCGGTATGAGCAGGTAGCCCTCGCCGGCAGAAGGATGTCCAAGTCCCTCCACCAGGCGCTTGGCCTTGGCCAGCCACCCGCTTCCCCGCGCGTATTCGCCCATGTCCATCAGGAACATCACCAGCCATGCGGCGCAGCGTGCAGCGCTGTCCGGATCCCCCACGGTCAGATGCTCGTCGTGCGCCCGGCTGAGGTACTCCACCCCGTCACCGTTAAGCCCCAGCAACATGGCAACCGAGGCGAGGAGCTCCATGTCCTGGGGCGGCAGCCCGCCCTCCGAATCGGCGCGGACGAGGCACTCCAAAGCGTCGCTCCAGCGGCGTTCCGTGAAAGCCGAGCGACCCAGGTCCAGGGCAGTGACAGGTGCTGTCATATTTCACTTCTCCGGTGGAAGCGGCACGGTTGGCGTACGCAACCGCCACTTCCAGCGTCAGGTTACCGCCCGCCGTCGTACGCGGACAATAGCCATCCCGAACCCCCCAGAAGGCACAAAGAAACCCCGGCCACGCAGGCGTGACCGGGGTTTCCAGGAGCAGGCAGCTTAGTGCTGGTGGCCTGCGTGTGCGTCTTCTTCCTCTGCCGGCTTCTCGGCAACCAGGGTCTCGGTGGTGAGAACCAGGGCAGCGATCGAAGCGGCGTTGCGGAGAGCGGAGCGGGTGACCTTGACGGGGTCGATCACGCCGGCGGCGATCAGGTCCTCGTATTCACCGGACTTGGCATTGAAACCGTGGTTGGCGTCCAGGTCGGAGACCTTGGAAACCACCACGTATCCGTCGAAGCCGGCGTTCTGGGCGATCCAGCGCAACGGCTGCGTCAGGGCGCGGCGGACGATGCCGACAGCGGCAGCTGCGTCACCCTCGAGAGCCTTGACGGCGGGAGCCTCGTGCAGCGCCTTGAGGGCGTGGATGAGGGCGGAACCACCGCCGGAAACGATGCCTTCTTCAAGGGCGGCACGCGTGGAGGAGACAGCGTCCTCAATGCGGTGCTTCTTTTCCTTGAGCTCAACCTCGGTGGCTGCGCCAACCTTGATCACGCCGATGCCGCCGGCCAGCTTGGCCAGGCGTTCCTGCAGCTTCTCGCGGTCCCAGTCGGAATCCGTGCGGGTGAGCTCAGCGCGGAGCTGTGCAACGCGGTCGGCTACGTCCTGCTCGGTACCGGCACCGTCCACGATGGTGGTGTTGTCCTTGGTGACCGTGATACGGCGTGCCGTACCCAGGACCTCAAGGCCAACGGTGTCCAGGCTCAGGCCGAGGTCCGGAGACACGACCTGTGCACCGGTGAGGGTGGCGATGTCCTGGAGCATGGCCTTGCGGCGGTCGCCGAAGCCCGGAGCCTTGACGGCCACAACGTTGAGCGTGCCGCGGATACGGTTGACGATCAGGGTGGAGAGGGCTTCGCCTTCGATGTCTTCGGCGATGATGAAGAGCGGCTTGGAAGCCTGGAGGGCCTTCTCCAGCAGCGGCAGGAAGTCCTGCAGCGAGGAGATCTTTCCCTGGTTGATCAGGATCAGCGCGTCTTCGAGGACGGCTTCCTGGCGCTCTGCGTCGGTGACGAAGTACGGGGAAAGGTAGCCCTTGTCGAACTGCATGCCCTCGGTGAGGACCAGTTCGGTCTGCGTGGTGGAGGACTCTTCAATGGTGATGACACCATCCTTGCCCACCTTGCCGAAAGCCTCGGCCAGCAGTTCGCCAACCTCGTCGCTCTGTGCGGAGATCGCTGCGACGTTGGCAACCTGCGTGCCTTCGACTTCGCGGGCGTTCTCCAGCAGGCGGGCGGCGATGGCTTCCACGGAAACCTCGATGCCGCGCTTGATCTCGCCCGGAGCGGCGCCGGCTGCGACGTTGCGCAGGCCTTCCTTGACCAGGGCCTGGGCGAGCACAGTTGCCGTGGTGGTGCCGTCACCGGCAACATCGTTGGTCTTGGTGGCGACTTCCTTGGCCAGCTGTGCGCCAAGGTTCTCGTAGGGGTCGTCCAGCTCAACTTCGCGGGCGATGGTCACGCCGTCGTTGGTGATGGTGGGGGCGCCCCACTTCTTGTCCAGCACCACGTTGCGGCCGCGGGGGCCGAGGGTCACCTTGACGGTGTTGGCGAGCTTGTCGATACCGGCCTCAAGCGACCGGCGGGCAGCGTCGTTAAACGCAAGCTGCTTTGCCATGGTTGTGTCCTTTCAGAACGGAAAACCCGCACCACTGGCGGCTGGAGGATATTCCAACGATGCCTGCGGTGCGGGGTTCCAGGAAGTTACTTGACGACGATCGCGAGGACGTCGCGGGCGGACAGAACGAGGTACTCGCTGCCACCGGTCTTGACTTCGGTTCCACCGTACTTGGAGTAGATAACGACGTCGCCAACGGCTACGTCCACCGGTACGCGGTTGCCATTGTCATCGAAGCGGCCGGGGCCGATTGCAACAACTTCGCCTTCCTGCGGCTTCTCCTGTGCGGAGTCCGGAATGACCAGGCCGGAAGCCGTGGTCTGCTCTGCTTCGAGCGGGCGAACAACAATACGATCCTCAAGAGGCTTAATCGAGACCGACACTCGGATCTCTCCTTTTCATGAGCTGATTCATGGACAAAGAACAAGGGTGCCGAGGCGTGCAACCGTCGTCGCGGTGCCGGTAGCTGCCTGGCGTGGTTAGCACCCACCAAGGGAGAGTGCTAACCAAGACTCTATGTAAGGCGTTAGCACTCGGTCAAGGTGAGTGCCAGCATTTCGTCATGGGTGAACCCGGCTTACTGGTCCCTCAGGTCATCGAGGTCGAAGTCCTCGTCGTCGCCGTCCGCCGCAGAGGCCCCGCGGTTGAGGTACAGAACGATGCCGGCTGCAACGGCGACGACGCCGGAAACCACCAAGCCGATGATCCCGCCTGCGCGGACTCCGCTGTACAGCTCCCGGATGTCGCGGGCCTCGTCGGTTGCGTCATTGACACTCTTGCCCGTCACCGAATAGGCGGCGGCATTGAAGGAGTCCAACGCAAAAATCACTATGAGAAGGCCGACGCAGATCACGGCGATCACGACGCCGGCAATCAAGGCCGGGCGGGCATAGGTGGAGAGGGACCGGCCGGCGGAATGCTCTGCGGCTCCTGGATGGACGGGCTGGTTCCCGTCCGGGCTGTCGGCGTCGGAGGGCTGCGGAGCTGCGGTGTCTTCCATGAAATCAACCCTATCGGGCTGATCGGTCCGGTCTCAGCCCCGGACGCGAAACGTTAAGCTGGATGCCATGCCCAACGCTCCCCAGGAACACCTCGCGCCCTTGCTCACCACCGAAGGATGGGAACTGCTTGGCTCGCTGGGACCCTACCGGGAAGCCGACGCGCTGGCCCTGAACGCCTCGCTGCGCAAGGCCGGGCACTCCCCCGAGCTTGTGGCCGCCGTCCTGACGCAGTCGCGCCTGCGGACCAAGGCCGAGGCCAAGTTCGGCGAGTTCGCCCATCAGATGCTGTTTACCCAGGCGGGCTTGGAACAGGCCACCCGCCTCAATGTTGCAGCCCGGCACGCCGAGCGCTTCGTGAAGGCAGGGATCTCCCACGTTGCTGATCTGGGGTGCGGGTTGGGTGCCGATTCCCTGGCGCTGGCGTCCATGGACGTCAACGTGACCGCGGTGGAGATGGACGAGACGACGGCCGCCTGCGCAACCATCAACCTGATGCCGTTCCCGCATGCCACGGTGGTACATTCCGATGCCACGTCTGTGGACCTCTCCGGGGTGGACGGTGTGTGGCTCGATCCGGCCCGACGGACCACCTCAACCTCTGGAACAAAGCGAATTTGGGACCCCGAGGCATTCTCTCCCCCGCTCTCGTTCGTCGAGGGCCTGGCAGCATCCGGCCGTGCGGTGGGGGTCAAAATGGGTCCGGGCATGCCCCACGATTCCGTCCCGGGCGGCTGTGAGGCCCAGTGGGTTTCCGTGGGCGGTGACGTCACCGAAGTGACCCTGTGGTTCAACGCCGTAGCCCGCCCCGGGGTTCGCCGCGCAGCGCTGGTGATCGGCGCCCAGGGCGCTGCCGAAATCACCAGCGGCGAGGATTTCGATGGCGGTCCGGTGGCCGCCGTCGGCCCCGTGGAAGGGTTCCTGTATGAGCCCGACGGCGCGGTGATCCGAGCGGGCCTCGTGGCCGACATCGCAGAACGGATCGGCGGGCATCTTGTGGACGAACACATTGCCTACATCTGCGCCCCCGAACTCCACGACACCCCCTTTGCCCGCGCCTACCGCGTGCTGGAGGTGATGCCCTACAACGTCAAAGCCCTCAAGGCGTGGGTCAAGGCAAACGGCGTCACCGTGCTGGACATCAAGAAACGCGGCACCGCCGTCACGCCTGAAGAACTCCGGAAACAACTGCTGTCTGGGAAGACGGCCGGGAAGGCCGGCATGGCCAAAACAGCCACGCTGGTGCTCACCAGGATCGGCGAGGAGCGGGTGGTTGTGGTGGTGGAGCCGGTCAGCGTTTAGGCCTGCTCTCCCCGACATCATCAAGACCACCACCGCCATCGCTGCGAAGGCCTTCGAACGCCGCCGAGCCGGCCGGGAGGGTACGGCGAATCCGCGAACCACAACTACGTCGTCTTCTTGTCGGCAGCAGGGTCCAAGGTGCATTCGCTGACTACCTTGATGAAGCTGGTTTCCGATGATGGTGTGAACTGTACGAGCAATCCCCTCGAGCTGCGGGCATTGATCTGAATGCCCGTGGTGTTTCCGCCCATATTGTCGAAGATGTTGCCAATCTTGTAGCCCTTGCTCTCCCAGTGGGCCTTCATCCGTTCCACGGCGGCCCGGGGATCGTCAACGGGGCCACCTTCGATCTGTGTCTGATATGCCCTTCCGTCCTCACGGGCGTGAACCGAGCACGGCGGCGGGAAGAATCCCGCGGTGTGCTTGCGATCCCAAATGGGCCACTCGGCACCGGACTGCTGCACCGTGTCATCAATGGCATCCATGAAGTCCGTAAAGACTTCCTGGGCGCTCCGCTCTCCGGGCCCCGGCTCTCCGCCCTGGCCACCACCCGCTTGGTTTACAGCGCACCCTGACAAGCCCAAACTCACCGTAACCATCACTGCGAAGACCTTCGAACGCCGCCTCATCGGCCGGGCGGGTTTTGCGAATTCACGAACCACAACTACGTCGTCTTCTTGCCGGCAGCCGGGTCCAAGGTGCATTCGCTCTGCACATCTATGAATGAGGTGTTTTTCGACGGGGTAAAAACCAGGACCATGCCCCGAGGAGTCGAGGCGCCGATTTCAATACCGGTAGCGTTGGCGCCCATGTTGTCGAAGACGTTTCCAATCTTGTAGCCCTTGCTCTCCCAATGGGCCTTCATTTGTTCCACCGCGGCTCGGGGATCGCGAACAGGTCCTCCCTCGAGTTGAGTCTGATATGCGCGGCCATCATCCCGAGAATGTACTGAGCAAGGTGGTGGGAAGTATCCTGACGTATCATTGCGGTCCCAGCTCGCCCAGGTTGCCCCTGAATGTTGCACCGTGTCATCAATGGCATCCATAAAGTCCTCGAACACCCCCGACGCGCTCCGCTCGCCTGGCCCCGGTTCGCCGCCCTGACCGCCACTCGCTGGGTTTGCAGCGCACCCTGACATGCCCAAACCCAACACGGCCATCACTGCTAAGACCTTTGAGCACCGCCGGGCAGGCCAGGAGGGTACGGCGAATTCGCGAACCATAACTACGTCGTCTTCTTGGCGGCCGCAGGGTCCAATGTACATTCACCGACAACTTTGATAAACGAAACAGTTTTCGTCGGCGTGAAAATTAGGAGCATGCCCCGCGGAGTCACGGCATGAATCTCAATTCCCGTGGTGTTTGGGCCCCTGTTGTCGAAGACGTGTGTAATCCTGTACCCCTTCGACTCCCAGTGGGCCTTCATGGCTTCCACGGAAGCCTGCGGATCCACGACCGGGCCGCCTTCGATCTGCGTCTGATAGGCCCTGCCATCATCGCGGGCATTCACCGAACACGGTGGCGGAAAGTAGCCGGAAGTGTCGTTGGGATTCCAGTTGGGCCAGGTCGCTCCCGAATGTTGCACCGTGTCGTCCATGGCATCCATGAAGTCCGTGAACACCTCCGCCGCGCTCCGCTGCCCTGGCCCCGGACCCCCGCCTTGGCCACCACCCGCTTGGTTTGCACTGCACCCTGACACCATGAAGCACCCCACCATCACCGATACCAACCACGCTTTGCGGTTGGACTTTGTCGCTGTCATTTGCCTCGTTCCTCCGCAAGTTCCTCAAGAGTCAGGTCACGTTCGATCCACGACCCATTCGAAAAGTACATGCCGCCGTAGCCCGCTTGTGTTTCGCGGCGCAGTGGTAAAAGGTGCTTGATCTGGCCGCCTCGTCCAGTTGAGGTCATGGCGATGTTGCGCGCAGACTCGGTGTCCGGGTCGAGGTAGCCGTGGAGTTCAGTGGCGGCGAACAATGAGTTTCCGCTGCCATTCACTGCCCACCCTTTGGCATCGTGGCCGGTGGTCCGCTTATAGAAGTGGCCGGTGTCCGGATCGTAGCCGCCTTCGGATGAGAAGGTCTTACCCCCAAACCACTCACCAGTTGGATCGAGGCGCCCCTCGCGACCCCGCAGCCCACTCCCCATAATCCCCCAGGGCGCCACCCGGTCTTCGCTCGCCGCGGTCAGATAAACCTCGGCCCCGCCGTCGATGTCTTTAGAAACATGCAGATCCTCTGTAGACCCGACATCCTGCCCTGCAATCCCAGCAGAGCCAAAGAACGTAGCCGTCGCGACCTCATGCGAGATGGTCTTCAAGGCATAAGAGGCCGTAGTGGTCCCATAGGAATGGGCCACAACGTTCAGTTTCATGGCGTTCTCCCCTAATACGGCGCGGGTCTCGCTGAAGCCATCCAACGCCGCGGCCAGCTTCACCCCGCCAGCCTTGGCCAAGTCTGTCGACAACACCTCACCACTCGGCGGAGCCTCGGGAGTGTCATAGCCAACCCAAGAGACAACAGCACGACTCAAGTTCCCGGTCCCCTCGACTGCACGCCCTTGTCCGTCATAGAGGTCCTGTGCCGACTTCGTCCATGATTCCAAGCCGTCAGCCACGGTGGTTTTCATGCCCGGGACATTCCAGGTCACATTGGCTGCTGTGTCCAGGTCCCCGATCGCGATGGCCACCAGTGGCTTGGAATTGTCATCCGGCGTGAAGGACACGATGCTTCGCGGCGGAGCATCCGTCCTGTCGTCGGCAGGAAGGAGTGAATCGTAGATCACCCGCAGCACTGCCTTGTCCCCCTCGCTCGTCCGGGTGTCGTTATATATGGCATCAAGGTTGGCACGGTTCGCCTTCGCCCTGACCGCATATGGGATCCCGTTGAGGTTTCCGATGATCCCGGGCGCCGCGACCAACAACGCCGCCTGTTGTTCGGAGGTCAGCCCGGTCCACCAGCCTTGGACATAGGCAACGGCTGGCTGGGCCTTGAGCCCGTTGCGGAGGTAATCCGTCTCAGCCGAACCGTAGTCCAGCAACTCCCCGGCCGACATGGACTTCAGCAGGGCCAACGTCTCCACAGCACCTTCAGTGCCGCCCCCACCGCTGGCCTCCAACTTTTGCAACCGGAACCTGGTGAAGTCCGCCCGGAACTCCCTCGCCGCTCCGCCGTCGTAATACACCGGAACTGACGGGTCGATCGAATAGATGCGATTGATCTGGCGGGCGCAGTCCTGCTGCGCTTGTTCATGCTGCGAGGCCAGCAACCGCACCCGGCGCTCCAGGTCCGCGGCCCGCAAAGCAAGAGCAGCACCGCCCGACGAAGCCAGCAGGTCACCCGCTTGCTCCATGAACGCCGCCCGCTCCTCATACCGGTCCCGCTCGCGATGAAACTGCCCGATCTCATCCAGCAACAAAGCACGACGCCGGTTCAGGTCCCGGATGTCATCCGCATACGCCATCAACGCCCTATACACCACAGCAAGACCGGCCCGGATCCCCTCACTCTTTTGGGTTACCGGCTTGAACAAGGCCAACAATTCCGGTGCCTCCGGAGCCCGGTACGCATCCGCCATGGCAGACCACTCCGACGCCGCCATTTGCACAATGTTCACGATGCCTTGCGCGTTCTCTGTCAGAGGATTTGCCGCCATCTCCAACGCTTCAGGATCCGGCCATCCGTCCATCGCGGATGCATCAACTTGATACACGACAGCCCTACTTCGCCGGATTCCAGGGGGACATGTCACGTGGGAAATCCCTGGAGTTGGGATTCCAGTAGGACATGTCCAGCGGCAAATCGCCGGGACGCAACACCACGATGCTCCGGGCGTTCGCCAGGGCCGTGGCCGCCATGGTCTCGTCGCACGCCACGTAGGCAGCTACCGCCTCGCGGGTACCACCAAAGATGTTGGCCGTTCGCCGCGCCAGCCCATGGACATCCACCGTGAGTACAGAGTCCTCATAACTCTCCATCGCCGAGTAAACGGGCCCACTCCGCAGTGCGCCACGAATGTCATCACACACATGCCTCAGATTGGCCTGAACGGCCGGGAGCTGTTCCATGCGCTGCTTCGAGGCAGCCACCACCGCCAGAGTCCTGCCCGTATCAATGTCGAACGTCACTGCTGCTCCACCAACTTCGTAAGGAATCTGATTAATCCATCGAAATGATTAATCTCTCACGAAGCGTATACCGACAGCAGACTCTCAGCTGGATCGGACTAGGACATCCGAACGTCAGCGACGGGAGAACTCCGAGGCTTCACGAACCTGTTCCGGCGTTGGCCTGACGCCGGTGTAGAGGACAAACTGCTCCTCGGCTTGGATCGCAATGACCTCCGCTCCCGTAATGACCGGCTTGCCCGCCCTGCGGGCCGCAGCGATGAGAGGCGTTTCCGACGGCAAGGCCACCACATCGAACACCGCCATCGCCGCAGCGATGGCGGAATCGTCGAAGGACTGGGCAGTCTCGTCGGCCCCAGCCATGCCCAGCGGCGTGACGTTGATGATGAGATCGGCGGTGGCTCCGTTGACGTCATCCTGCCATCCGAAGCCGTAGAGTCCAGCGAGCGCCCTGCCCGCGGTTTCGTTACGTGCCACGATGGTCACGTTGGTGAAGCCGGCATCCCGCAAAGCAGCCGCCACGGCCTTGGCCATGCCGCCCGCTCCCCGCAGTAGGACCGAGTGCGCAGTAGGCACTTCATGGTCCTTCAAGAGCCGGGCAATAGCGATGTAGTCGGTGTTGTAAGCAGTCAGCACGCCATCATTGTTGACGATGGTGTTGACGGAGTCGATGGCCTTGGCGGACGGGTCCATCACATCCACCAGCGGGATGACGGCCTCCTTGTAGGGCATGGATACCGCCGCACCGCGAATGGGAAGGCCCCTGATTCCGGCCACGGCGAGGGCAATGTCCGCGGGCGCGAAGGCCTTGTAGACAAAGTTCAGGCCGAGCAGGTCGTAGAGATAGTTGTGGAACCTGGTTCCAATGTTGCTGGGTCGGGCAGCAAGCGAGATGCAGAGGGCCATGTCTTTGTTCAGGATGGGCATGCACCCATTAAACAACTCCAAGGGGCAAGCCGGGAGAATAAGTCATATTTATTTTGCCGGCTTGCCCGCCGGGCATCAGCCCTGCCGAGCCTTCATGCGAGGGTTCTTTTTGTTGATGACAAACGTTCGCCCGCGCCGGCGGACGATCTGCGCTCCAGGGATCTTCTTCAGCGCGCGGAGCGAGTTCCTGACTTTCATGGTTATTCTCCTTGTGTTGTAGGGATCAAAGGGTTTCACTGAGCTCGAAGGGGTCGTTCCATTCCCCCGGATGCAGCGCCATTTCTGCCTCGGTAACCTGGCAATCGTCCAGCAGGCGGCGGATCTCCCCGGGGTCTACGTCCTCCGAGCGTCCAGTGATGGCCAGGACCGTACCGCGGTCACCATGGCGGGGATGCCAGTCGAGGACGGCGTCGACGTCGGCTCCCGGACCTGCGGTACCGGCCGCGTCCGCCAACCAAGGCCCGGTGCTTTCCAGCCACACGCGGGGACCAATGCCCTGGATGGCAATCCGGACCCCCGCCGCGGACGCAATCCATAGGCGACCCCGCATCCAGTGGGTTCCAGCCGCCAGTTGGGGCAAGGCCTCCCGAAAGCGCCCAGGATGGAGCGGCCTGTCCGCCTTGTGCAGGACAGTACTGAAAAGCCCGGGAGCTTCGTCCAGCGGAATGCGCACCGTACCGGGCTTGGTCCGGGCTGTCGCCTCGGCATCGTCATAGCATCCCGGCCTGAACTCATCGGCGGAGCCCACCACAGCGGCATGCGGAGCCAGTTCACCGAGCAATTCAACTCCGGATCCCCAGGCCTCCGAATCCACCCGCGAATCACCCGCGAGCTCGGCCCCCAAGCCCGCCGACAGCATGACGGTGTCCACCTGACCGAATTCGCCAATGAGGAATTCCCCACTGGTGCGGTCATCCTGCGGCATGGACGTGAACCCGGATTCGAACAGGGTATGGCGGTCCCAGACATGGTCTTCCACGTCGGCCGGATCCAAAGCCAGTACCGCATTGTCGATCACCAGCAAGCTCTCCGGGCGTTGACGGAGTTCGGCTACCACCATGCCCGCGGCCACCCCCGGCGGCAGGGCAAGGACCGCGTGGTCGAAGCCGCACGAGGCGAGCCGCTCCGCCGTCGGAATAATGTCCAGCCGCACAGTGCAGCTCAGGCATCCATGCTCGAGGACGGTGGATTCGCGCTCAAAGAGTTGACCATCCCGGTATACGCGACGGAGGACCACGGAGCCATCCAGCAGGTCATGGAAAACGACGGCGGAGTTGCTGTGGGTCCGGCCCAGCCGGGCTGCCGCCACTTCGCGGCAATGACTATCCAGGGAACTGACGATGGAGAGGTGCATGCCATCATTCTAGTTAAGAATCATTCTCATTAGCAATTCATGGTCGGTAACTCCGGCAACTCCGGGCCGGGCCGCTGCACTAGACTTGAGCCGACCGCTGGCGGCCCCGCAGCGGGGAAGCGCGACGAACATAACGAGGGGACTACGTGCAGATTGATTTTGCGCCATCCAGGCAATCGACACTGGGTGTGGAATGGGAGCTGGCGCTCGTCAACGCACGGACAGGGGAACTGGTCTCGGTCGCCAACGATGTCCTGAAGGGCGTCGCCGCCAACCACCCCGACCTCAATGAGGATGACGAACACCCGCACATCAAGCGCGAACTCCTCCTCAACACCGTCGAACTTGTCACTGGGGTCTGCGAAACGGTCAAAGAGGCCAAGGAAGACCTCAGCCGCTCCCTGGCCGCCGTCCGCGAAGTCACCGACACCATGGGTGTGGAGGTGTTCTGCGCAGGCAGCCACCCTTTCAGCCCTCCGCTGCTCCAGCCGGTTACGGACAAGGAACGCTACGCAAAGCTGATTGAGCGCACCCAGTGGTGGGGGCGCCAAATGGTGATCTACGGCGTGCACGTCCACGTGGGCATCGACCGCAAGGACAAGGTCCTGCCCATCCTGGACGGCCTGGTCAATTACTTCCCGCACTTCCAGGCACTGTCCGCGTCCAGCCCCTATTGGGCAGGCGAGGAAACGGGCTACGCCTCCCAGCGCGCCCTGATGTTCCAACAGCTTCCGACGGCGGGACTTCCGTTCCAGTTCGACGCCTGGGAAGGGTACGAGGCCTATGTCCAGGACATGTTTACCACCGGCGTCATCGACGCGATCTCAGAGATTCGCTGGGACATCCGCCCGGTTGCCGCCCTGGGCACCATCGAGATGCGCATTTGCGATGGCCTGGCCACCCTTGAAGAAGTGGGCGCGATCGCAGCGCTGACGCAGTGCCTGGTCCATGAGTTCTCCGGCATCCTCGACGCCGGAGGAACCATCCCCACCATGCCGCCGTGGCACGTCCAGGAAAACAAGTGGCGCGCGGCGCGGTACGGCATGGAAGCAATCATCATCCTCGACGCCGAGGGCAACGAGAAGCTGGTGACCGACCATCTGACCGAAACCCTCGAGCGCCTGGGCCCCATCGCCGCCGAACTCGGCTGCTCCGAGGAACTCGCGGACGTGGCCCGGATCATCGAACGGGGCGCGAGCTACCAGCGCCAGCGCCGCGTGGCAGCCGAGCACAACGGCGACCTCCAGGCTGTGGTGATGGACCTCGTGCAGCAAATGCGCAAAGGACCGGACGCCTAACGTCCCCTCCCAAGCAACCCGGGGCTACGCGGGGACCGACACCGTGGTTACAGGCATGGACGAATCCGGGGCGAAGGACACTCCACTGGGACCAATGCCAGCCATGATGAGCTGCGCACCAAGAGCCGCAACCATGGCACCGTTGTCCGTGCACAGGTTCAAGGGCGGAACGTGGAGCGTGATGCCGGCCGAGGCGCAGCGCTGCCCCGTCAGTTCGCGAAGCCGCGAGTTGGCAGCGACGCCACCGCCCAACAGGAGATCCGTGATGCCGTGTTCCCTGCAGGCCAGCACCGCTTTGGACGTAATGACGTCCACCACGGCTTCCTGGAACGCCGCAGCGATATCAGCCACGGGGACGTCTTCGCCACGGGCTTCGAACTGTTCCACGCAGCGGGCCACAGCGGTCTTCAAGCCACTGAACGACCAGTCGTAGCGGTGCGGGCCTCTCTCTTCGGCGGTTCCCATGTATTTGGGCTGCGTCAGGCCGCGTGGGAAGCGGATGGACTTCGGATTTCCCTGCCGCGCCAGTTTGTCGATGGCGGGACCGCCGGGATAGCCGAGGCCAAGGATACGGGCCACCTTGTCATACGCCTCGCCCGCGGCGTCATCGATGGTGGAGCCCAGGAGCTCTACGTCGTCAGTGATGCTGCGGATCCGCAGGATCTCCGTATGGCCTCCTGAAACCAGGAGTGCGCCGAGGTTCTCCGGCAGTTCCCCGGCACCGAGGCCGGCGGCAGCACCGCCGTCGTTCTTTGCATCCAGCAACCCGACTCCGACGTGGGCCACCAAATGGTTGATCGCGTAGAGCGGCTTGCCGGTAGCAACGGCGAGTGCCTTGGCCGCGCAGACGCCCACCATCAGCGCACCGGCCAGGCCTGGTCCCGAGGTGACGGCGATGGCGTCGATGTCATCGAGGGTCACCCCGGCTTCATGGAGGGATTCCTGCAAAGTGGGCACGAAGGCGTCCAGGTGGGCGCGGGAAGCAATCTCCGGGATGACACCGCCGAACCGCACGTGCTCGTCCATGGACGAGGACACCGTGTTGGTCAGGAGTGTGGTTCCGCGCACGATCCCGACGCCGGTCTCGTCGCAGGATGACTCGATGCCCAGCACCAGCGGCTGCGTGGAAAATGCGGCGCTCACGCGGAGGCTCCTTCGGTTGGGGTGGAGTTGTTCAGCGGCAAGCGCATGATCAGGGCATCCGTGCCGTCGCGGTAGTAGCGGGGACGGATGTGGATCTGCTCGAACCCAAAACGCAGGTACAGCTGTTGGGCACGGGGATTGTCCGCGCGCACCTCCAGCAGGACGTCGGCCGCACGGCGGCGCCGTGCTTCCTCGATCAGTTCGGTGAGGATCGCGGAGCCGATGCCCTTGCCTTCGAATTCAGGAACGACGGCGATCGTCTGGACATCCGCAATGGGCTCGATGCACATCAACCCGGCGTAGGCGATGATCTCACCCGCGGCCTCGGCCACGACGTACCGACGGGTCTCCGGCTGCGAGAGCTCATCGAAGAACATCTGCAGCGGCCAGGCATCCACAGGGAACAGGCGGCGTTCGAGGGCGTCGACGGCAGCGACATCCGCCTCGGTCATGTCCCGCAGGGAGACACCCTCGAGTTCAAGTTGGGGTGAGAGCTTCATCAGAGCGCCCGCTTCCGTGGGCCGGGAACCTGGGCATCGGACTCCCGCAGGTAGAGCGGCGTTGAATCAAGGAGCTCCTGCCCTGCCGTGAGCTTGGCCAAGGCAAATTGTCCCAGCGAAGCGGCGTCCGGTTGCGTTTCCACGAAATCCTCGTTCGCGTTGAGCACCTCTGCGTAGAGCCCGGCACCGGCACCGAAAACGGGGAGGTCCGGGAGGTCGGCGGCGAAGCCCACTTGGGGTCCGTCCACGAGCTCCGGAAGCTGGCCCTCGGCGAGGGTGTAGCGGGCCCAGTACACCTCTTTGCGCCGGGCATCCGTTGCCACGAGGAACTCCGGGACAGCGGCGGTGGATTCCGCGACTTCCAACGCGATCGCGTCGAGGCTCATCAGGCCGTAGAGGGGCTTGTTCCAGACGAAGGCCAGGGTCCGGGCTGTGGCGATACCGGAGCGGAGTCCCGTGAACGGACCCGGGCCCACGCCGGTGACGATCGCGTCGATGTCGGCTCCCGTGACGCCGGCGCCAGCCAGGAGCTTCTCGATTCCCGGGGCAAGGACCTCAGCGTGGCTGCGTGTGTCTTCCGTGGCGAAGGAGTCCACCACGCCTTCCATGGCATCCTCGGAAATCAGGGCGGCACTTGCCACGGCCGAGGTGTCGATGGCCAGGATCAGCATCAGTTGCCCCCTTCGGGAAGTGTGGTTTCAAGGAGTGCCGGGGCTTCCCGCCAGCGTGGGCCGAAGCCGCGGAAGACGATGGTGCGTGGCTCGTCGTCGTCCTCGGTGTCAAAGTCGAGGACCTGACCACCGGGCGCGGCCTCACCGCCAACCGAGCGGTGCAGGTCCACGTCCAGCCGGCTCTCGGACAGGTGCTCCACCCGGTCGCGGCCCCACTCCACCACAGTGACCGAGGTGTCCATGGTGTTTTCAAGGTCGATGTCGTCAATCTCCCCCGACGACTCCAGGCGGTAGGCATCCACATGGACCAGGTCCGGGCCGCCGGGACGCGGACCGTCAGGCAGGTTTGGATGGATCCTGACCAGGACGAATGTGGGTGAGATGATGCCGGACCGCACACCGAGGCCTTCTCCGAGTCCCTGGGTGAAGGTCGTCTTCCCGGCCCCCAGTTCACCAGTCAGGACCAGCAGGTCTCCGGCCTCAAGTACCCCACCGAGCGCTGCGGCGAGCGCGTGGGTCTGATCCGACGTCGTGACTTTGACACTGCGTTCCCAATTTGCCGGCGTGCTGTTCACAGGGCGGCTGCCTTCGATGCCGCTGCGACCTCGGCCGCTGAGGGAACCTCGTTGACGTAGGTCCGGGGAACGCGGGGGCTGATGCGGGTGACGATCTCGTAGTTGATGGTGCCGGCTTCGGCAGCCCAGTCGTCGGCCGTGGGTCCGCCGTCCGTCCCGTCGCCGAACATCACAGCTTCACTGCCCTTGAGTCCGGCAGCTTCCTCTTCCGTGAGGGGTCCAAGGTCAATGACCATCTGGTCCATGGCGATCCGACCCACCACGGGGTAGGTGACCCCGTTCACGCGGACCGGCCCGCCAGTAGCGACACGTGGCACACCATCCGCGTATCCCAGCGGGATCAGCCCAAGCGTGCTTTCGGTGGTGGTGTGGTAGTTCAGTCCGTAGGACACGCCCTGGCCTTCGGGAACTTTCTTGCAGTTGGAAAGAAGTGTCCGGACCGTCATGGCCGGGCGGAGGCCGAGTTCTGCGGAAGTCGCTCCCTGGAATGGCGAGAGACCGTAGACGCCCAGCCCCACGCGGACCAGGTCGAAATGCGAGTCGGGCCGGGACAATGTGGCAGGAGTGTTGGCGATGTGCCGGACTTCGGTGTCCACCCCGGCGTCCTCGGCCATGGCCAGGGCATCGCGGAAGACCGTAAGTTGCTCATCGGTTTCCGGCCGCTGCGGTTCATCGGCAACGGCCAGGTGGGAGAAGATCCCCACCACGCGCAGCAGGCCCTCGTCCTGGTACTCCATGGCCTGGCCCAGGAGCTGGTCCCAGTCGGCGATGGTGCAGCCGTTGCGGCCCAGTCCGGTATCGATTTTGAGGTGCACGCGCGCGGGGCGTTCCTGGTCACGGGCTGCCGCCACTACGGAGTCCAGTTCCCAGCCGGAAATTCCGACGTCGATGCCGGCGGCGACTGCCGCTTGGAAGTTGCTCTCGCGGGTGTGCAGCCAGGCAAGCAAGGGCGCATCGATGCCCGCCGCGCGCAGGGCGAGTGCTTCGGAAATATGGGCAACACCCAACCAGGAGGCCCCGGCTTCAAGGGCGGCACGGGCAACCTGCACCGCTCCGTGTCCATACGCGTCGGCCTTGACGACGGCCATGACGGAGGCGGGCGAAGCGATACCGACGAACTGGCGAACGTTGTGCCGAACAGCTTCGAGGTCGATCACGGCCGAGCGTTCAAGCATTGCCGACTTTGCTATGGAGGGCTTGGACCCGATCCCGATATCTGCTGCTGCTTCGTAAGTCACCCTAGAGATTCTAGTGCTGTGGGTGAACCGGGGTTAACTGCGCTGCGCCCCTGGCATGGCCGGCTACTGCGCGTCGGACAGGTGCGCGATGGTTGCCCGGGCCCGCCGCTGGGCCTCGGCCGGGATGTCACGCACGATCGGCTCAAGGAAAGCGAACCGCCGCAGCCACTGGCTTGACTGGCGCTCCTTCCGCGCGTTGGCCCGCTGCCACCAGTCGGCAATGTCGCCCCAGCCCGGGGCTGCCAGGGAGCCGCCCACCTGCTGTACGGCCAGCGAGGCACAGAGGTTCGCGAACCTCAGGCGGTCCCCCAGCTTCCAACCCGCGAGGCTGCCCACAATGAACGCCGCCCCGAAGCAGTCCCCTGCCCCCGTGGGATCCGAGGCGGAGACGGGCAACGAGGGCACCCATTCCTCCTCGCCGGTCTCGGAATCCACGGCCATGGCCCCCTGCGGCCCGAGCGTCACCACCGCCACGGGAACACGGTCCGCCAACGAATAGAGCGCCGCCCAGGGGTCGGCTTTCCCGGTGAAGGCCATGGCCTCGGGCGCGTTGGGCAAGAACGCGTGGTAATGCTCCAGCTGCTCCAGCCTGCGTTGGGACCATGCGCCGCTGGGGTCCCAGCCCACCACGCCGAAAAGCTTGGTGCCGGCTGTCTTGGCGGCGAGCATCCACGGTTCCAGTTCTTCGCCGAGGTCCGCTACGGCTGCGAGCGCCTTGGGCGGAAGGCCGATGAGTTCCGAGGCGTTCACCGGTGCCGGGTGCCCGTGGGTCACCATGGACCGGTCCTGGTTGACGCACATGGACACCGTCACCGGCGAGTGCCAGCCGGGCACGCGCCGGGACAAGGAGAGATCCACGTGCTCCTGGGTTTCCAGGATCTCCCAGTTGTAGTCGCCGTACCCGTCGTCGCCGAAAGTGGCTGCCAGATTGGTTCGCAGACCCAGGCGGGCCGCAGCGATCGCCTGGTTGGCCACGCCGCCAGGGCAACTGCCCATGCCTTCGCTCCACACTTCGGTGCCGGGTTCGGGTGCGTGCGGAAGGCCCGTGAAGATGATGTCCTGGAAAACCGTTCCGGTGAGCAGGAGATCGCACTGGTTTTCGCCATCGGACCGAACGGAGGCAAGGGGATCATAGCGACGCTGGGGCATGGCATCCATGCACGGCAGACTACGCTGCACGTTCGGGGCTGCATAGACTCGGACCATGCGGCTCATGATCGCCGGCGGCGGCGGATTCCGGGTTCCCCTTGTGTACCGTGCCTTGTGTTCGGGTCCTTTTGCCGGGCTTGTGGACGAGCTGGTCCTCTACGACGTGGATGCCTCACGTTTGGTGGCGATCGAGTCGGTCCTGGCGGCCATGCCGGTACCGGAAGGTTCCCGGCCCGCCGTCGTGATTTCCACGGACCTTGGCCAGGCGCTGGCCGGGACGCGCATGGTGTTCGCGGCGATCCGTCCAGGCGGGACGGCGGGCCGGATGATCGACGAACGCGTGGCTTTGGACCTGGGCGTCCTGGGCCAGGAAACAACCGGAGCGGGCGGCATCTCCTACGCGCTGCGTTCCATCCCCCGGATGCTCGAACTCGCCGAGGCCATGCGGGTGCACTGCCCCGACGCTTGGCTCATCAACTTCACCAATCCCGCCGGGATGGTCACCGAGGCATTGGTGCCCGTACTGGGCAAGCGGGTGATCGGCATCTGCGATTCGGCCGGTGGCCTGGTGAAGCGGGCCGCGGCGGCTGCGGGGACGCCGCTGCCGGACGGGCGGCTCGACGGCGTGGGCTACTACGGGCTGAACCACCTCGGTTGGCTTTACCGGTTGGCGCCGGCAGGAACGGACCTGCTGCCCGGGTTGCTGTCCAGCCACGACGCGCTTGCCTCGATGGAGGAGGGCCGGCTGTTTGGCCAGCACATGCTGGAACTGCTCGGTTGCCTCCCCAACGAGTACCTGTATTACTACTACGAAACGCACCACGCCACGCAGGCCATCCGCAGGCAGTCCGAGACGCGCGGGGCCTCCATCCATGGGCAGCAGGCAGCGCTCTACCCTGGCTTGGCTGGTTCCGCCGATGCGTACGCCCGATGGGACGCTGCCCGGCTGTCCCGCGAGGAGGGCTATTTGGCTGAGTCGCGCGAAGAGGGCGAACAGCGGGACGAGTCGGACTTGGCCGGTGGCGGCTACGAACGGGTGGCTTTGGCGGTGATGCGGGCGCTCTCCGGTTCGTCGTCCGGGGCCACCGAGTTGATACTGAACGTGCCCAACTCCCCCGTGGCGGCCGTCGCCGGGGTGGCCACTGCGAAGGTGGCCGTGCCCGGGTTGCCGGCGGACGCCGTCGTCGAGGTTCCCTGCCAGGTGACGTCCGACGGCGCGTTGCCGCTTGCGCAGGACCGTCCCGGCGGGCAGTTCCTTACCTTGATGCGGCACGTCAAGGAGGTGGAACGGCTCACTATCCAGGCCGTCCGGGAAGGCAGCCGTGAGGCTGCGCTCCAGGCCTTCGCGGCCCATCCCCTGGTGGGTTCGGCGGATCTGGGCCGGCAGCTCCTGGAAGGCTATGAGGACGGTTTCCCTGAGCTGGTGCAGTTATGGGTGGAACACTAGAGCTTCTGATACATGACGTGCAGGCCCACGTAGCCAATCTCAGGGTGGTTGAAGGCCTCGGGAACCGTGGCAAGGATCTTGAAGCCCATGGACTGCCACAGCCACACCGCGCGGACGTTGCTTTCCACCACTGCGTTGAATTGCATGGATCGGAACCCGGCTGCCTTGGCCTCCTTCAGGGAGTAAGCGCACAGTGCCCGCGCAATGCCTTGGCCGGAATGTTGGGCACCCACCATGTAGCCTGCGTTTGCTACGTGGCTGCCGCCGCCGGCCTGGTTGGCATGGAACTCGCCGGTCCCAAGGATTGCACCATCCGCTGAACGCACGGCCACGAAGGATTGCCCGGGGGCTTCCTTCATCCATTTGGCCTTGGCGGTTTCCTCATCGGTGTCCCTGTCCCACGTGAAGGTTTCGCCCTCGCGGATCACCGGTTCCAGGACGGACCAGATGCCCGGCCAGTCATTGTCCGTGGCAGGGCGGATGTCATAGTTGTTTTCTTGGCTCACAGCGGACACGGTAGCAGCCTTGTGGGTTCCGGGCAGGAGTAGTGTTTTCTGCAGGGAAAGCCGGTTTTGCGATGAAGGGCAGGAGTCAACCGTGACATTGATCCGTCGGGTCGCGTTCCTGTCCTTGCACACCTCCCCCATGGAGCAGCCGGGGGCCGGGGATGCCGGTGGCATGAACGTCTACGTGCGTGCGTTGGCCATGGCCTTGGCAGAAACCGGGGTGGAGGTGGAGATCTTCACCCGTGCCACCAAAGCCGGGCAGCCCGCCGTCGAACATCCCGGACCGAACGTCTGCGTCCACAATGTCATGGCCGGTCCGCGCCGCAAGCTGCCCAAGGAAGAACTGCCCGCGTTGCTGCACCAGATGGTGGAGGAGATCGACCGGATCAGGCAACAACAACCGCACGGCCGCTATGACGCTGTCCATTCGCATTACTGGGTGTCAGGGGTTGCGGGTTTGGAGTTGTCCCAGCTGTGGGGTGTTCCGCTGGTCCACACCATGCACACCATGGCCAAGGTCAAGAACCTGGTGCTGGAATCCGGCGAACGGCCCGAACCCCGGCGCCGGGAAGAGGGCGAGCAGCGGATTGTCGACGGCGCCACCCGGCTCATCGCCAACACGCCCGCAGAGGCGGAGGAGCTGGTTTCGCACTATGGCGCGGACATGGACCGCATCGATGTGGCACCTCCCGGCGTGGACCTGCGCGTCTTCACGCCCTCGTTCCGGCGCAAGTCCCGCAGGGAACGGGAGGTGCGGCCGGACAGCTTCCACCTGGTTTTCGCCGGCCGGATCCAACGCCTCAAGGGGCCACAAGTGTTCGTCAAGGCTGCCGGATTGTTGAGGCAGCGTCGCCCGGACATCGACCTTGAGCTGACCATCCTTGGTTCGCTCAGCGGCGCCAAGGATTTTGACCTGCAGCACTACGTCGAAGGGGCCGGATTGAACGACGTCGTCACACACCGTCCGCCGGTTGTGGCACCGGAACTGGCCGGCTGGTTCCGCTCAGCGGACGTCGTGGTGATGCCTTCCTTCAGTGAATCCTTCGGGCTGGTGGCCTTGGAAGCACAGGCGTGCGGTACCCCGGTGGTAGCCACCAACGTTGGCGGATTGTCCCGTGCCGTCTCCGACGGCCGGACCGGCATCCTGGTGGACGGGCATGATCCCTCCGACTGGGCCGATGCCCTGGAAGACCTGTACGACGATATCCGGACCCGGGAGGACATGGGCCGGGCGGCGGCAACCCACGCCGAGTCCTTCGGTTGGCAACGCACTGCCGCCATCACTTTGGAGAGCTACCGCGAGGCCGTCTCCGGGTTGCTGGTTCCCGGGCGCTGACATCCGTTGGTGAGGGCGTGCCGGCTGGTAGATTGACGCGCACAGCGTAAGCACCGAGTCGAAGGACAACGATGTCTGAAAACAACGTCCTGTCAGATCTGGAGATCGCCAAGCGCGCCCGGATCAGGCCCATCGAGGAAATCGCCGAACAAGCGGGCATCAACCTGGATGCACTGGAGCTCTACGGACCCTACAAGGCCAAGATCAATCCGGCGCTGCTCAACCTCCCTGCCGCGAAGCCAGCCGGAAAGGTAGTCCTCGTCTCGGCCATGTCCCCTACCCCGGCAGGCGAAGGCAAATCCACCACCACTGTGGGCTTGGCGGACTCGCTCGCGCGGGCCGGGCACAAGGTGATGATCGCATTGCGTGAGCCTTCCCTGGGACCCATCCTGGGCATGAAGGGCGGGGCGACGGGAGGCGGCTACTCCCAAGTGCTGCCCATGGACGACATCAACCTGCATTTCACCGGCGACTTCCATGCGATCACCTCAGCCAACAACGCGCTGATGGCGTTGGTGGACAACCACATCTTCCAAGGCAACGAGCTCGGGATCGATCCCCGCCGCATGACCTTCAAACGCGTGCTGGACATGAACGACCGCGCGCTCCGGGACGTCGTCATTGGCCTCGGCGGGCCGGCGCAGGGCGTGCCCCGGCAGGACGGCTTCGACATCACCGTCGCCTCCGAAATCATGGCGGTCTTCTGCCTCGCCACGGACCTGGACGACCTCCGGACAAGGCTGGGCCGGATCACCTTCGGCTATACCTTCGACCGGAAACCCGTCACGGTCGCGGACCTGGGCGTGGAAGGGGCCCTCACCCTGCTGCTGAAGGACGCCATCAAACCGAATCTGGTGCAGACCATCGCGGGGACTCCCGCCCTGGTTCATGGCGGCCCGTTTGCCAACATCGCCCACGGCTGCAATTCGCTGATCGCCACGAGCACCGCCCGGCAGTTGGCGGACATCGTGGTCACGGAGGCAGGCTTCGGCGCGGACCTCGGCGCCGAGAAATACATGGACATCAAGTCCCGGATCGCCGACGTGTCCCCATCCGCCGTCGTGGTGGTGGCTACCATCCGCGCGCTCAAGATGCAGGGCGGCGTACCCAAGGAGGACCTCAAGGTTCCCAACGTCGAAGCCTTGGCCGCCGGCGTCGAGAACCTGAAGCGGCATGTGGGCAATGTGGCCAAATTCGGGATCTCACCCGTGGTGGCCATCAACAAGTTCAGCACCGATACCCCGGAAGAGATCGATTGGCTGCTTGCGTGGTGCGCCGCGGAAGGCGTGCAGGCCGCCGTCGCTGATGTGTGGGGCCGGGGTGGCGGAGGCGACGGCGGGGACGAACTCGCCGCGAAGGTGGCGGCCGCGCTGGAGTCGCCGTCGAATTTCCACCATCTGTACCCGCTGGAGATGTCGGTGGAGGACAAGATCCGGACCATCGTCCAGGAGATCTACGGTGCCGACGGCGTCGAGTTCTCCGTACCCGCGCTGAAGAGGCTTTCGGACATCGAAAAGAACGGGTGGAGCGGGCTGCCGGTCTGCATGGCCAAGACCCAATACTCGTTTACCGACGATGCCTCGCAGCTGGGCGCCCCCAAGGGCTTCCGCGTCCATGTCCGGGAGCTGATTCCCAAGACCGGCGCGGGCTTCATAGTGGCGCTGACCGGAGCCGTCATGACCATGCCGGGACTGCCCAAGGAGCCTGCGGCCATGCGCATGAATGTAGACCCCGACGGCAACCCCCAAGGCCTCTTCTGACCCTCTCTCACCAAACCGCCCCATTTGGCGAACCCTCTCTCACCAAACCGCCCCATTTGGCGAACCCCCTCTCACCAAACCGCCCCATTTGGCGAACCCTCTCTCACCAAACCGCCCCATTTGGCGAACCCTCTCTCACCGTGGTGAGAGAGCGTCAGCTGAGAAGGGGGGATTCGGTGAGAGAGCGTCGTCTGGAAAGGGGTCATTCCGTGAGAGAGCGTCGGCCGGAAAGGGTGACTCGGTGAGAGAGCGTCAGCCGGAAAGGGGGGATTCGGTGAGAGAGGGTTTGCAACGCAACGGCCCTCCCGGAAGCAATCCGGGAGGGCCGTTTCAGTGGGCGGCGAGTGAAGCCTAGCGCTCGATGTCGCCGCGGATGAAGGCTTCAACCTTCTCGCGGGCAATATCATCGTTGAACTGCTCCGGCGGGGACTTCATGAAGTAGCTCGACGCCGAGAGCAGTGGGCCGCCGATGCCGCGGTCCAGGCCGATCTTGGCGGCGCGGATGGCGTCGATGATCACGCCGGCGGAGTTCGGGGAGTCCCAGACCTCCAGCTTGTACTCGAGCGACACGGGAGCGTCGCCGAAGTTGCGGCCCTCGAGGCGGACGAAGGCCCACTTGCGGTCATCAAGCCAGGCAACGTAGTCCGACGGGCCAATGTGGACATCGTCTGCGTGGAGCTCGGCCTCGACGTTGGAGGTCACGGCCTGCGTCTTGGAGATCTTCTTCGATTCCAGGCGATCGCGCTCAAGCATGTTCTTGAAGTCCATGTTGCCGCCAACGTTGAGCTGGTACGTGCGGTCCAGGGTGACGCCGCGGTCTTCGAAGAGCTTGGCCATGACGCGGTGCGTGATGGTTGCACCGATCTGGCTCTTGATGTCGTCGCCAACAATCGGGAGTCCGGCAGCGGTGAACTTGTCGGCCCATTCCTTGGTACCGGCAATGAACACCGGCAGGGCGTTGACAAAGGCCACGCCGGCGTCGATGGCGCACTGGGCGTAGAACTTGGCGGCCTGGTCCGAACCGACGGGCAGGTAGCAAACCATGACATCGGCTTTGGCTTCGCGCAAGGCAGCAACGACGTCGACGGCTTCTTCGGGAGCCTCAACGATCGTCTCGCGGTAGTAGCGGCCCAAGCCGTCCAGGGTGTGGCCGCGCTGGACCTTCACGCCGGTGGCGGGAACGTCGGCGATCTTGATGGTGTTGTTCTCGCTGGCGCCGATGGCGTCCGCGAGGTCCAACCCAACCTTTTTGCTGTCCACATCGAAAGCGGCAACGAACTCAACATCGTTGACGTGGTACGGGCCGAACTCAACGTGCATCAGACCCGGGATCGTGGACTTCGGGTCGGCATCGCGGTAGTACTCGACACCTTGGACCAACGACGCGGCGCAGTTACCTACGCCGACAATGGCAACACGAATCGGATGTGAAGACACGGAACTCCTTTGGAAAAAACCTCAGGTGCCATGCGCTGCTTCGGCTGAGCCCGGAGAGCGGCTGATAGGCACGGCGCCATTCGGCGCATACTTTTGCATTCTAACCAACAGGAGAGGGGCTGCCGTTATTCCCGGCTGGCCCCCCTCCGAATGTGTCAGTTGCTTGAGGCTATTTTTGTGCCCAGCGGTTGATGTCCGATTCCACGGCGAATTCGTCGATCGCGGTGAGCTCCTCGTCCGTGAAGGAAAGGTTGTTGAGGGCGCCCAAGGTGTCTTCGAGCTGGGTGACGCTGGATGCCCCCACCAGCGCAGACGTGACCGGCGAACCCTTGGGCTGGTCGCGGAGGATCCAGGCAATCGCCATCTGCGCCAGGGACTGGCCGCGTCCTTCGGCGATCGCGTTCAGGCCCCGCACCCGGTTCAACCTGTCTTCCGTCAAGGAGGCCTCGGACAGGAAACGCTCCTTGGCCGCCCGGGAGTCAGCCGGGACTCCGTTGAGGTAGCGGTTGGTCAGCATACCCTGGGCGAGCGGCGAGAACGCAATGGAGCCTGCGCCCACCTGGTCCAGGGCTTCGTAGAGGTTGGGTGAGCCATCTTCGGTCCAGCGGTTCAGCATGGAATAGCTGGGCTGGTGGATCAGCAGCGGGGTGCCGAGTTCCTTCAGGATCCGGGCCGCTTCCAGGGTCTGCTCCGGGGTGTAGGAGGAGATGCCGGCGTACAGGGCCTTGCCCGAGCGGACTGCGTAGTCCAGGGCGCCCATGGTTTCTTCCAGCGGCGTTTCGGGGTCAGGGCGGTGGCTGTAGAAGATGTCCACGTATTCCAGGCCCATGCGCTGCAGCGACTGGTCCAGGCTGGAGATGAGGTACTTGCGGGAGCCCCACTCACCGTAGGGGCCGGGCCACATGTAGTAGCCGGCCTTGGTGGAAATGACGAGTTCGTCACGGTAGGGCTTGAAGTCGTCCTTCAGGTGCCGGCCGAAGTTCGTTTCGGCGGATCCGTCCGGTGGGCCGTAGTTGTTGGCGAGGTCGAAGTGGTTGACGCCCAGGTCGAACGCCCGGCGCAGGATGGCGCGCTGTTCGTCGAACCGCTTGTCGTCACCGAAGTTGTGCCAGAGGCCCAGCGAAATGGCGGGGAGCTTCAGGCCACTGCGTCCGACGCGGCGGTAGGGCATGGTTTCGTAGCGGTTTTCCGCAGCCGAATAAGTCATACGTACCATCCTGCCACCGCGCCGGGAGTGGTGACGGCGCCGTCCGCTATGTGGGCGCCGTCACCTCTCTTCGGTACCGCTTAGTTGACGCGAACGACGGCGGCGCTCTCACCGGGGAGGGTGAGCTTGCCTTCGTTCAGGGCTGCTTCGTGGTCGGTGGACAGGAGCAAGGATCCCTCCACCGGGGTTTCCAAGGCCTCTGCGCCAAAGTTGCAGACCACCCGTACCCCACCGCGCGAAAACTGAAGCCAGTGCTCGTCTTCGTCGAACTCCACGGCTGTCTCGGAGAATCCACCGTCCACCAGCTCCGGGTTTTCGCGGCGCAACTGTGCTAAATCCCGGTAGAGCCCCAGCAGCCGTGCATGCCTGCCTTCCCCGGCCTCCTCCCACTTCAGCTTGGAGCGCAGGAAGGTTTCCGGGTCCTGGGGATCGGGAACCACCGCGGGATCCCAGCCCATGCGTTCGAATTCCTTGATCCGCCCTTCCGCCGTGGCCTTCCCCAGGTCTGGCTCCGGGTGGGAGGTGAAGAACTGCCAGGGTGTGGAGGCGGCGAATTCCTCGCCCATGAAGAGCATGGGCGTGAACGGCGAGGTCATGGTGAGGACGGCACCGATGGCCAGCTTCCCGTCGGACAACGTCTCCGTGAGCCGGTCCCCGATGGCCCGGTTCCCGATCTGGTCATGGTTCTGCAGGCAGACCACCAACGCGGACGGGTGCGCCAGGTCATGCCGGATGGGCCGGCCATGATGGCGTCCACGGAAGCTGGAATAGCTTCCGTCGTGCAGGAAGCCGTGCTCAAGGACCTTGGCCAGGACGGCGAGGGAGTCGAAATCCCCGTAGTACCCGGTGGTCTCTCCGCTCAGGTTTACATGGAGCGCGTGGTGGAAGTCATCGCTCCATTGCCCCGCCAGGCCGTAGCCGTTGTCCTTCCGGGGATAGATGAGCCGCGGGTTGTTCAGGTCCGATTCCGCGATCAGCGTCCTCGGGATGCCGGTTTCTGCTTCGATGCGGTCCCCCAAGGCCCCGAAGTCTTCCAGGATGTGCACTGCGCGTTCGTCGCGGAGTGCGTGGACCGCGTCCAAGCGAAGGCCATCAACGTGGTAGTCGCGCAGCCACATGGCTGCGTTCTCCAGGATGTACCGGCGGACCCCATCGGAGTCCTGGCCGTCAAGGTTAACGGAGTCGCCCCACGTGTTCCCCTCTCCGGACTTCAGGTACGGCCCGAACTTGGGGAGGTAGTTGCCGCTCGGGCCGAGGTGGTTGTAGACCACGTCCTGGATCACGCCAAGCCCGGCCTGGTGGGCGGCATCAACAAACCGTTGGTAGGCTGCCGGGCCCCCATAGGCTTCGTGGACCGCGTACCACAGCACGCCGTCGTAGCCCCAATTGTGGACGCCGTTGAAGGCATTCACCGGCAGGAGTTCAATGAAGTCGACGCCCAATTCCACCAGGTAATCCAGTTTCCCGGCAGCAGCTTCCAGCGTCCCCTCGGGAGTGAAGGTACCCAGGTGCATCTCGTAAATGAGGGCACCCTTGAGCCCACGGCCTTTCCACGCCTGGTCCTGCCACTCGTGGACAGTGGCGTCGAACGTCGCCGACAATCCGTGGACGCCGTCGGGCTGCCGCCGGGACCGCGGATCCGGGAACGGACCTTCGCCATCAACTTTGTAGCCGTAACTCGCGCCGTCACCGACCACGATGTCAGCCGGGGCGCGCCACCAACCCCGTGCTCCGGCGTCGTGGTTTTGCTCCATGGGGTACTCGCGGCCATCCGCAAGCAGCGTCACCGAAGCGGCGTTCGGTGCCCAGACATCAAAAAGTCCTTCTCCAGCGTGCTCCAACATCATGCTCCCTGTGTTTGTCAGCGTGCGTTGCCTGTGTTCGTCGGATCGTCAGTCGACGGGGACCAAAAGGGCCACCGGGTACTGCTCCAGGAGGGTGCCGAGCTGCAACGGTCCAGCAGGGTAGGCAGTCCCCGTCAGTTCATCGCGACTGTCCACGGGAATCTCGATAGCCGTATCCCGCCAGCCGCCGTCGCTTGCCAAACGCTTGGGCAGGCGCGTAGCCACGGTCAGGACCCCGCGTCCCTCCGGTCCGCGGTCAAACGCAACCACGTGTCCGGCCGCTTCCCCAGTGGCCTGGACGGGACGGTAGCCGCCAAACAGCTCGGGGTGATCACGGCGCAGGCGAAGAGCGCGGGAAACCACCAACAGCTTGGCCTCTTCTTCGGTGTACTCCGGCTTGGCACCGGAATCGAGTTCGGCCAACGCCGCGATCCGGGCCTCGAAATCCACGGGCCGCCTGTTGTCCGGGTCGGTCAGCGAACCGTCCCGGAACTCGGTGCCTTGGTAGACATCCGGGACGCCGGGCATGGTCAGCTGGATGAGCTTGGCGGACAGCGAGTTGGACGTTCCGTAGGGCTCCAGTTCGGCGACGAAGTTGTCCAGCGCGGCTTCCACTTCGGGATCGTCAAAGACGGAGTCGACGGCGGCAGCCACGTGGCGTTCGAAGTCCAGGTCCGGATCGGTCCAGTTGGTGGAATTGCCCGCCTCACGTGCTGCCTTAAGCGCGTAGGACTGCAGCCGGCTGCGGTCAGCGGGCCATGCCCCGGCAATCGCCTGCCACACCAGCGCGGCCAGCGGACCGTCCGGGATGGTGACCCGCTCCTGCACGGTTCCCAGGAAGAGCTCCCATTCCGGCACCGACTCCGAGATGACGGAGATGCGGGCACGGGCATCCTCGCTGCGCTTGGTGTCGTGGGTGCTGAGCGTGGTCATGGACAACGGAAGCTCGGCCTGGCGACGGGCCATGCGTTCGTGGAACACCTCGGTGGAAATGGCGAATTCCGTGGGGTCGGCGCCCACTTCCGTCAACGTGCCCAAGCGGGTGTACCTGAAGAACGCGGTGTCCTCCACACCCTTGGCCATCACCATGCCCGAGGTCTGCTGGAACCTGCGGGCCAGTTCTCCCGACGTGTCCGTGAGAAGCGGGAGCAGGGCATCGAGGACACCCTTGAGCTCCGGGCGGTGCCGTGCGGCGTGGTGCACCACTTCCTCCAGTACCTCTTGGCTGTACGGCAGGTAGGTCCGGTAGATCGGGAACCAGCAGATGATCTCAGCCAAGGCATCGGCCACTTCAAGGCGGGGCAATGCCGGTGTCTCTGCAACCAGCCGGGACAAGCGAAGGACCTCGGAGCGGAGGATGCCATCGGCGATTCGCCGCTTGGTTCCGTGGATCATGGCCTGATAGTCGGCCGGTTCCGGCTCGGCCCGCAGCCGGGCATCGAGATCGTCCAGGAAGGGCTCAGCCGCTGGGTCCACGAACAGGCGGTCCACGTCGGCGAGCGCGTCGTAGCCGGTGGTGCCCTCGCACTGGAAGGTTTCCGGGAGCTTCTCCCCTGGTTCCAGGATTTTCTCCACCAGCAGGTAGGCGCCGCCCGTTGCCTCACGCAGCCTGGCCAGGTACCCCTCGGGATCGGCGAGGCCGTCCGGGTGGTCAATCCTGAGGCCATCGACCAGGCCCTCGCGGAACCAGCGCACGATCTCCTGATGGGATTCGTCGAAGACCCAGGGAACCTCAACGCGGACGCCCGCCAGACTATTGACCGCGAAGAAACGCCGGTAGTTCAGCTCGGCATCCGCCCGACGCCACCCCACGAGTTCGTAGTGCTGCCGGACGTGCACCTCGCGGGGATCGTCGCCCTCGCTGTAGGTTCCATCCGCCAGCGGGAAGCGGTGATCGTAATAGTGCAGCTCGCCGTCCGCCACGGTCAGCTGGTCAAGATCGTCATCGCTGCCCAGGACCGGGACGCGGATCTTTCCTCCGCCAAAGTCCCAGTCCACGTCGAAAGCTTCGGCGTACTTGGATGAACGCCCTTCTTTAAGGAGGTTCCACCACCAGGCGTTCTGCCGGGGGGTGGCTACACCCATGTGGTTGGGAACAATGTCCGCCAGGACCCCAAGGCCCAGCCCGTGCGCCGCCTTGGACAGAGCCGCCAGGCCCTCTTCGCCTCCGCGGGAAGGATCCACAGAGGACGGATCGGTGACGTCGTAACCGTGGTCCGAGCCTTCTTCGGCGGTCAGGATGGGTGAAAGGTAGACCCAATCCACGCCCAGCCGATGGAGATACTCTGTGAGCCCGGCGGCCTCCTGCAGGGTGAACCCGGGGCGGATCTGGAGCCGGTAGGTGGAGACAGGAGTCTTCACGCCTTCTCCTCCTTGGCTTCTGCGTTGTCGGGAGCAGCGTCGGCGGCCTCATCGCCGGCAGCCTCGGCCCCGGCATCGTCGTCCTTGTACTCCAAGGGCAGCGACGTCACAGCCGGCGCCGTCATGGACGCGGTCTCCGGCGTGCTGGTGTGGGTCAGGGCAGCCAGCGATGCAGCGACGGAGTGGTCCGGCTCGATCTCCGGAGCCGTATGGGCGCGCAACACCACGAGGGACTTACCGGCGACCATCAGGATCTGGTCCGCCTTGACCACGCCCGCATCGGCCCCTTCCCCGCCGGTATCGATCATGACGTCCCACGCCGGGGCGTACTCGTCCGACGGAATGCGGAAGCCCACTTCCTCCTGGTCCGCGTTGAAGTACAGCAGGAAGTTCACGTCGGTGATCCGGCGGCCCTGGTGGTCCCGGCCGCGGATGCCGTCCCCGTTGAGGAACACGCCAACGGAGCGCCCCAAGGCGGTGTCCCAGTCCTCGGGCGTCATGGTGCTGGCGTCGGCGTCGAGCCACACGATGTCCGGGAGACGCTCACCCTCGCCACGGACCGCTGGCCGGCCATCGAAGAAACGGCTGCGGCGCAGGCTGGGGTGCTTGGCGCGAAGCGCGCTCACTGCCGCGGTGAACTCAATCAAAGGCTGATCGACGTTCTCCCAGTTGATCCACGTGATCTCGGAGTCCTGGCAGTACCCATTGTTGTTGCCCTGTTGGGTCCGGCCCAGCTCGTCGCCGTGCAGGAGCATGGGCACGCCTTGGGACAGGAAGAGCGAGGCAATGAAGTTCCGCTGCTGGCGTGCGCGCAGGCCCATGACCGTGGGATCGTCCGTGGGTCCCTCCACGCCGCAGTTCCACGAGCGGTTGTGGGATTCGCCGTCGTTGTTGTCCTCGCCGTTGGCCTCGTTGTGCTTCTCGTTGTAGGACACCAGGTCCGCGAGCGTGAAGCCGTCATGGGCCGTGACGAAGTTGATGGAGGCGACAGGCCGGCGGCCTGAGTGCTCGTAAAGGTCCGCGGATCCCGTGAGGCGGGAGGCGAATTCGCCGAGCGTGGAGGGTTCGCCGCGCCAGAAGTCGCGGACGGTGTCCCGATACTTGCCGTTCCATTCCGTCCACTGAGGCGGGAAGTTGCCCACCTGGTATCCGCCGGGACCGACGTCCCACGGCTCGGCGATGAGCTTTACCTGGGAGACCACCGGGTCCTGCTGGATGAGTTCGAAGAAGCTGGAGAGCTTGTCCACGTCATAGAACTCGCGGGCCAGCGTGGATGCGAGGTCGAAGCGGAAGCCGTCAACGTGCATCTCGGTGACCCAGTACCGGAGGGAGTCCATAAGGAGCTGCAGGGAGTGCGGGCTGCGGACGTTCAGGGAGTTACCCGTTCCGGTGTAGTCCATGTAGTACTTCTGGTCGTCTTCCACCAGGCGGTAGTAGGCCGAGTTGTCGATGCCCTTGAAGGACAGCGTGGGACCCAGGTGGTTGCCTTCCGCGGTGTGGTTGTAGACGACGTCCAGGATCACTTCGATACCGGCGTTGTGAAGGGAGCGAACCATGGCCTTGAAGTCCTGCACCTGCTGGCCGGTATCGCCCTTGGAACTGTAGCTGTTGTGCGGGGCGAAAAAGCCGATGGTGTTGTAGCCCCAGTAGTTGTTCAGGCCCTTGTCCTGCAGGATGCCGTCATTGACGAACTGGTGCACGGGCATGAGCTCGATCGCGGTGATGCCCAGCTTCTGCAAGTGGGAAATCACGGCGGGATGCGCGACGCCGGCATAGGTACCGCGCTGCTCTTCGGGAATCTCGGGGTGCAACTGGGTGAGTCCCTTGACGTGGGCCTCGTAGATCACCGACTTGTGGTACGGAATCCGCAGGAGCTTGTCGCCGTCCCAATCGAAGAACGGATTGATGACCACGCCCAGCATCATGTGCGGCGCGGAGTCTTCATCGTTGCGGGATTCCGGGTCTCCCAGGTTGTAGGCGAAGAGGGACGGGTCCCAGTCGATTTGCCGGTGGATTGCTTTCGCGTACGGGTCCAACAGCAGCTTGTTGGCGTTGAAGCGCTGGCCCGAGTCGGGGTCGTAGGGACCGTGCACGCGATAGCCATATTTCTGTCCGGGCTGTACCTGGGGCAGGTAACAGTGCCAGACGTAGCCGTCCACTTCCTTGAGTTCGACGCGGACTTCCTCACCGTCGTCGTCGAAGAGGCACAGCTCTACCTTTTCTGCCTTTTCGCTGAACAGCGCAAAGTTTGTGCCGGTACCGTCAAAGGTGGCACCGAGCGGATAAGCCGATCCAGGCCAGACTTCCATGCGTTCTCCTCTGGGTGATGCGAACAACTGCTGCAAGCCTACTCATGACCTATGACACGGACAGTAACCTTATGGTCTTGTTCGGTCGCATTCCGCGTACAGCGAACCAAGAACGCGGGGTACCGCGTTCTTGATCGCAGAGGCAGTAAGGGGTCCTCCATCGAATTCCTGTGACGCGGCAGAGCCTGCGCGGCCATGGACGCTTGCCGCCACGGCAGCCACGGCAGCCCATCGATCGTCCCGTTCAAGTCCAAGGGCGGCGTAGGCGCCGTCGTCGTCAGTCAACGCATCCGTGGATTGGGCCGCCAAGGCGCCCAGGATGCCCGCCAGCACGTCACCACTCCCCGCGGTTGCCATCCACGGCGTGCCTTCGGACTGGCTGAAGACAACGCCCGACGGCGACGCCACCAGTGTGGTGGCACCCTTCAGGAGCACTGTGGCCCCGGTGAGTTCGGCCGCCTGGCGGACAAAGTGCAGTGGACGTGCTTCCACGTCGTCACGGGTGACAGCCACGTCGCCGGTGGCAGGCAACGCGGCCAGGAGCGTGGCCAGTTCGCCGGCGTGAGGGGTCAGGATCCAGTTTGCAGGGCACTTCTGCGGCAGCAGGGACAAGGCGCCGGCATCGACGATCATCGGCGTTCCAGCCCCAAGCGCCGCCGTCATCGCGTTCTTGACGCGGTCTCGCTGCTCGTCGCCGTCAACGCCCGGCCCTACGAGCCAGGCCTGGACCCGCCCTGGTTCCCCGGCTTCCCATAACGCTTCAGGAGTAACGGAGAGGACCTGCCGGGCCGCGGCTTCGGGTCCCAGGTACCTGACCATGCCCACCCCTGACAGGGCTGCAGCGTGGACGCACAACGCGGCGGCCCCGACGTACCGGGATGAACCCGCCACCACGCCCAGGACGCCGCGCGTGTACTTCTGCGAACGCCGCTCCGGTTTGGGAAGCACGCGTGCAAGATCGGATGACGCCAGGCGGCGCACTTCGGGAGGGAGCAACCAAAACGGAGCCTCGATGCCGATCTCCACAACAACTACCCGTCCCGCGCAACCTTCGCCGGGATCGACCACGAGCCCCGCCTTGGTACCCCCGAAAGTGACGGTGATGTCGGCCTCCAGGACCGGCCAGTGGACCTCGCCCGTGTTGGCGTCCAGCCCACTGGGGACATCGCAGGCTACAACGCAAGTGGGACCAAGTTCCTGGATCAGGGATACCAACTCGGCTGCGGCTCCACGCAAGCCACCCCGGGCACCTGTTCCCAGGAGGGCGTCGATCAGCACGTCGGCACCTGCGCAGAAAACCGCAAGCTCCTCGGCGTTGCCGGCGTCCAGCCTGAGCACCCGGCCGCCTGCCGCCACAAAGGAGGCCAAGCCCTCGGCGTGGGCACCGTCCGAGGCGAGTACCGCCGTCGTACGCATTCCCCGCCCCGCCAGCATGGCCGCGGCGAAGAGGCCGTCACCGCCGTTGTTGCCCTTGCCCACCAGGACGGCGACGCCGGCTCCTGCCAGCCTGCGGCGTTTGCTTATCTCCCGGACAACTTCCTGCGCCAGCCCGTGAGCGGCCCGTTGCATGAGAACAGCGCCTCCACCGGAGTCCAGGAACGGTTTTTCCGCATCCCTGATCTGTTGTCCGGTGAAGGCGCTGATCATTATTCTTTTGTGCCCGCTCTAGCCCTCGGCAAGGACAGTCGCCGTAGCGATGCCCCCGTCGTGGCTGATGGACAAGTGCCAGCGCTTGACGCCCTTGCTCTCGGCGACCGCCAGGACCGTGCCTTTGACCTGCACGGTGGGACCGTTCTCGTCCAGGCCGATCCAGCAGTCCTGCCAGTTCATGCCGGCAGGGGCCCCCAGAACCTTGGCCACGGCTTCCTTCGCCGCGAAACGGGCAGCCAGGGAACGGGTGTTGAGTTCCCGTTCAGCAGGAACGAACAAGCGTTCCTTCAGGCCAGGGGTCCGTTCCAGCTGCCGCCCGAACCGCTCGATGTCTACGACGTCTACGCCAATGCCAACAATCATGCGGTTATTCTACGGTCACGCTCTTGGCGAGGTTACGCGGCTGGTCCACGTCGTAGCCCTTGGCACCGGCCAGTTCTGCGGCAAAGATCTGCAGCGGAACCGTGGTGAGCAGCGGCATGAGGAGCGTGGGGGTCTCGGGAACGTAGAACACGTGCTCTGCGTAGTCCTTGACCGACTCGTCGCCTTCCTCGGCAATCACCAGGGTGCGGGCACCACGTGCGCGGACTTCCTGGATGTTGCTGACTACCTTGGAGTGCAGGGAGTCACGGCCGCGCGGTGACGGAACCACCACGAATACCGGCTGGCCGTCGTCGATCAAGGCGATCGGGCCGTGCTTGAGTTCGCCGGCGGCGAAGCCCTCAGCGTGGATGTACGCGATCTCCTTGAGCTTCAAGGCACCCTCGAGTGCCACCGGGAAGCCAACGTGGCGGCCCAGGAACAGCACGGACTTCTCGTCCTTCATGCTGCGCGCGAGTTCCCGCAACGGACCGGCAGTGTCCAGGATCTGCTGGATCTTGGCAGGAATCTTGCCGAGGTCCGCCAGGACATCCTTGATCTGGCCGCTGAAGATGTTGCCGCGCAGCTGTGCCAGGTACAGGCCCAACAGGTAGGCAGCGGTGATCTGCGCAAGGAACGCCTTGGTGGAGGCAACGGCGATTTCCGGACCGGCGTGGGTGTACAGCACAGCGTCGGATTCACGCGGAATGGTGGAGCCGTTGGTGTTGCAGATGGAGATGGTCTTGGCGCCCTGCTCACGTGCGTAGCGGACGGCCATGAGGGTATCCATGGTTTCGCCGGACTGGCTGATGGAAACCACCAGCGTGTTGGCGTCCACGATCGGATCGCGGTAGCGGAACTCGTGGGCGAGCTCCACCTCGGTGGGGATGCGGCACCAGTTCTCAATGGCGTACTTGGCTACGAGGCCGGCGTAGGCTGCGGTACCGCAGGCCAGGACGATGATCTTGTTGACCTGCTTGAGCAGTTCCGGATCGATACGGAGCTCATCCAGGGTCAGCTTGCCGTCGAGGTCCGAGCGGCCCAGGAGCGTCTGGCCGACAGCGTCGGGCTGGTCGTGGATTTCCTTCTCCATGAAGGAGCTGAAACCGCCCTTTTCGGCGGAAGCGGGATCCCAGTCGACGTGGTATTCCTTGCCCTCTGCGGGAGCGCCGAAGAAGTCGGTGATCTCCACGGAGTCGGCGGTGATGGTCACGATCTGGTCCTGGCCCAGCTCGACCGCACGGCGGGTGTAGTCGATGAAGCCGGAGACGTCGGAGCCCAGGAAGTTCTCGCCCTCGCCAAGACCCACAACCAGTGGGGAGTTGCGGCGGGCAGCGACAACCACGTCAGGCTGGTCGGCGTGGACGGCCAGGAGCGTGAAGGCTCCTTCGAGGCGCTGGCAGGCCAGGCGCATCGCCTGGGTGAGGTTGCCGGCGTCGCCGTTGAGCTCGTTGCGGAAGATGTCACCCAGAAGGGCGGCCGCAACCTCGGTGTCGGTTTCGGACAAGAAGGTGACGCCCTTGGCCAGCAGTTCCTGCTTAAGCTCTGCGAAGTTTTCGATGATCCCGTTGTGGATCAAGGCGAGGCGCCCGCCGTCGGAAAGGTGCGGGTGGGCGTTGCCATCGGTGGGTCCACCATGCGTGGCCCAACGGGTGTGGCCAATGCCGGTCAGGGATTCCGGGACCGGGTTTGCTTCAAGTTCGCTGACCAGATTGCTCAGCTTTCCGGACTTCTTCCGGGACGAGATGGTCCCGTCAGCCACTACTGCGACGCCGGCGGAGTCGTAGCCGCGGTACTCAAGACGACGCAGCCCCTCCACAACGACGTCAAGGGCGCTGTGACCAGCTGCCTTACGAGACGAATTGCCAACATAGCCTACGATTCCACACATGGGTCCAAGCCTACCGGCTCAGTCAAACAACTGACGTGGGACATCCCCCCTCCTTTCCCGCCGGCGGGGCGTGCATCACTGACAATTCACTGTGCCGTCGTCGCGCATTTCCTGTTCCGCCGCGTGAAGGGCAGAATCGTGAGCGTGACTTTGCAACGCACCGAAGCAAACGGCGACGGCGCTTCTCCCTTTGTTGAGCTCGATCGACACACCTGGTCCCGGCTTGCGGCCCAGATGGAGCAGCCCCTTAACGAAGAGGACATTTTCCGCCTCCGCGGCCTCGGCGATCCCCTGGACATGAAGGAAGTCCGGGAGGTCTATCTCCCGCTTTCACGCCTCCTGCACCTCTACGTCGAGGCCTCGCACCAGCTCCACGCCGCTACCACCACGTTCCTCGGCGAACAGACGCAACGTACCCCTTTTGTCATCGGGGTGGCAGGATCCGTGGCCGTAGGCAAATCCACCATCGCCCGCGTGCTCCGCGAAATGCTGCGCCGCTGGCCCGGCACGCCCAATGTGGAGCTCATTACGACCGACGGATTCCTCTATCCCCTGGCTGAGCTCAAACGCCGGCACCTCCTGGAACGCAAGGGTTTTCCGGAGTCCTACGACCGCCGCGCGCTGTTGCGTTTTGTGTCGGAGGTCAAGGGTGGAGCGGAGGAAGTCCGGGCGCCGTGGTACTCGCACGTGACCTATGACATCGTGCCGGGACGGGAGGTAGTGGTGCGCCGCCCTGACGTGCTGATCGTGGAAGGCCTCAATGTCCTGGCCCCTGCCAGGCCCCGCATCGATGGCAAGCAGGGGCTGGCCCTGAGCGACTTCTTCGACTTCTCCATCTATGTGGACGCCAAGACCTCCTACATTGAAGAGTGGTACGTGGACCGGTTCCGCAAGCTGCGTTCCACGGCCTTCGCCCAGCCGGAATCCTACTTCCACCGCTACGCCACCCTCTCCGACGACGACGCCGAATCCACGGCCCGCGGCATCTGGAAGCGCATCAACGAGCCCAACCTCGAGGAGAACGTGTTGCCCACCCGGGGACGCGCACAATTGGTCCTGACCAAAGATGCGGATCACTCCATCAGGCGCATGCTCCTGCGGAAGGTCTGATCCGTTGACTCATCCCGAGCCCAGCCGACGTGCTTTCGCAGGCCTGCTCACCGCAGGGGCCGGCATGCTTGCCTTGGCTGCCTGCACCCCGGACAGCACGGCCCCCTCCCCTGCCGCTGCGGACGCTCCCACGGCTTCGCCCAGCGCCACACCCACTGCCACCCCCAGCGTGACCCCGGCGGCGGCCGCCACCAGCACCCCACCCAGCCCGTCGCCGTCGCCGTCGAGCGCGGCAACCACGCAGTTCTCCCTCACCGACCCCACCAGCCCGTGGGTGGTGGTCAACAAGCACAGGCCGCTCAACCCGCAGAACTATGTGCCGGCCGACCTGGTGCAGCCGAAGATCCGCCTCGCCGTCAGCGGCGAAGCCACCCTTCTGAACAGCACGACGGCGGCTGCCGCGGAAAAGATGTTCGGCGCAGCTGCAGCCGAAGGCGTCATCATGACGCTGGCTTCTGGCTACCGCTCCTACTCGACGCAGATCACCACGTACAACGGATACGTCACCAGCAGCGGACAGGCAGCCGCGGACCGGGCCTCCGCCCGCCCGGGCTACTCGGAGCACCAAACCGGTTGGTCCTTCGACATCGCTGACGGTGGCGGCGCATGCAGCTTCCAACCGTGCTTCGCTGACCAGCCCGCAGCCGTCTGGGCAAAAGCCAACGCCCATAAGTACGGCTTCGTGGTCCGCTACCCGTGGATGTTCCATGAGATCACCGGCTACTACTACGAGTCATGGCACCTGCGGTACATCGGCGTCGAGGCAGCCACGGCCATGGCAAGCAAAGGCATTGCCACTCTCGAAGAGTACTTCGGCCTGGAGGCTGCACCGGATTACCTGGCCTAGCCTGCAAGCGAAAGGCGGCCCGCTCCAAACCGGAGCGGGCCGCCTTTTGCTGAGTACGGTGTCCTAGACAGCGACGTCGCTGGTGACGCTCAGGCGTTCCTTCACGACGGCAGCGAGGCTCTTACAGATACGCTCAGCGGTTTCCATGTCGGCGGCCTCCACCATGACGCGCACCAAAGCCTCCGTGCCGGACGGGCGCAACAGGACGCGGCCGGTCTCGCCGAGTTCCTCTTCCGCGGCAACCACGGCAGCAGCTACGCCTTCGTCGGTGGCTGCGCGGGCCTTGTCCACTCCCTTGACGTTGATCATGAGCTGCGGGAGCTTGGTCATCGCGGTGGCCAGGTCCTTCAAACTGCGGCCCGTGAGGGCTACCTGGGCTGCGAGCTGCAGGCCGGTGAGTACGCCGTCGCCCGTTGTGGCGTAATCGGAGAAGATCACGTGTCCGGACTGTTCGCCACCAAGGTTGTAGCCGCCGTCGCGCATTTCTTCCAGCACGTAACGGTCGCCAACGGCGGTTTCACGGATGGTGATTCCGGCATCGCGGAGCGCGAGCTTGAGCCCGAGGTTGCTCATGACCGTTGCCACCAGGACGTTGTCCTTGAGCTTGCCCGCCTTGTCCAAGGCCAGCGCCAGGATCGCCATGATCTGGTCGCCGTCCACTTCGTTGCCTTCGTGGTCCACGGCAAGGCAGCGGTCAGCGTCGCCGTCGTGGGCGATCCCGAGGTCCGCGCCGTATTCCACCACGGCTTCCTTCAACGGGCCGAGGTGCGTGGAGCCAACGCCGTCGTTGATGTTGAGGCCGTCCGGTTCGGCGCCGATCACCACAACGTCGGCGCCGGCGTCCTTGAAGACCTGGGGAGAGCAACCGCTCGCTGCCCCGTGGGCGCAGTCCAGGACAACCTTCAGGCCGTCGAGTCGCTTGGGGATGGTACCGAGCAGATGGACAATGTAGCGGTCCTCGGCATCCGAGAAGCGCTGGATGCGTCCCACGTCCCCGCCCACCGGGCGCTGCGGCTCCTTGCCGAGCTGCGCTTCAATGGCGTCCTCGACGTCGTCCGGCAGCTTCTGGCCGCCGCGGGCGAAGAACTTAATGCCGTTGTCCGGGGCCGGGTTATGGGAGGCCGAGAGCATGACGCCGAAATCGGCGTCGAGGTCGGCTACCAGGTACGCCGCAGCCGGGGTGGGCAGAACACCGGCGTCGAAGACGTCCACACCGGAGCTGGACAGCCCGGCTTCAACGGCGGCGGCGAGGAATTCGCCGCTGGCCCTCGGGTCCCGAGCTACCACGGCACGGGGCCGCTTGCCGTCTGTTGTGCGGTCATGGCCGAGTACGACGGCGGCGGCCTGGGCGAGCTGCATAGCCAGCTCGGCGGTGAGCAATCCGTTCGCGAGACCGCGCACGCCATCTGTTCCAAATAATCTAGACATCGGCTCAAGTTTAGACGACGACGGCACAGCGACCGGCCACGGCACGTTCCGGAGCGTCACAACCGATGGATTAAACGCCGAAAGCCCGCCCCACCGGAGTGGGACGGGCTTCCTGCGAAGCGCGGTTTAGCGCTTGGAGTACTGCTGAGCCTTACGTGCCTTCTTGAGACCGGCCTTCTTACGCTCGATGACGCGGGCGTCACGAGTAAGGAAGCCAGCCTTCTTGAGGGTGGGGCGGTTGTTCTCGACGTCGATCTCGTTCAGCGAACGAGCGATGCCGAGACGCAGTGCGCCAGCCTGGCCGGAGGGGCCACCGCCGTGGATACGGGCGATGACGTCGTAGGCGCCTTCGAGGTCAAGAACGCGGAAGGGTTCGTTGACATCCTGCTGGTGCAGCTTGTTCGGGAAGTAGTTGGCCAGCTCGCGGCCGTTGATGATCCACTTGCCGGAGCCCGGTACAACGCGAACGCGTGCAACGGCTTCCTTACGGCGGCCAACAGCTGCGCCGGCAACGGTCAGTGCCGGGCGCTCCTTCTTGGGCGCGTCCTCGGCGGGTGCGCTTTCAGAGGTGTAGCTGGTGAGGTTTTCCTCGGCCTCGACGGCCTCGGCGGTCAGTTCTTCGTTCTGAGCCACGGTTCTCCTTGGAATAAAAAGTTAGTTGGTGGCCAGGACTACTGGGCGACCTGGGTGATTTCGAAAGTCTTCGGCTGCTGTGCAGCGTGCGGGTGCTCGGAGCCTGCGTAGACCTTGAGCTTGCCCAGCTGCTGAGCGGCGAGGGAGTTCTTGGGGAGCATGCCCTTGATGGCCTTCTCAACAGCGCGAACCGGGTTCTTCTCCAGCAGTTCGGCGTAGTTGACGGAGGTCAGGCCGCCCGGGTAACCGGAGTGGCGGTATGCGCGCTTCTGCTCCAGCTTGGCACCGGTAAGGGCGACCTTTTCAGCGTTGATGATGATGACGAAGTCGCCCATGTCCATGTGGGATGCATAGGTCGGCTTGTGCTTTCCGCGCAGCAGTGTTGCGGTCTGGCTGGCAAGACGACCAAGGACAACATCGGTGGCGTCAATGACGTGCCACTGGCGGTTGATATCGCCGGGCTTCGGGGTGTACGTACGCACGGTTTGGCCTCGTTCTTGTTCTGGCGTTCATGTTTCAGGGCACGCAATAAGACGTGCACCTACTATGTATGCGCTACCGGAGCAGAGGTGAGGGCTCTATAGACCAGTCATCCAGGAGTCTCGATATGCCACCTGAGTTACTGACCCTGCAACTGGATCCCCTGGTGGGCATGTGTCATCGAGATAGGACACGCACAACGACTATAAACAATACCTTCAACGGTATGTCCGGGTCAAAATGGGGTGACCGCACCTGGGGGCGACTGTGTTAATGGAGGAGAGCACATGACCGACGGACTTGCCCTGGCACTCCTGCTTGCCCTGGCCGGCCTGGTCCTGAGCCCGCTCTGCGAGCTGCTGATTACCCGCGCACTGCCACGGCTTGGCGGACTCCCCTCCGTAAGGGTACGGATCACGACGGCGGCCGTCACCGCACTGCTGTTCGGCTTGCTTGCGTGGCGTTTTGGCTTTTCTTTCGAACTCCCGGCTTATCTTCTTTTGGCGCTTTTGGGCGTGCAGCTTTCACGCATTGATTTCACCCTCCACTTGCTCCCCAACCGGCTCGTTTTGGCCCTTCTTGGCGGCGGCTTGCTGCTCCTTGGGGTGTCTTCATTGGTGGACCCCGGATGGCCTGAGCTCCTCCGGGCCCTCGCAGGAGGGGCGATCCTGTTCGCCGGCTACCTCATTTTGGGAATTATTTCGCCGAGAAGCCTCGGAATGGGCGATGTGAAGCTCGCTGCACCGCTGGGAATGTACTTGGGCTACTTGGGTTGGCCGCAGGTACTCTACGGCGGACTCCTGGGATTCGTGGTGGGCGGGGTGCTCACGGTGCTGATGTTACGGCTGAGATCCGCGGAAAAACCTGCTGAAACGGCTCATGGGCCAGCCATGGTGGCTGCGGCACTGGGCGTTGTCCTCTTCATGCACTGACCTCCTGAGTACCGTCCCCGGACCTGGCGACGACGCCCCCAAACTCATAAGGGGCCTTAATTTTCCAAGTAGTCACTCGCTGCTTTGGCGCCGAAAACTGAGTACCCGCCTCCACGGCATCGAGTACCTGGCAGCCGACCCTGGAAAAAAATTCGAGTACGCCTACGCATTGTTGAATCCATCCCAAACCAGCAATTCTTGTCATATCGAAATCCGAACCGCTAAAGGCAAAACGGGGGTAGTTTGGAATTCGAAGCAAATTCCGATAATTTGCTGGACCTATGTAACACAATTTCACATAAAAAATTCTGGGAAGGATTTACCATGAACTCGCTTATGGTCAACATGATTGCTTTCGTCGCCGGCATCAAGGAACGCTTCACCTCCGAGAAGGGCGCCACCGCCGTTGAGTACGGCATCATGGTCGCACTCATCGCGGTGGTCATCATCGGTGCCGTCACAGCCATCGGTACCAACCTCGACCTGAGCTTCGACAAGATCGCCGACCAGGTCAAGCCGAAGTAGATCAAACAACCGAAGACTCTGGCTACCGCCACTACTCTGCCGGCTGTCCGCCCATCCAGGACAGCCGGCAGCGTCGTTTACGGAGCACATCAAGGGGTCTGGGCCCCGGGTGAACCTCCGCGGTGTTGAGGTGTACCAAAAGGTGAGGAAGCAATCATGAAAATGCGCTTATTAGGGGGTATCGCCGCGCTGGTCCTGGCTGTCATCGGGACCGTGCTGCTGGTGAACTATGTCTCCAACGCGGACCGCAGGGCGCAATCGTCCCTGGATCCCGTCGACGTCGTTGTCGTCGAAAAGCCGGTCCCGGCCGGCACCAGTGTCCAGGAACTCAGTTCCTACGTTCAAATCCGGTCCGTCCCCAGCACCGCGAAGGCTGACGGGGCCTTGACCGCTCTCGATAAGACCAGCGGGCAGGTCACGTCCGTGGCACTGGAACCTGGCGAGCAGCTGCTCGGCAGCCGGCTTATCAACCCTGCCGAGCGGATCATGCCCGGCGCCGTTCCCGTGCCCGACGGCATGCAGGAAGTAACCGTGCTGTTGCCGCCGGAGAGCGTCGTCGGTGGCACCATCCGCGCCGGTGACCTGGTCGGGTTGTTCGTCACTCAAACGGACCCGAACAATGCCCAGGTCGCCAGCACCCAGTTGGTCTTCGACAAGGTCCTGGTCACCGCCATCCAGCAGGCCCCGGCCAGCACAGGGACCGCGCAGGAAGGCACCTCAGCCGTACCCAGCGGTGCCTCGTTCGTCACCCTGGCACGGAATTCCACCGACGCGGCCAAGGTGATCCTGAGCGCCCGGGTCGGAAACATTTGGCTGACCAAGCAGTCGGCCACGACGCCGGAGAGCCCCAAGACGCCGGTCAGCACCTCCGGGATCTTCCAATGAGCCGGTTCCTAGCCCTCACGGATGCCACCGGGTTTGAACAACGCCTGGCCCTGTCCCTGACCGCCGGCCACGAACTGCAGGTCCTTCCCGGGATGGCAGCCCACCAAGCTCCCGCCGACGTTTTGAGTCGGAACGTCGGCGGGCCCATCGACGTCGTGGTCATCGGCCCGGACATCAACGCCGAGCATTGGTTCGCCCTGGCCTCAACCGTCGACGTGGACCACCCGGAGATCGTTGTCGTTCTCGCAGCAGCACCTGGCAACGATGTAACGTTGGCCGCGCTCCGCTCGGGCATCCGCGACATCATCGACCCGGAGCTTGATGCGCACGACCTCGCCCAGGCCCTGGAACGGGCGGCCCGGACTGCGGCTGGCCGCAGGCAAGCTGCGCAGCCCCTGGCCCAGGAGGCCACTCCGCGCGGCCGGGTGGTCTCGGTCATGTCACCCAAGGGCGGGGTCGGAAAGACCACGGTGTCCACGAATCTCGCCGTCGGACTGGCCCGTACCGCCCCGATGGGCGCCGTGATCGTCGATCTGGATCTGCAGTTCGGCGATGTCGCCTCCGGCCTGGGACTGGCACCGGCCCACACCATCACCGATGCTGTACAAGGATCCGCGGCCACGGACGCCATGGTGCTCAAGGCCTTCCTGGCCCCGCACCCCAGCGGACTATACGCCCTGTGCGCGCCACTGCGACCGGCTGAGGCCGACCTCATCCAACCGGCCCACGTGGCTGCGCTGGTTCATCAGCTCTCCCTCGAATTCCCGTACGTGGTCCTGGACACCTCGCCGGGCCTGGGGGACGTGGTGCTGGCCGTCCTGGAAATGGCAACCGATGCCGTTTGGGTGTGCGGGATGGACATCCCCTCCATCCGAGGCCTCAATCACGGACTTGAGGTCCTGCGCCAACTGGACCTATTGCCGCCATCGAGCACGGTGGTGCTGAACTTCGCGGACAAACGCAGCGGCCTCACCGTCAAGGACGTCGAGGCTACCGTAGGGCTGCCCGTGGAAGTGGTGCTGCCGCATTCCCGCGCCGTGCCGTTCTCCACCAACGCCGGCGTGCCGATGCTCCAAGCCGGCCGCCGCGACCCCGTCGCCAAGGGCCTCGGATCGCTCGTGGCCAAACTCGCCGCCGGAACAACTGCTCCCACGGCACGGTCTTCACGCCGAAGGGTGGCCGTCTCATGAGCCTCATCGCACGTCTGGAAGCTGCCACCGCCTCAACGGCATCGGAAACGATCGGAACCCAGCCTCAGCCAGCACCGCTCTCGACAGCGTCAGGTATTTCTGCCGAACCGGGACTCCTGGAACAACTGGCACGGGCGTCGGTCAAACCATCAACGGACGCCTTGGCCGGTATCAAGAAACGCGCTGCGGACGAGTTGACCAGCCGCCTGGGCAGCCGCATCACCGACTCAGGGCTCGATGAAGGGGATGTCCGGCGTATGGTCCGTGAAGCCTTGAGCGAATTCATCGACGACGAACAGGTACCCCTGACACCGGAGGAACGGCGCCGCCTGATCCGCGAAATCGTCGACGAAGTCCTGGGACTGGGCCCGTTGCAGAAACTCCTCGACGATCCCCTGGTCACCGAAATCATGGTCAACGGCGCCCAGAGCATTTACGTCGAACGCGCCGGCAGGCTGCACCCGACCGGAACGACGTTCAGCTCTGACGCCCACCTGCGTCGGGTCATCGAACGGATCGTCTCCCGGATCGGGCGGAGGATCGACGAGTCCTCGCCCTTGGTCGATGCCCGGTTGGAGGACGGCTCCCGCGTCAACGCCGTCATCCCACCTTTGGCGGTGGATGGGCCCTCGCTGACTATCCGGAAATTCTCCGCTGTTCCGCTGACCGTGGAGGACCTGATCAAGTTTGACTCGATCTCCCCGGCCATGGCCCAGGTTCTGGACGCGTGCGTCAAAGCCCGCCTCAACATCATCGTCTCCGGCGGAACCGGCACCGGAAAGACCACGCTGCTGAACGTGCTCTCCTCCTTCATCCCCGAAGAGGAACGCATCGTCACCATTGAAGACGCCGTGGAACTGCAACTCCAGCAAGACCACGTCGTCCGGTTGGAAAGCCGCCCGGCGAACATTGAGGGCCGCGGAGCGATCACCATCCGGGACCTAGTGAGGAACTCCCTGCGCATGCGACCAGACCGGATCGTCGTCGGCGAAGTCCGCAGCGGGGAGGCCCTGGACATGCTGCAGGCCATGAATACCGGCCACGACGGGTCCATTTCCACGGTGCACTCCAACTCCCCCAGGGACGCGATCGCCCGCATGGAAACGCTCGTGCTGATGGCCGGCATGGAACTGCCCCTGCGGGCCATCCGGGAACAGATCGCCTCGGCCGTGCACCTGATCGTGCAGTTGAGCAGGCTCAGGGACGGCGCCCGCCGTGTCACGCACATCACCGAGGTCCTCGGGATGGAAGGGGAGGTCGTCACGTTGCAGGACGCGTTCTCGTTCGATTTCGCCGCTGGCGTGAACGCGGAGGGACGGTTCATCGGCAAGACCGTCGCCACCGGAGTCCGCCCACGGTTCGTGGAGAAACTGGCCGGCATGGGGATCTACCTGCCCGCCGAAGCGTTCACGCCGCAACGACAGATGGGGCGGTGATTTTGGTGCAGGACCTCACACTGCCCGCCGGAGTCGGTGCGCTCCTCGTGGCCCTGTCCCTGTTGTTGTTCGTGGCGCTCCGCCCCCGCTACCAGGACATCGCCGTCGCCCGACGACGGCAGGCCGCGCCGGTCGAGACCGGCCCCTCCATGGTCACCCGGGTGGCAGACGCCACGGTCGCCGCCGTCGAACGCGGCGTCGGGCCCGGGAAGGGCGGGGTCTTCGGCGCCACAGCCCTCCAGGAAGCCGGCCTGGCCCTGAAGGCCTCGGAATTCATCGTGCTCATCCTGGCAGGCAGCCTGGTCTTGGGAGTCGCCGGCTTCGCCGTCGGTGGGCTGCTCTTGTGCATCCTCTTCGCTGTCATCTCGCCATTGGTGGCCTGGATGCTCGTCACCGTCGGGGCCGGGAAGCGGCGCCGGAAGTTCGGGGACCAGCTCACCGACATGCTCCGGGCCATCTCCGGCAGCCTGCGATCCGGGCACAGCATCACCTCGTCCATGCACACCGCCAGCCTTGAAATGCCGGCACCAATGTCCGAAGAACTCTCCCGCATCGTCAATGAGAACCGCGTCGGACGCCCGGTCTCCGACGCCATGGCCGAGGTAGGGCGCCGGATGCAGTGCGAGGACTTCGAATGGCTGAGCCAGGCGATCGAGATCAACCGGGAAGTCGGTGGCGACCTCGCGGGTGTCCTGGACCACGCGGCCGAAACGGTCAGGGAACGGTCCCAGATCAAAGGCCAGGTCCGTGCCCTGGCAGCAGAAGGCAAATTCTCCGCCTTCATCCTCATCGGTCTGCCGTTCGTCGTTGCCATCCTCATCAACGTGGTCAATCCCGGATACATGGCCACGCTTTTCCAGTCGTTGCTCGGCTGGATCTTCATTGCTGTCGGCGTGATCATGATGGCCATCGGGTCGTTCTGGATCAGCCGCATGGTCAAGATCGAATTCTAGGGAGGTGCCAGTCATGCCCGCACTTGTTTGGCTCATGATCGCCGCCGTGGTTCTGCCCGCGTCCTGGTTCGCTTGGTCGCTGATCGCCGTTGACCGTGCTTCCGGCCGGTTGATCCGTACACGGCTCCAGTCCGTGAGGCAGGGAACGGGAACCGATGCTTCCGCCGGCCCCTCCATGATGACCCGGGTGGCCCGCAAACTGACCCCCGACGCCTACGTTCAACGCCTCGACCAGATCCTGGCTAAAGCCGGACGGCCGGCTTCCATGCCGCTGGAGCGGCTGATCACCATCAAGCCCCTCGCCGCATTAGCCGGAGGCCTGTTGGTCCTGGTCCTGGGCGGGGGACGCTCCGCCGCCGGGGTGTTCCTGGCCGTGGTCCTCGCTGCCGCGGGCTATGTCCTGCCCGACCTGCTGGTCTACAACAACGGCATCAAACGGCAGCAGCGTATCGAGAAAGACCTGCCCAACGTGCTGGACCAGCTGCTGATTTCCGTCGAAGCCGGCCTCGGGTTCGAGGCCGCGGTCGCCCGCGTGGGCGGCAGCGGAACCGGTCCCTTGGCTGAGGAGCTCGTCCGCACCCTCCAGGACATCCAGGCCGGACGGTCCCGGAGGGAGGCGTACCGGGCCCTGGCCGACCGGTCCACGGTCCCTGACCTGCGCAGCTTCGTCGGCGCCGTCATCCAGGCCGACATCCAGGGCCTGGCCATCGCCCGGATCCTGAAACCCCAAGCCGAACAGATGCGCATCAAGCGGAAACTGCGGGCCGAAGAAAAAGCCATGAAGCTCCCCGTCGCGGTGATCTTCCCGCTGATCCTGTTCATCTTCCCGCCACTGTTCATCATCATCTTGGGCCCGGCCATCATCAACGCCATTGCCACATTCGCTGGTAAGTGAAGCGGGGAGGAAACCATGTCAAGGTCAGTCAAGACGCGTCCCGGGACACAGGGCGACCGGCAACGCGGAGCCTCCGTTGTCGAGTTCGCCCTCATCGTCCCTCTGCTGCTGTCCATGCTGCTCGGGGTCATCGACTTCGGAGTCGCCTACAGCGAAAACATCAGCCTTCAGGCCGCAGCCCGGGAAGGCGCTCGGCAGGGTGTCACCAACGGCGACGTCATCGCCTCCGTGACCGGTTCCAAAGGCAACCTCGATGCCACGAAGCTCCAATCCAAGTTCGTCGTCGACACTACCGGCGGCACGCCAGGGAAGCTCGTAGTCTGTCTGCGCTACCCGCAACGTTCCGTCAGCGGGTTCTTCAGCTGGATGCTCGACGGCTACTTCGACACGAAATACGTCATGAAAATGGAAGGCACGGCAACCGTGACCTCAGGAGCCAAAAACTGGACCGGTGGAACATGCGCCGCCTAAAGACCTCAGGACGCCAGTCCCGGACAGCCACCTCCGCTGGGCGGAAAAATAGTGACGAGCGGGGTGCCTCAGTCGTCATCTTCGCGCTCATGGTGCCGTTGCTGTTCGCCGCACTGGCCTTGGCCCTGGATTTCGGCAAGCTCGCCTACGAACGCCAGGACCTCAGCAACGCTTTGGACGCTGCAGCCCTGGCAGGGGCGGGATCCTTGCCGAATGACCCCACAACGGCGCAGAGCGCTGCAGTCGCCTACGCGAAAACCAACGACCCGGAGGCCAACCCCGTCATTACCTTCCGGTGCCTGGTCGCTTCCACGGGTGCATCCAAAACCGTGGCGGCCGGCCAGGTACCCAATGTGTGCGATCCCGGCACCACTGCCGGCGCGAAATGCAACGAGACACTGTGCTCCATCCCGTGCGTTCCGGGCGGAACCAAGACGTGCAACACCATCATCGTGACAGCAGCGAAAGATGTTCCCTTCGCGTTTGCACCCGTCATCGGGGTCAACACAGGGAACACCGGTGCACTGTCCTCCACTGCCTGCAAAGGGTCATGCGGATCGCAGATACCGAACCCCATGGACATCGTGATGGTCGCGGACCGTACCGGCAGTATGGACACTGCGGACCGTAACGCCATGGTCGCCGGGATCAAGAGCACCCTGCAAACCATGACCAAGGAACAGCAATACGTTGCCCTGGGCACCATCGGCCGAAGCAGCACCAGCCCGGGCAGTTGCATCACCACCCCATCAACATCGCAGACCACGGGACCATGGCTTCCAGTGCCGTTCTCCAACAACTACACCACCAACCCCGCAATACCAGGCGGAACCCCACCACTGAACAACAGCAGCACGCTGGTCAGTGGCCTGAACTGCTTGGGCGCCTCCAGTACCGGCACCTATCTCGCATCACCGCTGAAGTCGGCAGCCAGGTACGCGCTCGGGCTGACACCCAACAACCTCGGTTCGCTCCCGGTCAGGTCAACCCCTGCCAAGAAGGCCATCATCCTGGAAACCGACGGCGAGCCGAACGAGCAGAACATCACCGGCGGAACCACAGCGTTGAGCAACAGCGGCGATCTTGGCACGACGAACGGTGCCACAGCGTGCCAAAACCTCAAGGACGTCGCAACCAATGCCAAGGCTCAAGGCCTGCTGATCATCACCGTTGCCTTTGGTGACGCCAACTCGGCCCGGTGCACCAGCGGAGGATCGTTCGTTCGGGATGTGCTCGCCGCGGCCGCCTCACCCAAGACAGCCGGTGTCCCCAGCGCGGCATCCAATGACTGCTCCACCACTGCGTTGAGGGCCACCGAAAACGCGGACGGTGACTTCTTCTTCTGCGCAGCAACGGGCGCGGAAATGGGCCCGATCTTCGCCTCCGCCGTCAACGCCATCAGCACAAGTTCCCGCCTCATCAGGTTGCCCGAATGAGCAGCGCTGACTAGAGACGGCCCCAGGACCGGCCGTTCGTGGATCCCAGACTACGGGCGGCCGACAGGGCCCCCTCCCGGTACCCAGAGCCGGGAGGGGGTCTGCCCAAGAAACCCGAGTACCCGGAGTCCACCCGGCAAGTAGCGGCCTGGCGAAAAGTCGAGTACCTCCAAGGCATGTTTCATCCCTTTCAGTTCATCTACACTCCACATACAGGCTGGGGTGCGCCATTATTCAGAGCATTTTGAGCATCAGGAAGCCGCCATGAAATTATCAAGCTCGTCCTGGAAACCGGGGAAGAAAGGCACAGTAACCTTCGCCATCGCCTCGGCTCTGACCGCACCGCTCTTGGGGTCCACTTCCGCCTGGGCCGACGTCAATTCGGACACCATCGACAAGTCCATCGTGTGGGTGGACACTGCGTGGTCCGCAACCGTTCAAGTCCCCTTTAAAGATGGAACCACGGAGACCTTCAAGACTACTTTGGTGACGCTTTGTACCGGTTGGTTCGTCAGCAGCACAGGGCACGTCGCCACTGCCGGCCATTGTGTGGACGCGGATGACGCCCTGTACACCAGCATCTACGCGAAGGTCATCGATGAGCAGAGCCTCACGGGCGTCAAGCCGGAAAACGTTGACTGGCCCTTGTCGCTGGCCGACCCTCAGATCAAGATTGACCAGCCCTCCGGCATCGACGGCGGCGTCCTGAGCGGCAAGACGGCCATCACGGCCCAGCTCATAGCCAAGCAAGGTTTCGAAAAAGGCGACAACGCCCTGCTCCGCATAGCGGATATGAAGGACACCCCGGCACTGGCGCTGGGCAGCGAAGCTCCCAAGGTCCGTGACAAGGTCACGTCCATAGGCTTCCCTGACCTGGTTGGCTCTACCTCCGATGTCGAACGGCAGAAGCCGTCCTACCGCTCGGGAGCCGTGAGCTCGCGAAGCTACTCGACCCAAGGCGTGCCCCGCACGGAGATTGATACAGACATCACACCAGGAATGTCCGGCGGCCCCTCAGTAAACGAAGCCGGTGAAGTCATCGGCATCAACTCCGCCTACGTCTACCAAGGGGCAGGTCAGGCCAATTACATCACCGACACGCAAACCCTTCGGGATTTCCTGACGTCCAATGGCGTCAAGCTGGCAGAGGCGGCGTCCAAGAGTCCGACGCCGGCAGCCGTCGCGGATGTGCCGGCGAGCAATACCCAGGGCGGGCAGGGCATTCCTGTATGGATCATCGCCACCATCGCAGTACTGATTCTCGCTGTTCTGGCGATGGCCGCCCTCCTGTTCGTGAACATGCGAAAACAGCGGAAGCCTGCCGTGTATGCCCAGCTCCCCGCAGGCCAGTCGCCTGCCAGCCCACCGCCCGCAGGCCCCCAGTTGCCTTGGATGCAGGAACCACCGCAGCCTGGCAACGGCCCGCGCCCCTGATGTCCGGACACTCGACACCAATCACCCATGGCCAGCCATGGTGGGACCGGCAAGGTTTTTGAGGAACTCTTGAGCCATTCCCACCACCGGAGTTGAGCCAAGCCGCGCACACTCTCATCCAGAACATGAACAGATCCAGGGAAGGGACGCCAAATTCATGAGCGCGCTGACCAGCATCAACAACCCTGCGGCGTTGCCACCGGCCGCCGTCGTAGTGCCCGGCGAGTCAATCGCGTGCGCCTGCCACGATCCCGAACCGCCCATTCTGGACCTGAAACGCTTGCAGTTGCTGGCCGACGAACTTGCCTCTTCCGAGGAAGCCCAGCGGTTCCTGTCGGCCTTCGTGCTGATGCTCCCCCAACGCATTGAACGGATCGTGGACTCCGTCATGGACCACGACGACAAGGGGCTTACCGTGGCACTCCTGAGCCTGGGTACGGCATCGAACATGGTGGGTGCCTTGGAACTGGAAGCCATCTGCCACAACCTCGAAAACTTGGCCGAAGCTGGTTCGTTCCCCGCCATCGTGCTGGAACTTCCCGTGATTCGTGCAGCTTCGGCACGGTTTAGGGCTGCCGCTCAGTGGAACGGCGAGTGGATCGCCCAAAGTACGTGCCACTCTCCGGCGCAGGGCCGTCAGGAGAGCGCCGTATGCGCGTCCGATTCGTGGCCGGAGCGCAGATAATCCTGCATGAGGTCCACGAACACTTGCTGGTTGGTGGCAAAAGCATTCTTGGCGTGGCTAACGATTTCTTCTTTCTCCTCAGTGCTGAAGGGCGCCGAATCCAAGTGATGACGATAGGCGTCCTTGTACGGCTTGATCTTGTCGATGCCTTCGAAAGCGTAGAAGTTCAGGCCCTCCGGTCCAAGTCCGTAGTGTCGTCGTACCAATGACGAAATGATCTGACCTCCCGAGAGGTCGCCCAGGTAGCGCACATAGTGGTGAGCCAGAAGGTAGGTCACCGACCCTGGACCCAGGGATGTGAGTTCCGCAGCGTACGCTTCGGCCCCGGGTGTCACATGCAGTGATCCGGAGTCGAGCCTTGCCTCCCAGTCGCTGCCGAAATGGACGTCAAGGTCCTTCTCCAAAGCATGGACCCGAAGCAGCGCGGGGTCCGAAAAAACGGCAAGGCGGGGATCCCCGTTGCTCGCCAGCGCCGACTCGAGAGCCCGGTAGATGACCAGATTCTGCAGCAGCAGCCTTGCTACCTGCTCGGCGTCCAGGCGACCTGCAAGAAGCTCTGTAACGAAGCCCGTTTGTTCTGCCTGCTCGTGGGCCAAAGCGGTCTGGGACTTCAACACCTCAGAAAAACCGGTCATGGGTTACTCCATTCAAACGACTCGGACGAGCGGAACCCTGGCAGCTGCGCCAAGCAGCCACTTTGGTAATACTTTTATGACCTAATTCACTACGCAAGCGCAAGGCCGTATCACCGTGCGTTACCAGGTCAGCTCTTGAGGGTTTCCTGAGGAACTGTTGATTGATTGCAGGATGGGTTCTTGAGGTGGGGCCGTCAGAGTATTTCTTGTCAGCCAGTAAGGCTGGAAACAAGGAAACGGCCGTCCGGGGAAACGGTGGCCACTTTGAAAAGGACACTGATTCACATGGCCATCAGCCTCAAGACCACTTCCGGCAAGATCCTCGCCTCCGTCGCTCTGGTCGGCACCGCTGCCGCCGTCGCCGGGATGGGCACCTATGGTGCGTTCACTTCCTCCACCTCCGCTTCCCAGGCCGTGACCGCCGGGACCGTGACCATCGCCCTGGGCACCGGGGCATCGAACACCCTGAACGTCCCGGTCGCGGGCCTGCTGCCCGGTGACAAGGTCGAAAAGCTCGTCACCCTGGCCAACACCGGCAACTCGGACCTGAACAACGTCACCCTGACCACCTCCGCCGGCGCCACTTCTTCCTTGCTGACCACCGACACGACCAATGGTTTGCAGCTGACCATCGAGAACTGCTCCGTGCCGTGGACCGGGTCCGCTGCCCCGTACACCTGCGCAGGGACCAAGACCACCGTGCTGGCCTCGGCCCCGGTGATCGGCGCGAACAAGGTCCTGAGCAACCTGACCTCCCTGACCTCGGCCAAGACCGACAACCTCAAGGTCACCACCGCGTTCCCCACCACCGCGGACAACACCTTCCAAGGCGCCACCTCCACCATCGCCTTCTCCTTCACCGGCACCCAACGCACCGAAACCATCAAGTAGGCGCTGCGCAAAGAGCTTCGCCGGGGCTGATCGGATTCTTTACCCCAGCCCGATCAGCCCCGGCGAGAATACCCAAGAGACCGGCCGCCATCAGGACAAGGAGACTGCAGATGCTTACGTTCAACCGCCTTCTCCGGACCTTGATGGCCGTCGCCGTCGTCGTCATTGGACTTCTCGCAGCACCCACCGCAGCTCTGGCATCCTTCAAGGACAGCGAACAGGCCGCTCCACAGTTCTCAGCAGCAAACATCGCAGCCCCGGCCAGTGCAAACGTCACCATGAGCTGCACCTTCGGCATCCGGGCAACCGTGACAGTGAATTCCTTCAGCGCGGTGGCCAACGCCAATTACCACGAAGTCAAGATCTTCGACCGCTCCGGAAACCTTGAGTTCACCGGTGACCTCAGCAAGGCTGCCGGCAAGACCTACACCTCCGGCTACGAAGTCATCGGCACGTGGTCCTACGAAATCCGCGGCTACTACAAGGTCCCCGGCACCTCCAACCAGTGGACCGGCAAAGTCCTCAAAGGGAACCTCACTTGCGCCTGAGCGCCGAGTTACTCCCGCCGGGCCCGCGTCAGTTCAGCCCGCGCCAGCAGTTCATCATCGGACGGGTAGGCAACTTCCTCCAGAACCAGGGGATGCGGCGCAGCCAACAGGGACTTGGGGTCGCGTGCGCGGGCCAACAAACGCTCATGCAACCAGGCCGGCGGTTCCAGCCCCTCCCCCACCCGCAAGGCAGAGCCCACCAAAGAGCGCACCATGTTGTGGCAGAAAGCATCTGCCTGCACAGTTGCCACGATGATCCCATCAGTCCCCCGGGAGAAGGAGAACTGCTGGAGCTCACGTATGGTGGTGGCACCCTCACGGGGTTTGCAGTAGGAACGGAAGTCCTGCAACCCGAGCAACAGTGATGCTCCGGCGTTCATCAGCGACACATCCAAGGAAGCTTTGTGCCACAACGTAATCCCACGTAGCACGGGGTCCCAGTGCCCGGGGCCATCGGCAATCCGGTAACTGTAACGGCGCCACAACGCAGAGAACCGGGCATCGAAACCCAAGGGCGCCGGACCGGCGTCGTGCACTTCGATGGCACCGGTGAGGTCACCGAGAACGCGGCTCAACGCGCCGCGCAGGCGCCGCAACAGCGAAACAGAGGGGTCGACGTCGTGTCCCCGCGTCAGGCCGCACCATTCGTCTGACGTGAAGTCGACGTGAACCACCTGGCCACGGGCGTGGACACCCGCGTCGGTCCGTCCCGCAACTGTCACCCGGACGGGGCGCCGCACCAAAAGAGCAAGCGCTTCCTCAAGCGACCCCTGGACGGTCACGAGCCCTGGTTGCACGGCCCAGCCGCTGAACGGACCGCCGTCGTACGAGAGATCCATCCTGATACGCAAAAACCCGCCGCCCTCCAAAACGGGGGCAGCGGGTTTTTGTTCGTTCATAGACTCAATTCTACTGAAATTTACTTCTTGTCCTCGTCGGCCGGAGCCTCTTCGGATTCAGCAGCTTCGGCCTCGGCAGCGGGGGCTTCTTCAGCCTCAGCAGCTTCGGTTTCTGCAGCTTCGGTCTCAACAACCTCTTCCTCAGCAGCAGGAGCTTCGGCAGCCGGAGCAGCCTTGGCAGCAGCAGCGGTTGCTTCAGCAACTACGGCCTGCTTCGGGGAAACGGGCTCGAGAACCAGTTCGATGACAGCCATGGGAGCGTTGTCGCCCTTGCGGTTGCCGATCTTGGTGATGCGGGTGTAGCCACCGTCACGGTTGGCAACAGCACCGGCGATGTCGGTGAACAGCTCGTGGACAATGCCCTTGTCGCTGATCAGGCCGAGAACACGACGGCGGGAAGCGAGGTCGCCACGCTTGGCGAAGGTGACCAGACGCTCTGCGTACGGCTTGAGGCGCTTGGCCTTGGTAACCGTGGTGGTGATGCGCTTGTGCTCGAAGAGCGATGCTGCCAGGTTCGCGAGCATCAGGCGCTCGTGAGCCGGGCCGCCTCCGAGGCGCGGACCCTTAGTGGGGGTAGGCATAGTTATTTCTCCTGTTGTGGTGGCCGGTCGGTTCCATCACTGGACCCGGCGGCCAAGATCTGCTTTTTAGAGCTCGTCGTCGCTGAACGCGGCGTCGTCCTCTTCGATGGCTGCGGCGCGGGCTGCGAGATCGAAACCGGGAGGGGAGTCCTTAAGGGACAGACCCAGTTCAACGAGCTTTGCCTTGACCTCGTCGATGGACTTTGCACCGAAGTTGCGGATGTCCATCAGGTCAGCCTCGGAGCGGGCAACGAGTTCACCCACGGTGTGGATGCCCTCACGCTTGAGGCAGTTGTAGGAACGGACCGTGAGGTCCAGATCCTCGATCGGCAGAGCCATGTCAGCTGCAAGTGCAGCGTCAGTCGGCGACGGGCCAATCTCGATACCTTCAGCTGCGGTGTTCAGCTCACGGGCAAGACCGAACAGTTCCACCAGGGTGGTGCCTGCAGAAGCAACAGCGTCACGCGGAGCGATAGCCTGCTTGGTCTCGACGTCGACAATGAGCTTGTCGAAGTCGGTGCGCTGCTCAACACGGGTAGCTTCCACGCGGAAAGTTACCTTCATGACCGGCGAGTAGATCGAGTCGACCGGGATACGGCCGATCTCGGAGTCGCCGGACTTGTTCTGAGCTGCCGAAACGTAGCCACGGCCGCGCTCGATGGTCAGTTCGAGTTCGAACTTGCCCTTCGAGTTGAGGGTGGCAATGTGCAGATCCGGGTTGTGGAATTCGACGCCGGCCGGCGGAGCGATGTCCGCGGCGGTGACGACTCCGGGGCCCTGCTTGCGCAGGTACGCAACAACCGGCTCATCGTGCTCGGAGGAAACCGAAAGGTTCTTGATGTTCAGGATGATCTCAGTGACATCTTCCTTGACACCCGGAACCGTGGTGAACTCGTGCAGCACGCCATCGATCCGGATGCTGGTAACAGCGGCACCGGGGATGGAGGAGAGCAGGGTACGGCGGAGGGAGTTTCCGAGGGTGTAACCAAAGCCCGGCTCCAGCGGTTCAATGATGAAACGGGAGCGGTTCTCGGCTACAACTTCTTCAGACAGAGTGGGGCGCTGTGCAATGAGCACTTAGGTTTCCTTTCGGCGAGCATCCGCTATATGACGCAACACAGGTGGTGGAAATCGGCTTCGGTTTCCAGCCTGACCAGCCGGACCATGCTTGTGGATCCACAAGCAGGCCCGGCCGTCAGGCAGGTTGAACCTAATTAGACGCGGCGGCGCTTCGGCGGGCGGCAACCGTTGTGGGCGCTGGGGGTGACGTCCTGGATGGAGCCAACCTCAAGGCCAGCAGCCTGGAGCGAACGGATTGCGGTTTCGCGTCCCGAACCCGGTCCCTTGACGAAAACGTCAACCTTGCGCAGACCGTGCTCCTGGGCGCGCTTTGCAGCAGCCTCGGCAGCCATCTGGGCAGCGAACGGGGTGGACTTACGGGAGCCCTTGAAGCCAACCTCACCGGCGGAAGCCCAGGAGATCACAGCGCCAGTCGGGTCCGTGATGGACACGATGGTGTTGTTAAAGGTGCTCTTGATGTGCGCCTGTCCAAGCGCAATATTCTTCTTATCCTTGCGACGCGGCTTACGGACCGCTCCACGAGTCTTCGGGGGCATTGTTTCTCCTACAGAAAGTTATCGGGGGAAAACCAGGTCAATCCCGAGGGATTAACGTCCGGCCTTCTTCTTGCCGGCGACGGTGCGCTTCGGGCCCTTGCGGGTACGAGCGTTGGTCTTCGTACGCTGACCGCGTACGGGCAGGCCCTTGCGGTGGCGCAGGCCTTCGTAGCTGCCGATCTCAACCTTGCGGCGGATGTCGGCGGCTACCTCGCGGCGAAGGTCACCCTCAACCTTGTAGTTGCCTTCAATGTAGTCACGCAGCTGAACCAGTTCGGCGTCAGTCAGGTCCTTGACGCGAACGTCAGGGCTGATGCCGGTGGCAGCCAGGGTTTCGTGTGCACGGGTCTTACCCACGCCGTAGATGTAAGTAAGCGCAATTTCCAACCGCTTTTCGCGGGGAATGTCTACGCCAGCGAGACGAGCCATAGTGGCGGTACTCCTTGAATAAACCGGAGGTCGTAGGCAGTACACCCGCATTTTCCATGCGGCCCCAGCCTCCGACCGGGGGTTCGCTGTCCGGGCTCTGTAAAGCGTCCCAGCTCAGCTTGTGCTGCCTTTATTTACTTGCGTGGGTTAAGCAACCCAGGTTTGCCCTTGCGGGCGCTGGTTCCCTTGCGGGGAATCAGCCCTGGCGCTGCTTGTGGCGCGGGTTCTCGCAGATCACCATGACCCGGCCGTTACGGCGGATCACTTTGCACTTGTCGCAGATCTGCTTGACGCTCGGCTTGACCTTCATGGCGTTCCTTTGCGTGTTTAGCAGTTGATCAGCTGGAGCAACCAAGGCCTTGCCTTAGCCGCCCAGCAATTTACTTGTAGCGGTAGACGATACGACCACGTGTGAGGTCGTACGGGCTCAGCTCCACCACTACCCGGTCCTCGGGGAGGATACGAATGTAGTGCTGACGCATCTTCCCAGAGATGTGCGCGAGAACGACGTGCTTGTTGGTGAGCTCAACGCGAAACATCGCATTGGGCAGCGCCTCAGTCACAACGCCCTCGATCTCAATGACCCCGTCCTTCTTGGCCATATCCTCCGCTAACTGTTGTTTGCCGCAGTCCTCCGGTTAGGCACCGGCGATCCAGCGGACGTTTTTTGTTTGCTTTGGTCCTCTTGGAACCACCACACCAAAAAGGGCGTGGCTGTACAGACAACCAACAGACAACTCTACGCCACTCGGGCGGGAAAGTTAAATCCGATCATGGTAGCGCACCCGGGCTTCCTCGTCACCCTCCAGAGGCGAGGTAGGCAGGGAAGGTGCCCGCCGCCGTCGTGATGCTTTCCGCGGCCGAAACGCCGTCCAGTATCGCCAACCGCACTGCCTCCGCCGCCGCGCTCTGGAGGGTTATCAGGGATACCTGCCGCGCCTGCTCGGTACTGCGGTCAAGCCCGACGGCGCCAGTCGCCAGGGCGAACACGGTGTCACCGTCCGCGAGGGTATGGGACGGGTCGAGGGCCCTGGCCAGGCCAGCGTGACCCGAACTGGCGGTCCGCTTACACTCGGCGACATCCAAAACAGCGTTGGTAGCAATGACGACGAGCGTGGTGTTGAGCCCCTGCGGCGGGGCTGGAACCCGGCCGCGCGCGTCTAAGGGAGGAACGACCGAGCGCGCAGAGGGTTGCGGCCCCGCCGCACCGAACACAGGAGTCCCCAGCGCATTGACCACGGCAATGGCCCCCACGATGACAAGTCCATGGGCCGAGATGTTTTCCAGCGAGATCGACGACGTGCCCACGCCCCCTTTGTACTGGCCTCTGGCTATGACGGCACCGGTTCCGGCACCGACGTTTCCGCGCACGACGGCGGCATGGTCGCCTGAGGCGAACGCTGCGGCGGCTGCCTGGTAACCCATGCCGGCGTCAGGGCGGGCGTGAACGTCACCACCGCGGCCGAGGTCGAAAATAGCGGCGGCAGGAACGATCGGAACAACGGTCCCGGGAACCTCGAAGCCCCTCCCCTGTTCTTCGCACCACTGCTGCGCCCCATGCGCGGACACCAATCCGAAGGCGCTCCCACCCGTGAGGACAACGGCGTCCACAGTGGAAACCAAGGTGGTCGGGTCCAGGGCGTCGGTCTCATGCGTCCCTGGTCCCCCGCCCCGCACGTCCACCGACCCTACGGTTCCCGGAGGCGGAAGGACGACGGTCACGCCACTGAGCCACCCGCCGTCGTTCTTTTGGGTGTGGCCAATCCGGATTCCTGGAACATCGGTTATCTGACCCATGGCTCCATTCTCCACCTGAAGCGGTGCGGCCAACTGGTAGCCCGGCCTCGAATTCGAACTCCGGAGTAACGGTGAGTAAACGGGTCCGGAAGTGTCAGCCAACTATCGGTACGGTGCCCGTTTTTGGTCCAACGGAGCCTCGGCCCTGTGGTGAGCTAGGGCTGTCTCCCGCCGCCCCGATCCGGGCCGGCACCCAAAGTTCGCCTCACAACGTAAGTGATCCATGACTACCCGACTCGTCAACACCCTCCCTGACCGTTCGGGCGTTCCGGTCGCGGTGCCGCCCCCAAACGGGTCCGCACCTGGCCGCTACGCCAAGCGGTGGTCCGGCCGCAGCCGCAAGGACTTCGTCGTTTTCCTCGCCATGGCCCTGCCCAACATCGCCCTGATTGCCACGTTCACCTACTGGCCGCTGATCAACAACATCTACTACTCCACCTTGGACTGGACGCTGGGTTCGGCGTCGGCAACGGTGGTGGGGCTGCAGAACTACATCACGTTCTTCACCAGCGAGGACGCAGCCAAGGTCCTCGGAACCACGGGCATCTTCACGGTCGTGACGGTGGGCGGTTCCATGGTGCTCGGGCTGCTGGTGGCCCTGGCATTGAACTCGAAGGTCCGCGGCACCACGTTCGCCCGTTCGGCGGTGTTTGCACCGTACGTGCTCTCCGGCGTGGGTGTGGGCCTGGTGTGGCTGTTCATCTTCGACCCCGGCTACGGAGTCCTCGCGTGGATTCTCCGTGGCTTGGGACAGCAGAGCCCGCAGTGGATCAACGATCCCCAGTTGTCCTTGGTGATGGTCATCATCGTGTACGTCTGGAAGAACCTCGGCTACTGCGCCGTGGTGTATCTCGCGGGCCTTCAGTCCCTCCCCCGCGACGTCATGGAAGCTGCGGCGTTGGACGGAGCCAACAACATCCGCCGGTTCTTCAACATCTCGGTGCCCCTGCTCTCCCCCACCACGTTCTTCCTCCTGATCACCACCATGCTCAGCTCCCTGCAGGCGTTCGACCTCATCCGCATCATGACGCCGCTGGGGAACGGCACCAGCACGCTGATCTACGAGGCCTATCTGCAGGCCTTCGGCGCCTACAACCGGGCAGGCTATTCGGCCGCGATTTCGGTGGTCCTCTTCGCCATCCTGCTGGTCATCACCGTCCTCCAACTGCGCTTTGTTGAGCGAAAGGTCCACTACTCGTGAGCGCCCAGTCTCCCGCCGCCGTCGTACGTCCCACGGACCCGGACCAAGCAGCACCGCAGCCACCCCACGTACCGCGGCCGCTGTCCAGGTCCAACCTGGTCCAGACGCTGGCCGCCGGATACGTCCCGCTCGTCGTGGCAACGCTGGTGGTCTTCCTGCCTTTGCTGTGGATGCTGCTGAGCTCCTTCAAACAGCCCGGCGAGATTGTCACCACGGACCTGAAGATCCTGCCTCAGTCGCTGAACCTGGAGAACTATGCCACTGCGATGACCACCGTCCCGTTCGCGCAGTTCTTCGCCAACAGCCTGATCGTCACCTCCGTCGGTTCCACCATCAAGGTGGTCCTGGCGATCCTGACGGCGTATGCCTTGGTGTTCGTCCGGTTCCCGTACAAGAACGTCATCTTCGTGCTGATCCTGGTGGCCCTCATGGTTCCGGCGCAGGTTTCGATCCTGCCCAACTACATCCTGATCGCAGGCATGGGAGGAAAGAACACGTTATGGGGCATCATCCTCCCCGGCCTGGGTACGGCATTCGGAACCTTCCTGCTCCGGCAGCATTTCCTCACCCTCCCGCCGTCCATCCTGGAAGCGGCCGAGATCGACGGCGCCGGACACTGGCGACGTCTGTGGCAAATCATTGTGCCTGTTTCCCTGCCCTCGGTGGCGACCGTGGCCTTGGTAACCGTGGTCAGTGAATGGAACGACTACATCTGGCCGCTCATCATCACCGACCGGCCCGAGACCATGACGCTCCCGGTGGGCCTGACCTTGCTGCAGAACTCCGAGGGCAACGGCGCGGGCTGGGGAATCCTCATGGCGGGCGCAGTCCTGGTGATTGTCCCCATCCTTCTGGTCTTCGCCGCCCTGCAGCGCTACATCGTCGCCGGCCTGACGCAAGGCAGCGTCACCGGCTAACAACTCCACCCGCACTATTTCGCATCGAAGTCAGTCATTGAGAGGAAGCACTATGCGCACGAATCTTGACCGTCGGCATTTCCTTGGCCTCGCAGGCCTGGGCGCCGGAGCAGCGGCACTGGCCGCCTGCGGTGGACCGTCGACGGCGGGCCCCGGAACAACCGTCGAATCGGCGGCCGTCGACTTCAGCGGCGTCAAGCCAGCCGCGTCCATCGATTTCTGGACCAACCACCCTGGCAAGTCCCAAGACGTGGAAAAGTCCATCATCGACAAGTTCCACGCCAAGTTCCCCGACATCAAGGTGAACCTGGTGACCGCCGGCGCCAACTACGAGGAAATTGCCCAGAAGTTCCAGACCTCCCAAGCTGCCAAGACCGGTCTGCCCGGCCTGGTTGTCCTCTCCGACGTGTGGTGGTTCCGCTACTTCTCCAACGGCAGCATCATCCCCCTGGATGGGCTTGTGCAGCAGCTGGACATCAAGCTCGAAGACTTCCAGAAATCGCTGGTTGACGATTACAAGTACGACAACCAGCAGTGGGCCCTTCCCTACGGCCGTTCCACCCCGCTGTTCTACTACAACAAGGACCACTTCAAGGCTGCTGGCCTTCCGGACCGTGCTCCGGCCACGTGGCAGGAATTCGCCGAGTGGGCACCCAAGCTCAAGGCATCCTCCGGTGCGCAGCACGCCTACATGTACCCCGCCCTGGCGGGCTATGCAGGCTGGACCCTGCAGAACAACCTGTGGGGCTGGGGTGGCAGCTGGTCCAAGGACTGGGACATCACGTGTGATTCGGACAAAGCAGTGGCTGCCCTCCAGTGGGCGCAGGATTCCATCTACAAGGACGCATGGGCCGGCGTTTCCTCCAAGGAAGCTGCCGACGACTTCGCTGCGGGCATCGCCTCCGCCACGATTTCCTCCACCGGTTCGCTGCTCGGCGTGCTCAAGGCCGCCAAGTTCAACGTCGGCGTGGGCTTCCTGCCGGGCGGCCCCGAGGTTGCCACGGGCGTGTGCCCCACCGGTGGTGCAGGCTTGGGCATCCCCAGCGGCATCAGCAAGGAAGAGCAGCTCGCCGCAGCCACGTTCCTCAAGTTCATGACCGAACCCGAGAACACTGCCGCGTTCTCCGCCGCAACCGGCTACATGCCCACGCGGCTTTCGGCGGACATGTCGGCCGTCCTGGCAGCCACCCCGCAGATCAAGACCGCCATGGACCAGCTCGCGGTCACCCGTGTCCAGGACAACGCCCGTGTTTTCCTGCCCGGTGCGGACCAGGAAATGGCCAAGGCTGCCGCCAAGATCCTCACCCAGCAGGGCGATGTCAAGGCAACCATGACCGAACTCAAGAAGACGCTTGAAGGCATCTTCACCAAGGATGTGAAGCCCAAGCTGAAGGCGTAGCCTCCCGGCTGCATGAAAAAGCGCGGGGCTGCATGGCAGCTCCGCGCTTTCTTTTGGGTTTGCTACGGAATCGGAACAGGCACGACGCCGAGCGGCGCCAATTGCTCTGCGCCACCGTCCGGCGCGGACAGGACCCAGATGCCCTTTTCGTGGACAGCGACGGAGTGTTCCCACTGGCAGGATCGCTTGCCGTCGGTGGTCACCACGGTCCAATCGTCGTCAAGGGTGGCGGTCTCGATGCCACCGCGCACCAGCATGGGCTCGATGGCCAGGCACAGCCCGGGACGGATCTTGGGACCCCGGTGGTTGGTGCGGTAGTTCAGGACATCCGGTGCCATGTGCATCTCGGAACCGATGCCGTGGCCTACGTAGTCCTCAAGGATGCCCAGCGGCTTGCCGGGAACGGAGGAAACGTAATCATCGATCGCGTTGCCGATGTCCCCCACGAACTTGCCCTTGGCGAGCGCGGCGATGCCCCGCCACATGGCTGCCTGCGTGACGTCCGAGAGGCGCTGGTCCTCCGGATCGGCCGTGCCGACAATCACGGTACGGGCGGAGTCCGAGTGCCACCCGTCCACGATGCAGCCGCCGTCGATCGAAATGATGTCGCCGTCCTGCAGCAAACGGCCACCCGGGATCCCGTGCACCACTTCCTCGTTCACGGAGGTGCAGATAGTGGCGGGGAAGCCGTGGTAACCGAGGAAGTTGGACTTGGCTCCGGCGTCGTTCAGGACAGCAGCGAAGACGTCGTCAAGGTCCTTGGTGGTCACACCCGCCTTTGCCGCCGCAACTGCAGCATCCAGCGCACGGCTCAGCACCAGGCCGGCCTCGCGCATCTTGCGCATCTGCTCGTTGGACTTGTATTCAATGCGGGGCTGACCGAACGCCATGTTCTCCTCTGGGATGTTTATACGGGTGCCGATCGGGCCCCATGCTCCAACCATTTTCCAGCATCCGACAGCGAGGTCGAAATTGGCTCGACCCCCAGGCCGCCCCGAAGCCTGTCCAAGCAGTAAGTCCGTTCGCGTCCCAACTGGCTCACGGCGTACCGCGTCAGCCGCGGCGGCCTGTTGCTTGCCAAGGCGGCTGTCTCCGAAACACGCGCCATGGCCATAGCCCCGGCGACGGGGATACAGCGGATCCGCACGTCCCCATGTCCGGTCACGTCCAGTACCTGCCGCAGCACGTCACCGAGCTCCACCGGTTCTGCGTCAGCGACGTTGACTGCTCCCCGAAGCCCTGAGGTGCAGGCAGCGAGCGCGGCGCCGGTCAGGTTGCTGATGTGCGTGAGTTGGTGCCTCACCGCGGGGTGGCCAACACTGAGGAGTTGTCCCCCACGGATGTTACCGACGAGCCTCGGCAAGAGGGTACGGTCCCCTGGGCCATAGACACCGTGCGGCCGCAAGACCAGGGCATTGCCGTGCTTCCTGGCCTCGATGTCCGCGAGCGCCTTGCTGCGACCATAGGCGTTGAGGTGGCGTGTTGCAGGCTCCTCTTCGCGACGGTTGCGGCAAGGCTCCCACCATGGGTAGACGCTTGAGCTTGAGATGTGCACCAGGCGTGTTCCCGCAAACGCCTCAGCCACCGCCCGTGTCCCCAGGACGTTGGTGCGGTGGAACTGCCCGGCGTCGCCCCAGTCAGCGACGAAGGCACCGGCATGGACGACGGCGTCTACATCCGGTAAGCGCGCCGGCGCAAGGCCAGCGAGATCCCAGTAGGAAAGGCCATCACCTGTGCGCCGGGCAAAGCGGACCACTTCCCAGCCCCGGGCTTCCGCTGCCTGGGCTACGGCTGCCCCGATGAATCCGGTAGCTCCCGTGACGGCGATTTTCATGCGTGGTCCACGGCAAGCGCTGTGTCAGCGAACTGCCGCCGAAGGGCTGCGCGGTCAGGCTTCCTGTGGCGTCCGGCGACCGGGATGGTGTCCAGTATTTCCACCCGGTCCGGAAGGGCGGATTCGTCGATCAGCCGGGGCAGGTCCTTCGCCAGCCGGGCCCGGAGGACTTCGGCGCTATGACCCGGTGCCGGCACCACGGCGAGCCACACCGACTCGTCGCCAATGGAGTCGGTAACGCCAATCATCACGGCATGCTGCACGCCCTCCACGCCGGCGATCACCGGTTCATACAAGGCCGGATAGATGTTGGTCTTTCCACGGATGATCATGTCCTTCTTCCGGCCGATCATCACCAACCGGGCCCGCCCATCTGCCCCGTCCTTCCCGTGGTCCAGGCGAACCAGGTCCCCCGTGGCGTGTTCCGCCATGGGTTTCTCGCCAAGATAGCCCAGGCACATGTTGGGGCCGTGCGCGAACAGTTCGTGGTCCTCCCCCACGCGGATGCCGACGGCGGGCAGCGGTTCCCCGAGGAAGTCTCCTTCACCGCTTCCATCAGCCGCAGTGAACTCGGCAGTGGTTCCCGCGGCGAAGGCAAGTTTTTCCGGGCCGTCGGCGATCGCTATGGGCAACAGTTCCGTCATGCCGTAGATGAGCTTGAAATCGACGCCCGGCAGCAGGTGCATGGCACGTTGGAGGAAAGGCGCCAGGACAGGAGCCGCACCCAGCATCACTGTCTTCAACGTAGCCGGAAGCCGGACAGTGCCGTCCTCCACCGCGTCCAGGATGGGCGCCAATTGCGAGGGAACAAGGAAGAGATGGGTTGCCGCGCCATAGCCGTCTCGTTTCCCAACAACCGGCCCCAGCTCGCGTGCCAACCGGAGGGGGTCGATGTGGGCGGAGAAGCCATAGGCCGGCATGGTCCAATGGGCACCGGCGATCAGGGCGGGAAGGCCCATCATGAGCTGCTCCGAATGGATCCGGTCGCCTTCCCCGAAGGTGCAGCGGCGGGTGAGTTGGCTGAAGCCCGCGGCAAGCGAACCCCGTGTGTGGACCACACCTTTGGGGGCTCCTGTGGTCCCCGAGGTGAAGATGATCACCGCTTCCTGTCCGGAATCGCCGGAGGGGAGTTCCGAGTCCGAGCCCGCCGGTATTCCGGGAGCCTTTACGGCCTGAGGCAACGGACGCCGCAACTTCCCCACCGCCGTGGCTCCGCCCGGAACTCCGGGTAGCCACGGTCCCGCGTAATAGTGCCGGACGTTCATGGCCCCGTAATCGGGAAGGAGCAGGCCCCGCCGACGGGCCAGTGGCCGCAGGGGACTTCTGGTGCTGAGCGCATACAGCAGCGATTCCGCGGCCGCCCAGCGGGGAGCGGCGAGTTCGGCCCGGTCGTGGAAGAGGGGAGGACCGATGCCTGGATCGATGAACACTACCGAGCCGCCGGCCCTGACGGCGCCCAAGGCGAGGATGAAGGCGGCGGGGCTTGGCCTGACGGAAAAGAGCATCCGCTCTCCGGAGCCAAAGCCCTGGTCCTGGAGCCGGGTGGAGGTCGCCTCGATTCCGGCCACAAGGTCGCGGTAGGTAATGGTCTTTCCGGGTTTTCCTTGGCTGCGCTTTCCGGGAGCCCGGCCGGGGGCCGTGATTGCAGGATGGTCCGGGACCTTCGCGGCTGCTGCATACACAGCCTCCACCAAATCCGTGTGCCCGTCAGCTTTCATTGGCCAACTCCAGTTTCTGGTAACCCGGGATCAGCACGCCCGTGCTGACCTTCCTGGACGGGATGGTCCAGGGCTTCCTGAGGTACCTGTCCAGCAGCACGTCCAGGGCAGCGTTGATCTCCGCCATGGCAAGCGGCATGCCGATGCAAAAGTGGGGACCGGCCCCGAACCACAACTGCCGGGCCTGCGGCGGCGTGGGCTGGTCCGGATCAAATCCTCCCAGGCTCTTCGCGGCATGCACGGTGGACAAGAGGATACGATCGCCGGTGCGGACTGCCTTTGCCCCGATTGCTCCGTCAACAACGACGTTCCGGAGCATCATGGGTGACGGCACGGTGTACCGCAAAGCCTCGTTGACCGCCGCAGGTAGGCCGGAACGATCGGCCGCGAGCGCAGAAACCCGTCCGGAATCGCTCAGCAAGGCCACCAACCGCGGCACGAAGGAAACCAGCGTCTCCGTCCCCACCATGACGAAGGCACTGATGATGCCCAAGGCTTCTTCCTCGGTCATGCCCAAGCTGCGAAGCCGGCCGGGGAACGTTCTGGGGTCATTCCCGTGGAAGGCCGCCCTCGCCGGACCGGCCAGAAGCTCGACGGCGGCACGCCCCTTGGCCGCCTGCCGTGGCGTCAGGCTGGGGCGACCCAAGCGGACCAGCGAGGAAATCGAGGAACCGAGATTGAACAGTTCCCTGTCCGGCAAACGCCCAGGCGCGTCATCGGGCACGCCCAACAGCCGGGATATGACTCCCCCGGCCAACTCCTTAACGCAGTCCACCAGGTCCACCCCGGCCCCGTTGTCCAGTCCCTGCTCCACGCGGGAGAGGAAACTTTCCTTGGCCGGTTCCACCATGGCCGCGACGGAGCCCGGAGTGAAGAGGTCGGCCAGCTTCCGCCGCAGTTCACGGTGGTCCTTTCCGTCCATGTTGACCAGCGCCCGCGGACCCACCACCGGGGTCCACAAGCCACCCGAGGCCGAGGCTCCGTTCTTCACGAATCGCTCCCCGTCCATCAGCACACCACGGACCAGGGACGCTTCGCTGACCAAAACGCCCAGCCCTGGGAGACGAAGCACGGGACCCAACGCACCCAGCGAACGGACCAGCGGATAGAGCACCGGATGGGCGCCCAGCTGGACCCTGCGTTCCCAGCGCTCTGCTGCGATGACGGAACCCGTCATCGGATGTCTACGTGCTCGGGACGGTAGCGGTGGTCCGCATACCAGGCCAGGGTGTTTTTCAGCCCCCAAGCCTTCACCCGCCGGGAAGAGCCGTACACCACCACATCCCGGCGCAGCGCGTAGTTGCGGGTCAGTTTCCGTACTTGGTTGGACAGTGCCCGGTCCTCGTGCAGATCCTCGATGCGGGTCCTCGGAAAGCCTCCGGAACGGTGGTACATGTCGGAGGTGATGGCCATGTTGCAACCCGGCAGCATCTGGTAGGGACCCAGGTAACCCTCTCCCTTGTTGCCGGGACGGATCCTGCCGAAGAACGACGCCACTTCAACAGCCAGCAGCATCATCCTCCGCTCTGCGGCCGTGATGCCCTCGTCATCCCGCGGTACAAGCTGCCCGGCGATGAGTTCAAGCCCCGCCTCGAATCCGGCCACGATGCGGGCCGTCCAATCGCTCGCGGCGAGGCAGTCGGCGTCGATCCGTGCCAGCCACGTGGCGCCGTGGTCAACGCCGAAGCGCATCCCGGTATCGGCGGCCGCGCCAGTGCCCTTCTCCGCCTCGTGCAGGAGGCGGATATCCATGCCGGGGTTCTCTGCGGCGAACGCCTCCACAATGCCGCAACTGCCGTCAGTGGAACCGTTATCCACCACCACAACCGTGAAGTTGGCCTCGACCTGGGCAGCGAGCGACTCCAAGGTCTGCCGGACCAGCTTCGCTTCGTTGAGCATGGGCACGGCGATGGACAAACGCCGGGTGGGAGCCAGGCTGCCCAGGGATCCGGACTGCGCTGGGTTCACAGCCGCACCACGGCCATTCCCAGGCTCACCCCGCCGGCCAAACCAACCAGTGCCACCACGTCACCCGGGCCGCAACGCCCTCCATCAATCGCCATTTTGAGCTGCAGCGGCAAGCTCACGGACGCGAGGTTGCCGAACTCCTCTACTGTGGGCACCAATTTGCCCTGCGGTACTCCTGCGCGCTCAGCAAAGATTTCCCGGTAGGGGGCGCTGACCTGGTGCACGCAGACAACAGCGAAGTCCTCCCATTTCATGCCCAGGCTCTCCAGGGTGTGGTCCAGCACTTCACAGCCAAGGTCCAGGAACGCGTCCTTGAGCTTCTCCCCATCCATGGTGAAGTAGGTGGCTTCGGGGTCACGGGGGAAGGCCGATCCGCCCCCGGCCAACGTCCCCACGGACCAGTGGCTGCTCTTGGCCGTGAACGCCATGGCGAGGATTCCTTCCGACCCGGCCTTCGCCGAACCGGTGCCCGCGGCGGGCGGGAGCGCAGCCTCAAGCAGCACGGCGGCACCGCCGTCGCTCATGGTGTACCCGGGGAAGCTGCCTGCGAACGTCTGGAAGTCCGGCACCGACCACCGTACAGCCCGTGACGGCGACTCACCCGTGACCACCAGAACCCGCGCATAACGCCCGGCAGCGATCAGCGAGTCTGCCACCTCTACACCGTTCAGGAAGCTGTTGCAGGCGTTCTTGACGTCCATCACGGGGCATTGCAGCCCCAGTTTTGCGGCGACCATGTGGCCGGTAGCCGGCTCCACCATGTCCTGGCTGGCCGAGGCGAAGATCAGCAGGTCAACGTCCGGGGCCTGCAGCCCGCACCCTGCCAGAACCTTTGCCGCGGCGTTGGCGGCAAGATCGGAGGCCTGCTCGGACTCAGCCATGACGCTGCGTGTCCTGATCCCGGTGACCCGTCCAATGAGGCCTCTCGGTACGCGGAACCCGGGGCTTGACTCAGCGATGCGACGCTCGACGGCGGCCGTGTCCAGGCGAGCGGGTGGCAGGTAGACCTCCAGGCCCGCGATCCGGCTGTTCCCGGAAAAGACTCCATGCATGCGGTTCCCCCAAGATTGCCGCGGAAAAGGAAAAGGGTGTGTCCCGCACCAATCGTACGGGACACACCCTTTGCGTCCGGAGCCGTTTCACGGGCTATGTGGACAAACCTGCTTAGACGGCCTTCGCCGACTCGATAGCGGTGAGGACACGGTCGGTGACCTCGTCAATGCCGCCGATGCCGTCCACCTGCGTCAGGATGCCACGCTCGGCATACTTCGCAACAACGGCCTCGGTCTGCTCGTGGTACAGGTCAAGGCGGTGGCGGATGACGGCTTCATTGTCGTCAGAACGGCCGGTTTCCTTGGCGCGACCGAGAAGGCGCTGCACCAGTTCCTCGTCGTCGGCGGTCAGCTGGAGCACGACGTCGAGCTCCTGCTCGCCCTCGGCGAGGATGTGGTCCAGGTAGTCCACCTGGGCCGTGGTGCGCGGGTAGCCGTCAAGGAGGAACCCGTTCTCGACGTCGGATTCGCCCAGGCGGTCGCGGACCATCTTGTTGGTGACGCTGTCCGGAACGAAGTCCCCGGCGTCCATGTACTTCTTGGCCTCGATGCCCAAAGGTGTTTCGCCCTTGACGTTGGCCCGGAAGATGTCGCCGGTGGAGATGGCGACTACGCCAAGGCGCTCGGAAATCCGCTCAGCCTGCGTACCCTTGCCTGAACCCGGAGGTCCGATAATCAGCATTCTCGTCATCGCAAAAGCCCTTCGTAGTGACGTTGTTGTAGCTGCGCATCAATCTGCTTGACGGTTTCCAGGCCCACACCCACCATGATCAGGATTGACGTGCCACCGAACGGGAAGTTCTGGTTGGCGTTGATCAGGACGAGTGCAACCAGCGGAATCAGCGCCACGAAGCCCAGGTAAAGGGCTCCAGGCAGGGTGATCCTGGAAAGCACGTACTGCAGGTAGTCCGCGGTCGGTTTACCCGCCCGGATGCCCGGAATGAACCCGCCGTACTTCTTCATGTTGTCCGACACTTCTTCAGGGTTGAAGGTGATGGCCACGTAGAAGTAGGTGAAGAACACGATCATGGCGAAGTAGAGCGCCATGTAGATGGGGTGGTCGCCACGGGTGAGGTTGTTGTTGATCCACTCAACCCAGGGCGCCATCTGCTCCCCTGCCTTGGGCTGGTTGAACTGGGCAATCAGGCCGGGCAGGTAAAGCATGGAGGAAGCGAAGATGACGGGCACGACGCCGGCCATGTTCACCTTGATGGGAATGTAGGTGCTGGTTCCGCCAACCGTGCGGCGGCCAATCATGCGCTTCGCGTACTGCACCGGAACGCGCCGCTGCGACTGCTCCACGAAGACAACCAACGCCACAGTGACCAAGCCGATGGCCAGCACGATGAAGAACGTACCCGGACCCTTCGACTCCCAGATGGAGCCCAGGGAGCGCGGGAAGCCGGCTGCGATGGACGTGAAGATGAGCAGGGACATACCGTTGCCCACGCCCTTCTCCGTAACCAGTTCGCCCATCCACATGATAAGGCCGGTGCCGGCCGTCAGGGTGATGATGATGAGGATCGTGGTAACGATGCTGTCATCGGGAATGATCGGCAGGTTGCAGCCCGGCAACAATTGGCCAGAGCGGGCCAGCGACACCAAGGTGGTCGCGTTCAAGAGGCCCAGCGCGATGGTCAGGTACCGGGTGTACTGGGTGAGCTTCGACTGGCCGGACGAGCCTTCCTCATACAGTTGCTGGAACCGGGGAATGACCACCCGGAGCAGCTGCACGATGATGCTCGCCGTGATGTACGGCATGATGCCGAGCGCGAAGATGGATACCTGCAGCAAAGCACCGCCGCTGAACAGGTTCACCAGCTGGTAGATGCCCTGCGAGGTTTCACCGTTATTCAAGCATTGCTGGACATTCTGGTAGTTCACACCAGGCGAGGGGATGAAAGCTCCCAAGCGGAAGATTGTGATGATTCCCAGCGTGAACAACAACTTGCGTCGCAAATCGGGCGTCCGAAACGCCCGTCCGAATGCGCTGAGCAAGCGTCCTCCTGAGTTTAAGTACAAGGATGTGGATGGGCTCAATGAAACCCAACAACCGAGTCTAGCCGCTTGTGACGCCGTCGTAATAATCGAGAGTCCACAACCACGAAAAAAATCCCGGCCTGCAGGGCCGAAGCCCCGCAAACCGGGATCCTTTCACAACGGGCTTTTGCCCCGCCGACTCTTAGAGAGCGGTGGTGCTTCCGCCTGCTGCAGCAATCTTTTCAGCCGCGCTGGAAGAGAATGCGTGGGCGGTGACGTCGACCTTGACGGTGATGCCACCGGTGCCCAGCACCTTGACGGGCTGGTTCTTGCGAACGGCACCTTTCTCAACCAGGGACTCAACGGTGACAGCGCCACCTTCCGGGAACAGCTCGTTGAGCTTCTCCAGGTTCACAACCTGGAACTCAACCCGGAACGGGTTCTTGAAGCCGCGCAGCTTCGGCAGGCGCATGTGCAGCGGCAGCTGGCCGCCGGCAAAGCCAGCCTTTACCTGGTAGCGGGCCTTCGTACCCTTGGTACCGCGACCAGCGGTCTTACCCTTGGAGCCTTCACCACGACCAACACGGGTCTTGGCGGTCTTGGCACCCGGGGCGGGACGCAGGTGGTGGACCTTCAGAGCGTTCTGCTTCTCAGCAGCCTCTGCGGCGGTCTTGTTCTCTGCCATTACTTCGCCTCCTCAACATTCACGAGGTGCGGAACCGTGTTGAGCATGCCAACGGTCACGGCGTCGGCGTCACGGACAACGGTGTGTCCGATGCGCTTCAGGCCGAGGGACCGAAGGGTGTCGCGCTGGTTCTGCTTGGCGCCGATGACGCCCTTGATCTGGGTGATTTCCAACTTAGCGTCGGAAGGAGTCAGGTTCTTAGCCATGACTAGACACCTGCCTTCTGGTTCTGGAGCGCACGCACCAGGGCAACCGGAGCAACCTCGTCCAGCGGCAGGCCACGGCGGGCTGCCACGGAAGCGGGCTCTTCGAGCTGCTTCAGGGCGTCAACGGTCGCGTGAACGATGTTGATCGCGTTGGACGAACCGAGCGACTTGGAGAGGATGTCGTGGATACCCACGCACTCCAGTACTGCACGGACCGGACCACCGGCGATAACACCGGTACCAGCGGAAGCCGGACGCAGCAGGACAACGCCTGCAGCAGCTTCACCCTGCACGCGGTGCGGGATGGTGCTGCCAACGCGCGGTACGCGGAAGAAGGACTTCTTGGCCTCTTCAACGCCCTTGGCGATTGCTGCGGGAACTTCCTTGGCCTTGCCGTAGCCAACGCCAACCAGACCGTTGCCGTCGCCGACGACGACGAGAGCGGTGAAGCTGAAGCGACGACCACCCTTGACGACCTTGGCAACGCGGTTGATGGTTACAACGCGCTCTACGAACTGGCTCTTCTCGGCCTCACGGCCGCCGTCGCGGCCACCACGGCCACCACGGTCGCCGCGGCCCTGGCCACGCTCGCCGCGCTCGCCACGACGTCCGCCGCGGCGGTCGTCGGTAGCGGCTGCGGTCTCAGTTGCTTCAGCAGCTGCAGCTTCAGTCACCTGAATGTCCTTTTCGTTGTTTTCAGCGGTCACAGTGCCAGCCCACCTTCGCGAGCACCGTCAGCGACGGCGGCGATGCGGCCGTGGTACTTGTTACCGCCACGGTCGAAGACAACAGCTTCGATGCCTGCAGCCTTGGCACGCTCGGCGACGAGTTCGCCAACGCGCTTGGCCTTGGCCGTCTTGTCACCGTCGAAAGCGCGGAGGTCGGCTTCGAGGGTGGAAGCCGAAGCCACGGTGACGCCCTTGCTGTCATCGACAACCTGAACGAACACGTGACGTGCCGAACGGTTGACGATCAGGCGGGGACGAACAGCCGTGCCCGTGATGCGCTTGCGGATACGAAGCTGGCGGCGGCTGCGTGCAGCAGACTTGCTCTTGTTCGAACGCTTCTTGTTAATTGCGATGGCCATGGTTTACTTACCAGCCTTTCCGACCTTGCGGCGGATGACTTCGCCGGCGTAACGGACACCCTTGCCCTTGTAGGGGTCGGGCTTGCGCAGCTTGCGAATGTTGGCAGCAACCTCGCCGACCTGCTGCTTGGAGATACCCGAAACAGAGAGCTTCGTGGGGCCCTCCACTGCGAAGGTGATGCCCTCGGGAGCCGAGACGTTGACCGGGTGGCTGTAGCCCAGAGCGAACTCCAGGTCAGCGCCCTTGGCCTGAACGCGGTAACCGGTACCGACGATTTCAAGCTTCTTCTCGTAGCCCTCGGTGACGCCCTGGATCATGTTGGCGATCAGGGTACGGGTCAGGCCGTGCAGCGAACGCGAGTTGCGCTCGTCGTTCGGGCGGGTGACCGTGAGGGTGTTCTCTTCGAGGGAAACCTCGATCGGGCTGGCAACAGTGTGGCTCAGCTCTCCCTTGGCACCCTTGACGCTGATGACGGAGCCATCAAGCTTGACCTCAACGCCGGCGGGAACGGTGATGGGGAGACGTCCAATACGTGACATTATTCTCTTCCTTTCCCGTTACCAGACGTAAGCGAGGACTTCGCCGCCCACGCCCTTCTTGCCGGCCTGCTTGTCAGTCAGGAGGCCGGAAGAGGTGGACAGGATTGCGATACCCAGGCCACCCAGCACGTGAGGCAGGTTGGTGGACTTCGCGTAAACGCGGAGACCCGGCTTGGAGATGCGGCGGACACCAGCGATCGAACGCTCGCGGTTCGGACCGAACTTGAGGTCGATGGTCAGCTTCTTGCCAACTTCGGCTTCCTCTTCCTTCCAGCCGGCGATGAAGCCTTCTGCCTTCAGGATGTCGGCAACGCGTGCCTTCAGCTTGCTGTACGGCATGGTCACGGAGTCGTGGTATGCCGAGTTTGCATTGCGCAGACGCGTGAGCATGTCTGCGACAGGATCTGTCATAGTCATTTGGGCTATAGCCCTTCCTCGTAATGGTTTCCGCGGCGCTTGCTCTCATGAGCCTGCGCTGCCGGACCTGTTACGTAGTTAGTTTTCAGTCTTGAACGGGAAACCAAGCGCCTTGAGCAGCGCGCGGCCTTCGTCGTCGGTCTTGGCGGTGGTGACGACCGTGATGTCCATGCCGCGAACGCGGTCGATGGAGTCCTGGTCGATTTCGTGGAACATAACCTGCTCGGTCAGACCGAAGGTGTAGTTGCCGTTGCCATCGAACTGCTTGCCGTTGAGGCCGCGGAAGTCACGGATACGCGGCAGTGCCAGCGATACCAGACGGTCCACGAATTCCCACATGCGGTCGCCACGCAGGGTTGCGTGTGCACCGATCGGCATGCCTTCGCGCAGCTTGAACTGTGCAATCGACTTGCGGGCCTTGGTTACCTGCGGCTTCTGGCCGGTGATCAGGGTGAGATCGCGGACAGCGCCGTCGATCAGCTTGGAGTCCTTGGCGGCATCTCCAACACCCATGTTCACAACAACCTTCACCAGGCGGGGAACCTGGTTCACGTTCGCGTAGTTGAACTCGTCCTGCAGGGACTTCTTGATGGTCTCTGCGTACTTCGTCTTCAGACGCGGAACGATCTTCACTGGAGTCTCGAGAGTCTCAGTCATTAGATGTCCTTCCCGGTGGCCTTGGACACGCGGATACGAACGGTCTTGGTGCGGCCGTCCTTCTCAACGGTGTCGAGACGGAAACCAACGCGGGTCGGCTTCTTGGTCGACGGGTCTACCAGAGCAACGTTGGACACGTGGATCGGGGCTTCAACAACCTCGATGCCGCCGGTCTTGGTGCCGCGCTGGGACTGACCAACCTTGGTGTGCTTGGTGACGCGGTTGATGCCCTCGACCAACACGCGGTTGGTGTCCGGGAATACGCGCAGGACCTTGCCCTGCTTGCCGCGGTCGCCGCCGCGTTCCTGCTTGGCGCCGGTGATGACCTGAACCAGGTCACCCTTCTTGATCTTAGCCATGGACTAAAGCACCTCCGGGGCCAGCGAAACGATCTTCATGAACTTCTTGTCGCGAAGTTCACGACCAACCGGGCCGAAGATACGGGTACCGCGGGGGTCACCGTCGTTCTTCAGGATCACAGCTGCGTTCTCGTCAAACTTGATGTAGGAACCATCCGCACGGCGGCGTTCCTTCTTGGTACGAACGATGACAGCCTTGACGACGTCACCCTTCTTTACGTTGCCGCCAGGGATAGCGTCCTTGACGGTTGCGACGATGACGTCGCCAATGCCTGCGTAGCGACGGCCGGATCCACCGAGAACGCGAATGGTAAGGATTTCCTTAGCACCCGTGTTGTCGGCGACCTTGAGTCGCGACTCCTGCTGAATCAATTTTTACTCCTTGCGTCGCGCCGGTTCTCAGACCGAAATCATGCATACGGAATGAGCCTTGCGGAACGGTTGATCGGGGTGTCTCTGGACCTGCCTGGATTTTGCCAGAACAGGCCTAAACGCCCGTGCCACAAGCATCAGCTTCCCTTGCAGGAAAACCCTGCGCGGGGCAGTATGCAGTGGCACGATTGTTTACGAGGTGGTTGATGACGCACAAATGGCGCCATACAAACTCAAAATCTTAGCATGCTTTGAGGCCATACCATAACTGGCAGGAAAAGCGGAAGGGCCCGCGCTCCGTAAGGAACGCGGGCCCTTCCAGTAAGCCCGGCCGGGCATGCCCGGCGTCGGATTTACTTGGCCTTTTCGAGGATCTCCACCAGGCGGAACCGCTTGGTAGCGGACAGCGGGCGGGTCTCGGCGATCAGAACGAGGTCGCCGATGCCGGCGGTGTTCTGCTCGTCGTGAGCCTTGATCTTCGAGGTGCGGCGAATAACCTTGCCGTACAGAGCGTGCTTCACGCGGTCTTCAACCTCAACAACGATGGTCTTTTCCATCTTGTCGGAGACTACGTAGCCGCGACGCGTCTTACGGTAACCGCGCTGTTCAGCGCTGGCTGCTGCTTCCGTCACGTTTTCCTTCTCGCTCACTTGGCGTCCTCTCCAGCTTCAACCTCGGCAGCTTCTGCCTTGGCAGCCTTCTTGGACTTCTTTTCTTCCTTGGCTTCCACAACCGGTGCGGCAACCTCGGCACGAATGCCCAGCTCGCGCTCACGAAGAACGGTGTAGATGCGTGCGATGTCCTTCTTTACCGCGCGCAGACGACCGTGGTTCTCCAGCTGACCGGTGGCGGACTGGAAACGCAGGTTGAACAGCTCTTCCTTGGACTTGCGGAGTTCTTCAACGAGACGCTCGTTGTCGAAACCGTCCAGCTGTGCGGGTGCGAGATCCTTCGACCCTACTGCCATTTCTATTCACCACCTTCGCGACGCACAATGCGTGCCTTCAACGGGAGCTTGTGGATTGCCAGGCGCAGGGCCTCGCGAGCTACCTCTTCATTGACACCGGAGAGTTCGAAGAGAACCCGGCCCGGCTTGACGTTTGCGACCCACCATTCCGGGGAACCCTTACCGGAACCCATACGGGTTTCGGCAGGCTTCTTGGTCAGCGGACGGTCCGGGTAGATGTTGATCCAGACCTTACCGCCACGCTTGATGTGGCGGGTCATCGCGATACGGGCGGACTCGATCTGACGGTTGGTGACGTATGCCGGGCTCAGGGCCTGGATGCCGTACTCACCGAAAGTGACCTTGGTGCCACCCGTAGCAGCGCCGGAACGACCCGGGTGGTGCTGCTTACGGTGCTTGACTCGACGTGGGATAAGCATTTAAGCCTGTCCTCCTTCTGCTGCCGGAGCAGCAGCTTCAGCGGCCGGTGCTTCAACGGCAGCGGGTGCTGCCTCAGCTGCCGGACGGTCGTTACGACGACGGCGGTCGCCACCCGGGCGGCCCGGACGGTCTCCTCCACGGCCACGGGACGGAGCAGCAGCTGCCTGCTGTGCCAGTTCCTTGGCGGTGACGTCACCCTTGTAGATCCAAACCTTCACACCAATGCGGCCGAAGGTGGTCTTGGCTTCGTAGAAGCCGTAGTCGATGTTCGCGCGGAGGGTGTGCAGGGGCACACGGCCTTCGCGGTAGAACTCCGAGCGGGACATTTCTGCGCCACCCAGACGGCCGGAGCAAGCAACACGGATACCCTTGGCACCTGCGCGCTGTGCGGACTGCATGGCCTTCTTCATCGCACGGCGGAAAGCCACGCGGGAAGTCAGCTGCTCTGCGATGCCCTGGGCAACGAGCTGTGCTTCGATCTCCGGGTTCTTGACCTCGAGGATGTTCAGCTGGACCTGCTTGCCGGTGAGCTTTTCGAGCTCGCCGCGGATACGGTCTGCTTCAGCGCCGCGGCGGCCGATGACGATGCCCGGACGTGCCGTGTGGATGTCCACGCGGACACGGTCGCGGGTGCGCTCGATCTCGACCTTGGCGATGCCGGCGCGCTCCATGCCCGTGGACATGAGCTGACGGATCTTGATGTCCTCGCGGACGAAGTCCTTGTAGCGCTGGCCCGGCTTGTTGCTGTCAGCAAACCAGTGCGAAACGTGGTCGCTGGTGATGCCGAGTCGGAACCCGTGCGGGTTTACTTTCTGTCCCACTTAGCGAGCCTCCTCTTTCTCCGGGGTTGCGACGACCACGGTGATGTGGCTGGTCCGCTTCTTGATGCGGTAGGCGCGGCCCTGGGCACGCGGCTGGAACCGCTTCATGGTCGGGCCCTCATCAACGAATGCTTCGCTGATGAAGAGGTCACTGTCGTCGAATGCAACGCCGTCACGGTCCGCGAGGACGCGTGCGTTGGCCATTGCCGACTGAAGTACCTTGAATACCGGCTCCGAAGCTGCCTGGGGGGCAAACTTCAGAATTGCCAGAGCCTCATTCGCTTGCTTGCCACGAACAAGGTTGACGACGCGCCGGGCCTTCATAGGCGTTACGCGGATGTGACGCGCAATTGCCTTGGCTTCCATTGCTTTCCTTCTCTCGTCTAAGACGTAAGGTCAGGCGCCTTAGCGGCGCTTGCCCTTACGGTCGTCCTTAACATGGCCGCGGAATGTCCGCGTAGGAGCGAATTCGCCGAGCTTGTGCCCGACCATCGACTCAGTGACAAACACCGGGATGTGCTTGCGTCCGTCGTGTACGGCGATCGTGTGCCCGAGCATGTCGGGGATGATCATCGAACGGCGGGACCAGGTCTTGATGACGTTCTTGGTGCCCTTATCGTTTTCCCGTGCGACCTTCACAAAGAGGTGCTGGTCAACGAAAGGACCTTTTTTCAGGCTGCGTGGCATGTGTCCAGGCTCCTATCGCTTGTTCTTGCCAGTACGGCGGCGACGAACAATAAGCTTGTCGCTCTCTTTGTTCGGACGGCGGGTACGGCCCTCGGGCTTGCCGTTCGGGTTGACCGGGTGACGACCACCGGAAGTCTTACCTTCACCACCACCGTGCGGGTGGTCAACCGGGTTCATGGCTACACCACGGACGGTCGGGCGAACGCCCTTCCAGCGCATACGGCCGGCCTTGCCCCAGTTGATGTTCGACTGCTCGGCGTTGCCAACCTCGCCGACGGTTGCGCGGCAGCGCACGTCAACGTTGCGGATTTCGCCGGAGGGCAGGCGCAACTGTGCGAAGCGGCCTTCCTTGGCGACGAGCTGAACCGAAGCACCTGCGGAGCGGGCCATCTTGGCGCCGCCACCCGGACGCAGTTCAACTGCGTGGATAACGGTACCAACCGGGATGTTGCGCAGCGGCAGGTTGTTGCCCGGCTTGATGTCAGCGTCGGGACCAGCCTCGACGAAGTCACCCTGGGACAGCTTGTTCGGGGCGATGATGTAACGCTTGGTGCCATCAACGTAGTGCAGGAGGGCGATGCGAGCCGTGCGGTTCGGATCGTACTCGATTTCGGCAACGCGGGCGTTGATGCCGTCCTTGTCGTGACGACGGAAGTCGATCAGACGGTACTGGCGCTTGTGTCCGCCACCCTTGTGACGGGTGGTGATCTTACCGGTGTTGTTACGGCCGCCGGTCTTGTGCAGCGGACGCAGCAACGACTTTTCCGGAGTCGACCGCGTGATTTCAGCAAAGTCGGCTACGCTCGAGCCACGACGGCCCGGGGTAGTCGGCTTGTATTTACGGATTCCCATAATTTATTTCCTCGTTAAAGTGGTCTCCGCTACGCGAGCGGACCGCCGAAGATGTCGATTGTGCCTTCTTTGAGGGTGACAATTGCACGCTTGGTGCTCTTGCGCTGTCCCCAGCCGAATTTGGTGCGCTTGCGCTTACCGGCACGGTTGATGGTGTTGATCGAGTCGACCTTGACGGAGAAGATCTTCTCCACGGCCAGCTTGATCTCGGTCTTGTTCGAGCGGGGGTCCACCAGGAAGGTGTACTTGCCTTCGTCGATCAGACCGTAGCTCTTTTCCGAAACGACGGGTGCAAGCACGACGTCGCGCGGGTCCTTGATGGTGGTTACGCTCACTTGGAGGCCTCCTCGTTCTTTGCCTTGTCAGCGACGAACGCATCGAAAGCAGCCTTGGTGAAGACCACGTCGTCAGAGATCAGCACGTCGTAGGTGTTCAGCTGGTCTGCGTACAGAACGTGAACATCTGCGAGGTTGCGCACGGACAGTGCGGCAACGTCTTCGGCGCGCTCGATCACAACGAGCAGGTTCTTGCGCTCGGAAACCGCACGCAGCGACGCCAGGGCTTCCTTGGCGGACGGCTTGGTGCCGGCAACCAGGGCCTCAATGACGTGAATGCGGTCGTTACGGGCGCGGTCAGACAGGGCGCCGCGGAGAGCAGCAGCCTTCATCTTCTTGGGGGTGCGCTGGCTGTAGTCGCGCGGGGTGGGACCGTGGACAATGCCACCGCCGGTCATGTGCGGAGCACGGATGGAACCCTGACGGGCGCGGCCGGTGCCCTTCTGCTTGAACGGCTTGCGACCGGCACCGGAAACCTCGGCGCGGGTCTTGGTCTTGTGGGTTCCCTGGCGGGCAGCAGCGAGCTGGGCGACGACAACCTGGTGCAGCAGGGGCACGTTGGTCTGGACGTCGAAGATCTCTGCAGGCAGGTCAACCTTGACAGTGCTAGTCATTGAACTAGGCTCCCTTCACGGCGGAACGTACGAGTACGACCTGGCCGCGGGCACCGGGGACGGCACCCTTGATAAGGAGCAGCGACTTCTCAACGTCAACAGCGTGAACCGTGAGGTTCAGCGTGGTGTGACGAACGGCGCCCATGCGGCCGGCCATTTTCAGACCCTTGAAGACGCGGCTCGGGGTGGATGCGCCACCGATGGAGCCAGGCTTACGGTGGTTCTTGTGGGCACCGTGGGAAGCGCCAACACCGGAGAAGCCGTGACGCTTCATAACACCGGCAAAGCCCTTACCCTTGGAGGTGCCGACGACGTCGATCTTCTGGCCGGCTTCGAAGATCTCAACAGAGAGCTCCTGGCCCAGCTCGTAGGATGCGGCGTCTGCGGTACGCAGTTCGACGACGTGGCGGCGAGGAGTTACGCCTGCCTTCTCAAAGTGACCAGCCAGCGGCTTGGTGACCTTGCGGGGGTCGATCTGGCCGTAGCCGATCTGTACGGCGACGTAGCCATCGGACTCAGCGTTGCGGAGCTGGGTGATGACGTTGGAGTCAGCCTGGACAACAGTTACCGGGATGAGCTTGTTGTTCTCGTCCCAGACCTGGGTCATGCCGAGCTTCGTGCCCAGCAGGCCCTTTACGTTACGGGTTGCGGTCATAGTCTCTCAGCACCTCCCTAGAGCTTGATTTCGATGTTCACGTCGGCAGGCAGGTCGAGACGCATAAGCGAGTCAACGGCCTTCGGCGTGGGGTCGATGATGTCGATCAGACGCTTGTGAGTACGCATTTCGAAGTGCTCACGGCTGTCCTTGTACTTGTGAGGAGAGCGAATAACGCAGTAAACGTTCTTCTCCGTGGGCAGCGGCACCGGGCCGACTACCGTTGCGCCTGCGCGCGTGACCGTCTCAACGATCTTCCGCGCTGAAACATCAATGACCTCGTGGTCATATGACTTCAGCCGGATGCGGATTTTTTGTCCCGCCATGTCGCCTGACTCTCTTTCAGCTAGTGCTGCTCTAGTTAGGGCTGCTCTGTTTACTTACCTGTTGTTGTGGCCGCCGAAGCGTTTGAGGATTTACCACCACACGCCGCACAAGCTGAATCCGGATAATTCCGGGTTCCTCAACCTGCCGGCGCACCGACCCCCGCGGTCGGGCGTGTCGCGATTTTCACGCAAACTCGACCGCATTCCATGGGGTTCAGGGTTATGTTTGGGCTTCAGCTTGGACCCTGGCACCCGGCATTATCCGGATCGGGACGCGAAGAAGCGCTTGAACAACTCATCCAGTATGCCGGAAATCGGAGCCGATGGCTAATCGGGCCTCTTCAGCCCATTGCCACAGCCGAGCCGCGGTATGGATGATAGGTGAATGACCGTCCAGGATACGGGTTCTGTGGAAGATCTTGCCGCGCGCCTTCGTCCGGGATTCACGCTCGGCGTCGCATCAGCCGCGTTCCAGATCGAAGGGTCCCTTACTACTGACGGCCGGGGCCCGTCGGGTTGGGACGCCTTCTCGGAAAAGCCGGGAGCAATCGTCGACGGCGGCTCCCCCGCCATTGCTTGCGACCACTACAACCGTGCCGACCAGGACATCGCCCTGATGCAGGAGCTCGGGGTGGACTCGTACCGTTTCTCCTTGTCCTGGCCAAGGATCCAGCCTGATGGCCAGGGATCCATCAACCAGCGGGGCCTGGATTTCTACGACCGCTTGATCGACAAGCTGCTCGCTGCCGGGATCTCCCCCATGGTCACGCTTTACCACTGGGACACTCCCCTCCCGCTGGAGCACGCCGGTGGCTGGTTGAACCGGCAGACGGCGTTGCGCTTTGCCGCCTACAGTGCGATCGTCGCTGAGCGTTTCGGCGACCGGGTGGACTCGTGGGTCACTGTCAACGAACCGGTGTCAGTCACGTTGCAGGGATACGCTTTGGGCGCCCACGCCCCGGGTCACCAACTCCTCTTCGATTGCCTGCCCGCGGCCCACCATCAACTCCTTGGCCATGGCATGGCCGTGCAGGCACTGCGCGCCGCAGGGGTTTCCGGACAGATCGGCATTTCCAACATGCACTCCCCGGTCCGCCCTGCCACCAACAAGCTCTCCGACCGGCTCATGGCCGAGGCCCTCGACCTGATCCTCAACCGCATCTATGCCGATGCCATTCTGCTGGGCCAATACCCCAAGCCACATTTCGCGCTGTGGCCATGGTTCCGCTCCCTGGGTCCGGTCCAGGACGGCGACCTCGCAGTGATCGCCCAGCCGCTGGACTTCTACGGCGTGAATTACTACTACCCCATCAAGGTGGCCTCTGGCCGCGGACCGGCGGAAATACCCACCGGCACGGCCGAGGAAATGGTGAACGTTCCTTTCCATCTGGCCGCCTACCAGGAATACCCGGTCACGGGATTCGGCTGGCCCGAGGCGCCTGAACAGCTGGCAACGCTGCTGCAGGAGATGAAAGGGCGGTACGGGGCGTCGCTCCCGCCGATCTACATCACCGAAGGAGGCGCGAGCTTCCCGGAGCCGGACCATGTCAGCGGCCCAGTCCAGGACACCGACCGGATCACGTACCTGGCAGAGCACCTGGGCCATGCCCTCACGGCAACGGGACCAGGCGGGCAAGCCGAGGGCGTGGACCTCCGCGGCTATTACGTGTGGACGTTGCTGGACAATTTCGAATGGGCCGCCGGGTACTCCCAGCGCTTCGGACTGGTTCACGTGGACTTCGAAACCCTCGAACGGACGCCCAAGGAATCGTTCTACTGGCTCAGGGCACTTGAGCGCGCCCGGAGGCACCACGCTTAACCCGATCGGGTTAAAAACCTACTTGTTCTTGTTGGCCCGGTTGATGCGCTTGGCCCGGTCGATCTCATTCCGGAAGTACTTGCGACCCCACAGGACGCCTCCGCCGATGCCAACAACGATGACCAGGAAAATCAGGAATTCCATGCTGATCCTTTCTACCCAAGCAACACTATCCGACTCCCTCCCCGCCGCGCCCACTGCCATCGGATGCAGCGCGATCGGATGGACGGGGTCCGCGGTTCAACCGCCAGACGGCGAGGACAATGAGGGCCACGGCAACGAGTGCCAGCAGGGCAAAGGCATATGACCTCAAGGCCCACATGACGCTCGCGGCCACCCCGGCTGCGCCCCACGCCGTGAAGAGCCTTTCGGACAACAGCAATCCCACGCCCAGGAGTGCGGCATGGGCCGCCAGGACGTAGACCTGCTGCGGGGGCGTTCCGCCGAAAATGGTGGCCACTGAACTGAGCGACAAGAATCCGGAAGCAACGCCCAGTCGCAGGATGGCGTCTCCCCGGTGGCCCCGCACATAGCGCACCCCTGCCAAAACAACTGCGGTAACCACGTACCACTGGGCTGCCCAGAACCAATCCGGGCGGGCGCCGTCCACGAACAGCAGTGCCCGCTGAAAACCGACCAGTGCAACAATGGCAGCAACTTCCGCCACCAAGTGCTTCTGATGCGGCACTTCCGCCGCAGCGATGCCGCCAGCGATTGCCAGCAGGAACGCGCCCGCCAGTGCCGTGGAGTCGTGGGCCAAGCCCACAGCTGCCCCTGCAAGGTAGGCCACCAGCGTGGTCGCAGCCAGCGATGCCCGCCTTCCTGGCTGGCCAGCCACGTTGAGACCGCCAAACCAACGGAGGCCGTACAGCAGGGACCCCATGCCCACTCCCCCAACGAGCCACGGCAGGAAGTCGGCCCACGGACCCGCTGCTCCCGCATCGAGCAAACCCCCGACGGCGGTAACGGCACCCACCAAGGCGGTGGGCGCCGCGCCCGCGTAGAAGGAGGGTATTGATTCCAGGTGGGAGGCAGCGAAGAAGACAATCGCGACGGCCAGGACAGCCCCACCCACCATGCCCGGTGACGTATCAACAGTGGCCAAGCAAGCAGTGCCGGCGAATACCACAGCCGAGACAAACCACAGCCATCGGTCCGCTCCTCCGGCGCCACGGGTAGGACGGCCCCGCAGCAACGTCTTTGCGAGCGTCACCACCATGGCGCATGCCAGCAGGAGAACCGGAACCTGGAACCTGTCCAACACCGCGTGGTGCAGGAACGTGGTGGACGGGAAGTTCAGGAATGGCCCAGCGAAAACCACCGTCAAGGTGACCGCCGCGAGTCCGGGATACAGTGCCACCGCAGCACGCAGCGTCCGGCGCACCAACAACGACGCGAGGCCAGCGAGTGCCAAGCCCAGCAGGAGCACCCAACGGCCGCCGCCGTCGAAATCGCCAACCAGGAGGTAAACGAGCGGCAGTCCGGCCTGGAGGCCCAGCGTGGACCAGAGAGCAACCCGTTGGAAGGGAACGTCATCAAGCCTGCGATGCGCCAGGCAATGCGTGATGAGCTGCAGGAAAGTGACCAACCCGAGCGCCAACCAGGGCACCGCCGTCGAATCGGCAACGTCCGCGGCAACAAGCGTCACCAGAGCCGCGGATGCTACGCGGACCGCCACGAGGTAGGCTCCGCGAACCGGCTTGGCCTGAGCCAGCACGGCCATGATGCAACCGTAGGCCAGGAGGATGCCGAGCATGATTTCGACGTCCCTCACAGAGCCTGCCCGGAGCAGCAGCAGGGCCACGGACGCCGGCGCAAAGATCCACGCGATCCGGTGGCTGCGCAGAGCTATCGAGCAGATTGCCGCTGCGAGGGTGGTCACGATGGCCGCAGCTCCGGGCTGCCAACCACCGTACGCCGTGAGGGCGGGCACCCGCGTGGCAACGTTGAATGAGATGGTTGCCACTGCCATCGCTGCCAGAAGTACACCCACATCCGCAGTGACTGTTTGGAGCGAAGTTCCGCGTCGCCCGGCCACCAGGACCACCAGCAATTGCCCGGCCAGGACCCACACCACGACGGAGGCCACGGTCACGTCCTCACCAGCGAGGCCCAAGGCCCACCCGTGCCCCTGCAGATCGGCGTAGGCCGATGCCACGAGGACTGTGCCCGCGGCACGGGCAAGCCACCAGTAGACCCTCCGATGGACCGAGACGGGAAGGCGCAGGGCCGTAGCCAGCAGATAGGCTGTTATCGCCAGCAACACCAGGTTGGCGGCTCCGCGGGAGACAGCAGTGGCAGAAACCAACAAAGCCACCATGCCTGCACCCGGTGCAAGGAGTTCGCCGATGGTCAGGCGCCAAGGGGTCCGGCTTTGTCCGGTGGTTGGTGGCACCAGCACCCGGGGGAAGGCCATCCATCCCGAGGCAAGCCCCGCGACCAGCAGCGCCAGCACTCCGGAAACCAACACAGGGTGTCCCGGAAGATGTTCCAGGACGGCAAGAACCAACAATCCAAGAGCCGCAGCACAGCCGAAGAGTCCGGTACTGGCCCGCGCCGCCACCACGCCGAAGCCCCGTCGCTCAAAGACAGCACTCAGCACTTGCTGAACTCCGGCCACCACCACGAACGCCAGCACGGTCAGCGGAACCCGCTCCTGGTGACCCACGAGCACCCCGGCCACGACTGCGGGGACGGCAAAGGTGAAAGCAAGGCGCCCAGCCAGCACCAGGCACCTGCCAAGGAATCCGCGGGCAAGGGCCGCCAACGCAAACCAGTAAGCCCCGGTGGCGCCAAGCATCAAAGCCAACGGCCAGGCGCCCACCAAGTCAGCGAGCACCAGGGAACAGCAAAGCACTGCCGCCGGCGCGAAGGCGACGCCTTGCCGCAGCCTCCACCCCAGCACCATCGCCGTGGGCAGCACAACCAGGAAAGGTACGTACTTGGGCAGGTCGAAGGCCCCGACGCCAAGCACCACCGTCAAGACCAAGGCAACAAGGAGTTGAAATCCCAAGCAGGACACGGCGTCGTTCCACCAGGTCCTGGGCGTGACCGCCTTGCCGGCATATGACATCCCGATCGCCTGGACACCCAGGCAGGCAACTGCCGCCAGCATGGCCAAGCTGACATCCGAGGTGCCGTCCCACACCGAGGCAATGATGGCGAGCGTGAACGCTGCACGCGCGGCGAAGAAGTGGCCATTCCGGTATCGGGCCGCGGGGACCAGCATCATCACCGCAAAGTAGGTGCCGCAGATGGCCATCACCAGCGGGTACTCGCCTTTGGCAAGAACGTTTGGCGTGACAGTTGCGGCCAGCCCTACTGCTGGAACAACAAAGGGATGCAGGGCCATCAGTGGTTGTACGTACAGCGGCGATACCCAGCGGGGGTGGGCCAGGGCGAGCAACGTCAGGACGACCGCTACAGCGATCAAGGAAATGAAGTACCAGACCAAGGCACCGCCAAGCACGGACACTCCGGACCAGGCGGTTGACACCACGAAGCTCAAGGAGAGCCAGGCCAAGACTTTGTTGTTCAAGCGCACGGCCGCAAACACGTAAGCGCCTGTACCAAGCAACGATGTTGCCAACCAAGCGAGCGGTCCGTTGTGCAGGGCAAAGTTGTACATCGCCAGGCCAGTGATCGGCACCAGGGCCAGGCCGGTGCCAGTGAACGCCAGAGCCGCCGGACGAAGCCGTGGAACGCGGGGATGAAGGACCAAACCGGCCACGTAGAACAGGACCGTGATCCCCCACAACGCAACGAACCTGAACATCTCCGGCAGGCTCGTACCCACGAACAACGCACCCGCAGCCACCAGCAGCAGGCTTGCCACGTAGAGAGTGATGTTGATGTTCTGCCGGTCGCGCTTGTCCTTGCGCGCGGCCACCTCCTCCGCGCTTTCAGGACGGACACGTGCGTGCTGCGGCGCAGGTGGCAGCGGCTGTCCTGCAAGAACGGACGACGGCGGCGCCATGGTTTGCGCTGCAAACCCCGGCTGTGCGGGTTGTTGCGGCCGCATCGGCGGCGCGGGTTGTTGCGGCTGCATCGGCGGCGCGGGTTGCCGCCAACCCATCGACGGGACGGGGTGGGTGGGCGGGTGGGGACCCGTTGTCTGCCCGGGCCATCCCGGCGGCGGGGTCCACGTTCCCGCCCCGCCACGGGTCGGGCTGGCCGAGCCACGCGGAGCAGCCTGCGTCTTCGCCAAGGCATCGCGCCAACCAGCCATATGGCCGGCGAGATAGCCCGCGCGGTAGGCGCCGCCGTCGTCCGTTTGCTGTGCGGAACCCTTGGGAGACCGCCCGCGTCCACGCACCAGGCCCAGCGCAAATCCGCCAGCGGCGACCAGCACCAGGAACAGCAAGCCCCCGATTGTGCCCATGAATCCGTACACGGCAGCCCCCTATTGTGCCCAGGGCACGGCTGTTTGCACAGACCTGCCCGCATTAATCAAGACGATGGATTAATGATAGCAAAGAAGGACCCCACCGCCGAGGCGATGGGGTTCTTCTGTGGGTTGCTTCCGAAACGGCAGCGTCCCGATCTACAAGCAGAAACTACTTGATGATCTTGGTAACACGTCCCGAACCAACGGTGCGGCCACCTTCACGGATAGCGAAGCCGAGGCCCTCTTCCATTGCGATCGGCTGGATGAGCTCAACGGTCATCTCAGTGTTGTCGCCAGGCATAACCATTTCCGTGCCCTCGGGCAGGGTGATAACGCCGGTGACGTCCGTCGTACGGAAGTAGAACTGCGGGCGGTAGTTCGAGTAGAACGGGTTGTGACGTCCGCCTTCGTCCTTGGAAAGGATGTAGACGTTTGCCTCGAAGTCGGTGTGCGGGGTGATGGAACCCGGCTTGACGACAACCTGGCCACGCTCGACATCGTCGCGCTTGAGGCCACGGAGCAGGAGGCCACAGTTCTCGCCGGCCCATGCTTCGTCGAGCTGCTTGTGGAACATCTCGATACCGGTAACCGTGGTCTTCTGGATCGGGCGGATGCCGACGATCTCAACCTCGGAGTTGATGGCGAGGGTACCACGCTCGGCGCGGCCCGTAACAACGGTGCCACGGCCGGTGATGGTGAAGACGTCTTCGATCGGCATCAGGAACGGCTTGTCGCGGTCACGTACGGGGTCCGGAACGGACTCGTCGACAGCTGCCATCAGGTCCTGGACGGACTTGACCCAAACCGGGTCGCCTTCCAGAGCCTTCAGACCGGAAACGCGAACAACGGGAGCGTCGTCGCCATCGAAGCCCTGCGAGCTCAGGAGCTCACGAACTTCCATTTCGACGAGGTCGAGGAGTTCCTCGTCCTCAACCATGTCCGACTTGTTCAGTGCGACCAGCAGGTAGGGAACACCAACCTGGCGGGCGAGCAGAACGTGCTCACGGGTCTGTGCCATCGGACCATCGGTAGCGGCAACCACGAGGATTGCGCCGTCCATCTGGGCAGCACCGGTGATCATGTTCTTGATGTAGTCAGCGTGACCCGGGGCGTCAACGTGTGCGTAGTGACGCTTCTCGGTCTGGTACTCCACGTGGGAGATGTTGATGGTAATACCGCGCTGGCGCTCTTCCGGAGCAGAGTCGATGGACGCGAAGTCGCGCTGCTCGTTGAGATCCGGGTACTGGTCGTACAGCACCTTGGAAATGGCGGCAGTCAGCGTCGTCTTACCGTGGTCAACGTGACCAATGGTGCCGATGTTGACGTGCGGCTTAGTCCGCTCGAACTTTGCCTTTGCCACAGGTTCCTCCTAGAACGATTTCAAGTGACGTGCTCCTCGGCCGCGCTTTTCGCGGCAGAAACTCATGCAAGTCTACTTGGGGGCTTGGTTTTGGTGAAATTTCAGATTCAGGAACCAATCTTAGTTCCTGGAGTCTGTTTGCGCAGGGGGCCGGGCCACGACTTTCGCCGTGGCCCTGCCACACACGCTGAGATGCCTTCCCGGGACCGGAATTGCATCCGTTACCGGGGTGATTACTCGCCGCGGGTCTTCTGGATGATCTCGTCGGCAACAGCCTTCGGGACCTCCGCGTAGCTGTCGAACGTCATCGAGTACACAGCGCGACCCTGGGTCTTGGACCGGAGGTCACCGATGTAGCCGAACATTTCGGACAGCGGCACGTTCGCACGGACCACCTTCACGCCTGCAGCATCTTCCATCGACTGGATCATGCCACGGCGGGAGTTGAGGTCACCGATGACGTCGCCCATGTATTCCTCAGGGGTACGTACTTCGACGGCCATCAGCGGTTCGAGCAGGACGGGGTTGGCCTTGCGGGCACCTTCCTTGAACACCTGGGAACCGGCGATCTTGAACGCCATTTCCGAGGAGTCGACGTCGTGGTATGCGCCGTCGATCAGGCTGGCCTTGACGCCTACCATCGGGTAGCCGGCAAGGATACCGAACTGCATGGCATCCTGGATACCAGCGTCAACGGAGGGGATGTATTCACGCGGAATACGGCCACCGGTGACCTTGTTTTCGAACTCGTAGAAGGTACCGTCCGTGGTTTCCAGGGGCTCGAAGGAGACCTGGACCTTTGCGAACTGACCCGAACCACCAGTCTGCTTCTTGTGGGTGTAGTCAACCTTCTCCACAGCGCGCTTGATGGTTTCGCGGTAAGCAACCTGCGGCTTGCCGACGTTGGCCTCAACCTTGAATTCGCGGCGCATACGGTCAACGAGGATGTCGAGGTGGAGTTCACCCATACCCGCGATAACGGTCTGGCCGGTTTCTTCGTTGAGGGAGACCTGGAAGGTCGGGTCCTCAGCGGAGAGCTTCTGGATGGCCGTGGAGAGCTTCTCCTGGTCACCCTTGGTGTTCGGCTCGATCGCAACAGAGATCACGGGCTCCGGGAAGCTCATGGACTCGAGGACGATCTGGTTTGCGGGATCGCACAGGGTGTCACCGGTGGTGGTGTCCTTCAGGCCGATCGCTGCGTAGATGTGGCCGGCGGTAGCGCCCTCAACAGGCATTTCCTTGTTGGCGTGCATCTGGAAGAGCTTGCCGATGCGCTCCTTCTTGCCCTTGGTGGAGTTGACCACCTGCGCACCGGAGTCGACGTGACCGGAGTACACGCGGACGAAGGTGAGCTGGCCGAAGAAGGGGTGTGCTGCGATCTTGAACGCAAGAGCGGAGAACGGCTCGTCAGCGGAAGGCTTACGGGTCAGTTCCTTCTCTTCGTCGCGGGGATCGTGGCCGATCATCGCAGGAACGTCGAGCGGGTTCGGCAGGAAGTCCACAACGGCGTCGAGCATCGGCTGGACACCGCGGTTCTTGAACGCAGAACCACAGAAGACCGGGTAGAGCTCGGAGTTGATGGTCATCTTGCGGATGCCGGCCTTGAGCTCTTCGAGGGTGAGTTCTTCACCTTCGAGGTACTTCTCCATGAGTTCCTCGGAAGCCTCGGCAACAGTCTCAACGAGCTGTGCGCGGTATTCCTCGGCCTTTTCCTTGAGGTCGGCAGGAATTTCCTGGACCTCGTAGGAAGCGCCCATGGTCACGTCACCCTTGGCGTCGCCCGGCCAAACCAGTGCGCGCATTTCAAGGAGGTCAACAACGCCAACGAAGTCGTTCTCGGCACCGATCGGCAGCTGCATGACCAGCGGCTTGGCGCCAAGGCGGGAAACGATGGTGTCCACGGTGAAGTAGAAGTCAGCGCCGAGCTTGTCCATCTTGTTGACGAAGCAGATACGCGGAACGTTGTACTTGTCGGCCTGGCGCCAAACAGTCTCGGACTGCGGCTCCACGCCTTCCTTGCCGTCGAACACGGCAACTGCACCGTCGAGGACGCGCAGGGAGCGCTCAACCTCAACCGTGAAGTCCACGTGGCCCGGGGTGTCGATGATGTTGATCTGGTTCTTGTTCCAGAAACAGGTCACGGCCGCGGACGTGATGGTGATGCCGCGTTCCTTTTCCTGTTCCATCCAGTCGGTCGTCGAAGCACCGTCGTGCGTTTCGCCGATCTTGTGGTTCACACCCGTGTAGAACAGGATGCGCTCGGTAGTGGTGGTCTTGCCGGCATCGATGTGGGCCATGATGCCGATATTGCGGACCTTGTTAAGGTCGGTAAGCACGTCCTGTGCCACGGGGTCTCCCTTTCGGATGGACTACACGTTCGCCGCCGGCTCGGTCGAGCCGGCGGCGTCCGGGAAGTTTTACCAGCGGTAGTGTGCGAAGGCCTTGTTGGACTCGGCCATCTTGTGGGTGTCTTCGCGACGCTTCACAGCGGCACCGAGACCGTTCGACGCATCCAGGATTTCATTCTGGAGACGCTCGGTCATCGTCTTTTCGCGGCGGGCCTTGGAGTAGCCCACGAGCCAACGCAGAGCGAGGGCGGTGGAGCGACCCGGCTTGACCTCAACCGGAACCTGGTAGGTGGCGCCACCAACACGGCGGGAGCGCACCTCGAGGGAAGGCTTGACGTTGTCCATGGCCTTCTTCAGGGCTGCGACGGGGTCGCCGCCCGTCTTGGCGCGGGCACCTTCAAGGGCACCGTAAACGATGCGCTCTGCGGTGGACTTCTTGCCGTCGATGAGGACCTTGTTGATCAGCTGGGTGACCAACGGGGAGCCGTAAACGGGATCTGAAACGAGCGGCCGCTTGGGGGCCGGACCCTTGCGAGGCATATTACTTCTTCTCCATCTTTGCGCCGTAGCGGCTGCGGGCCTGCTTGCGGTTCTTGACACCCTGGGTGTCAAGGGCGCCGCGGACAATCTTGTAGCGGACACCCGGGAGGTCCTTCACACGACCACCACGGACGAGCACGATGGAGTGCTCCTGCAGGTTGTGGCCAACACCGGGGATGTAGGCGGTAACTTCCACACCACCGTTGAGGCGCACACGTGCAACCTTACGGAGAGCCGAGTTCGGCTTCTTCGGGGTGGTGGTGTAGACGCGGGTGCAAACACCGCGGCGCATCGGGCTGCCCTTCAGCGCGGGAGCCTTGGTCTTGGAGACCTTCGGCGTGCGGCCCTTGCGGACCAGCTGGTTAATCGTAGGCACTTTCGTGTTCTCCGTTTGTTTGATCTCTGCCCCCACACACAGGCGCCAGCCGGTGCTCAGTGGGAACTTTGGCGTTGCTCTCGCGGCCAGCCGGAACTCCCGGTAGGCGTGCAAAAGTGCGGCATTCGTTGCGCAAGTTGCCCGCAACCCGGAAACAGGCTCCACCCAACATCATGAGAACAAAACCAAAATGATGTTGCGGCGGCCATCATCCACTGCCACACAGAACAATTACCAAAAGTCTAGCACGGCTTGATCCGGCACCTTAATCGGGTGTATGGAGGACGACGGCGGCAGGCGGCTGCCGCCGTCGTGGTTCACTCCCCCGCCTCACCGGGCGGACCAACGCGTTAACGGGCCAGGCCCCGCACTCGATGAATGCGGGGCCTGGCCTTCAGTCACTGACTACTGCCTTATATTTCAGCGGAAGTCGTTGCCGAGATCGTAGTCATCCAGCGGGATGGCGTGGAACTCGGGAGCACCGTCGCCGCCCAGGGCGTCATAGGAGAAGTCGGTGAAAGCGCTGGGGCCCGTGAACAGGCTTGCCTTCGCTTCTTCCGTCGGCTCCACAGTGACCTCTGTGTAGCGGGGCAGACCCGTACCAGCCGGGATGAGCTTACCGATGATGACGTTTTCCTTGAGGCCGAGCAAGGGATCGCTCTTGCCTTCCATGGCCGCCTGCGTCAGGACGCGGGTGGTCTCCTGGAAGGAAGCTGCCGACAGCCAGGACTCGGTAGCCAAGGAAGCCTTGGTGATACCCATGAGTTCCGGACGGCCGGAAGCCGGTGCCTTGCCCTCGGACACGACGCGGCGGTTCTCGTCCTCGAAGCGGGCGCGCTCTGCGAGCTCACCCGGGAGCAGCTCGGAGTCGCCGGATTCGATGACGGTCACGCGGCGCAGCATCTGGCGGACGATGACCTCCACGTGCTTGTCGTGGATACCAATACCCTGGCTGCGGTACACGCCCTGCACTTCGTCCACGAGGAACTTCTGTGCGGCACGCGGACCCATGATGCGCAGAACCTGCTTCGGGTCCACCGGACCGTTGATCAGCTTCTGGCCGACGCTGACGTGGTCGCCGTCCTCGATGAGGAGGCGGGACCGGCGCAGCACCGGGTAGGCGATCTCTTCGGAACCATCGTCCGGAGTGATCACCAGGCGCATCTGGCGCTCGGACTCTTCGATGGTGATGCGTCCGGCTGCTTCCGCAATCGGTGCCACACCCTTCGGAGTACGGGCTTCGAACAGTTCCTGGATACGGGGCAGACCCTGGGTGATGTCATCGCCACCACCCGCGGAAACAGCACCACCGGTGTGGAACGTACGCATGGTCAGCTGGGTACCGGGCTCACCGATGGACTGTGCGGCGATGATGCCGACGGCCTCGCCGATGTCCACGGTCTTGCCGGTAGCCAGCGAGCGGCCGTAGCAAAGCGCACAGGTGCCCACCTTGGACTCACACGTGAGTACGGAGCGGACCTTGACCTCGGTGATGCCGGCAGCCAGCAGCTGGTCGATGACGACGTCGCCGCAGTCGGTGCCTGCAGGTGCCAGGACGTTGCCCTCGGAATCGACGACGTCGACAGCCAGGGTACGTGCGTAGGCGCTGTTCTCGACGTTCTCGTCCAGGACCAACTCACCGTTGGAGTCCGGAACGGCGATGGGCGTGACCAGGCCGCGCTCGGTACCGCAGTCCTCTTCGCGGACGATGACGTCCTGCGAAACGTCCACCAGACGACGGGTCAGGTAACCCGAGTTGGCGGTACGGAGAGCGGTATCGGCCAGACCCTTACGGGCACCGTGCGTGGCGATGAAGTATTCCAGCACCGACAGGCCCTCACGGTAGGAGGACTTGATCGGACGCGGGATGATCTCACCCTTCGGGTTGGCCACAAGACCACGGATACCCGCGATCTGGCGGACCTGCATCCAGTTACCACGTGCACCGGAGGACACCATGCGGTTGATGGTGTTCATCGGGGACAGGCTGTCACGCATCGCCTGGGCGATCTCGTTGGTTGCCTTGTTCCAGATCTCGATCAGTTCCTGGCGACGCTCGTCGTCGTCGATCAGGCCCTTGTCGTACTGGCCCTGGATCTTGGCAGCCATGTTCTCGTAACCGGCCAGGATGCCCGGCTTGGTGTCCGGAACCTCGATGTCGGAGATCGCCACCGTGACGCCCGAACGGGTTGCCCAGTAGAAACCGGCGTCCTTCAGGTTGTCCAGCGTGGCAGCCGTGACGACCTTCGGGTAGCGCTCGGCGAGGTCGTTGACGATCCGGGACAGTTCGCCCTTGTCGGCAACAGCCTCGACCCACGGGTAATCCTCAGGCAGCGTCTGGTTGAAGATGACCTGGCCAAGGGAGGTTTCAACGAGCGCCGGCTGGCCGGGCTCCCAACCTTCCGGAGCTTCCCACCCTGCGTAGGGAACGAAGTCCTCCAGACGGATCTTGACCTGGGAGTTCAGGTGAAGATCGCGGGCGTCGTAGGCCATGATGGCCTCGGACACCGAGGAGAACACGCGGCCCTCGCCGGCGGAACCGACGCGCTTGGTGGTCAGGTGGTACAGGCCGATGATCATATCCTGCGAAGGCAGGGTCACCGGACGTCCATCGGACGGCTTCAGGATGTTGTTCGAGGACAGCATCAGGATGCGGGCTTCGGCCTGGGCTTCCGGGCTCAGCGGCAGGTGGACTGCCATCTGGTCGCCGTCGAAGTCAGCGTTGAAGGCGCCACAAACCAGCGGGTGAAGCTGGATTGCCTTACCTTCAACAAGCTGCGGTTCGAAGGCCTGGATGCCGAGGCGGTGCAGGGTAGGTGCACGGTTGAGCAGCACCGGGTGTTCGGTGATGATCTCTTCCAGCACGTCCCAGACCTGCGGACGGTAACGCTCAACCATGCGCTTTGCCGACTTGATGTTCTGGGCGTGGTTGAGGTCAACCAGGCGCTTCATCACGAACGGCTTGAAGAGCTCCAGGGCCATCTGCTTGGGCAGGCCACACTGGTGCAGCTTCAGCTGCGGGCCGACGACGATGACCGAACGGCCGGAGTAGTCAACACGCTTGCCGAGCAGGTTCTGGCGGAAACGGCCCTGCTTGCCCTTGAGCATGTCGCTCAGGGACTTCAGCGGACGGTTGCCCGGACCGGTGACGGGACGGCCACGACGGCCGTTGTCGAAGAGGCTGTCAACAGCTTCCTGAAGCATGCGCTTCTCGTTGTTGACGATGATCTCCGGGGCACCGAGGTCAAGCAGGCGCTTGAGTCGGTTGTTGCGGTTGATCACACGGCGGTAGAGGTCGTTGAGGTCGGAGGTCGCGAAGCGGCCACCGTCCAGCTGGACCATCGGGCGCAGTTCCGGCGGGATCACCGGGACGGCGTCGAGAACCATGCCGAGCGGGCTGTTGTTGGTGGTCAGGAATGCGTTGACAACCTTGAGGCGCTTGAGCGCACGGGTCTTGCGCTGGCCCTTGCCGTTCTGGATGGTGTCGCGCAGCGACTCGGCCTCAGCCTGCATGTCGAAGGTTTCGAGGCGCTTCTTGATCGCCTCTGCACCCATGGAGCCTTCGAAGTACATGCCGTAGCGGTCACGCAGTTCGCGGTACAGGCCTTCGTCGCCTTCGAGGTCGGCAACCTTGAGGTTCTTGAAACGGTCCCAGACCTGCTCAAGGCGCTCGATGTCGGCGTCGGCACGCTTGCGGACGTTCGCCATCTGGCGGTCAGCGGAATCGCGGGCCTTCTTCTTGTCTGCACCCTTGGCGCCTTCGCCTTCAAGACGGGCAAGCTCGTCTTCAAGGTCGCGTGCAATCGTGGCGATGTCGCTGTCGCGGTTGTCCACCATCTGCTTCTTCTCAAGGTCATGCTCGACCTGGAGGTTGGGCAGTTCGGCGTGACGGTTTTCCTCGTCAACGCTGGTGATCATGTAGGCAGCGAAGTAGATGACCTTCTCAAGGTCCTTCGGAGCCAGGTCCAAGAGGTAGCCAAGGCGCGACGGAACGCCCTTGAAGTACCAGATGTGGGTCACGGGAGCGGCGAGCTCGATGTGGCCCATGCGCTCACGGCGTACCTTGGCGCGGGTAACTTCCACGCCACAACGCTCACAGATGATGCCCTTGAAGCGGACGCGCTTGTACTTGCCGCAGTAGCATTCCCAGTCGCGGGAAGGTCCGAAGATCTTCTCGCAGAAAAGACCGTCCTTCTCAGGCTTGAGAGTGCGGTAGTTGATGGTTTCCGGCTTCTTGACCTCACCGTATGACCAACCACGGATGTCTTCCGCGGTGGCGAGGCCGATCTGCATGAGGCCGAAGGAGGATTCGCTGGACATATGGTCCCTGTTCTCTCTTGTTCTCTAAATTCTGAAGTCTTGGTTACGGAAAGAGGGAGCTGCCCGGCAGGCGGCATTCTTGGTGCCGCCTGCCGGAACGGCTGCTAGACCTCTTCTACGGAACTGGGCTCTGCACGAGACAGATCGATGCCCAGTTCCTCCGCAGCCGTGAAGACTGCGTCATCAGAGTCACGCATTTCGATCGTGGTTCCGTCGGTGGAAAGGACTTCCACGTTCAGGCACAACGACTGCATTTCCTTGATCAAGACCTTGAAGGACTCCGGAACGCCAGGCTCAGGGATGTTCTCGCCCTTGACGATGGCTTCGTAGACCTTCACGCGGCCGTGGATATCATCCGACTTGATCGTGAGGAGTTCCTGAAGGGTGTAGGCGGCACCGTAAGCTTCGAGCGCCCACACTTCCATTTCACCGAAGCGCTGGCCACCGAACTGTGCCTTACCACCCAGCGGCTGCTGCGTGATCATGGAGTACGGACCGGTGGAACGTGCGTGGATCTTGTCATCCACCAGGTGGTGGAGCTTCAGGATGTACATGTAACCGACGGAGATCGGGTCCGGGAACGGCTCGCCGGAGCGGCCGTCGAACAGACGGGTCTTTCCGGAGGAGTCGATCAGGCGGTCGCCGTCGCGCGTCACGTTGGTGGAATCGAGCAGGCCCGTGATTTCCTCTTCGCGGGCACCATCGAACACCGGGGTGGCAACGGTGGTCTGGCCGGTTTCACGGGGCAGGTTCGGGAGGTTCTTGACCCACTCCGGCTCGCCTTCGATCTTCCAACCGGTCTTGGCAACCCAACCGAGGTGGGTTTCCAGGACCTGTCCAACGTTCATACGGCCCGGAACACCAAGCGGGTTCAGGACGATGTCCACCGGAGTACCGTCTGCAAGGAAGGGCATGTCCTCGACCGGAAGGATCTTGGAGATAACACCCTTGTTGCCGTGGCGGCCGGCGAGCTTGTCGCCGTCGGTGATCTTGCGCTTGGCTGCCACGTAGACGCGGACCAGCTGGTTCACGCCCGGGGGCAGTTCGTCGTCGTTGTCGCGGTCGAAGACGCGGACGCCGATGACCGTACCGGACTCGCCGTGGGGAACCTTCAGGGAGGTGTCACGGACTTCGCGGGACTTCTCACCGAAGATGGCGCGGAGCAGGCGCTCTTCCGGGGTCAGTTCGGTTTCACCCTTGGGGGTGACCTTGCCTACCAGGATGTCGCCGGCTTCAACCTCGGCACCGATGTGGATGATGCCACGCTCGTCCAGTCCTGCAAGGACTTCCTCGGACACGTTCGGGATGTCACGGGTGATTTCCTCGGCACCAAGCTTGGTGTCGCGGGCATCGATCTCGTGCTCTTCGATGTGGATGGAGGAAAGGACGTCCTCAGCGACGATGCGCTGGGACAGGATGATGGCGTCCTCGAAGTTGTGGCCTTCCCAGGACATGAATGCCACGAGGAGGTTCTTGCCGAGGGCGAGCTCACCCTGGTCCGTTGCGGGACCGTCAGCGATGATGCCGCCAACTTCCAGGCGCTGGCCTTCGTTGACCAGGACGCGGTGGTTGTAGCAGTTGCCCTGGTTGGAACGGGCGAACTTGTTGATGCGGTAGTTGGTCTCCGTGCCGTCGTCATTGATCATGACTACGAGCTCGGCGGAAACCTCGGTGACCACACCGGCCTTCTTCGCGATGACCACGTCACCGGCGTCGACTGCTGCGGCGCGCTCCATGCCGGTGCCCACGAACGGAGCCTCGGAACGGACCAGCGGCACAGCCTGGCGCTGCATGTTGGCACCCATGAGTGCGCGGTTGGCGTCGTCGTGCTCGAGGAACGGGATCAGGGCAGTTGCCACGGACACCATCTGGCGCGGGGAAACGTCCATGAACTGGACATCTGCGGCGGGAACCAGAACCGGCTCGCCTCCACCACCACGGGCACGGACAAGGACGGTCTCTTCGGAGAAGCGCTTGTCAGCGTCCAGCGGAGCGTTGGCCTGTGCGATCAGGACCTCGGCTTCGTCGTCGGCAGTCAGGTACTCGACGTCGTCGGAAACCACACCGTTGGAAACCTTGCGGTAAGGGGTCTCGATGAAGCCGAACGGGTTGATGCGGCCGTAGGAAGCCAACGAACCGATCAGACCAATGTTCGGGCCTTCAGGGGTTTCGATGGGGCACATACGTCCGTAGTGGGACGGGTGAACGTCTCGGACTTCCATGCCTGCACGGTCACGGGACAGACCACCGGGGCCAAGGGCCGAGAGACGACGCTTGTGCGTCAGGCCCGAGAGCGGGTTGTTCTGGTCCATGAACTGCGACAGTTGGGACGTTCCGAAGAACTCCTTGATGGCTGCCACAACCGGACGGATGTTGATCAGGGTCTGCGGCGTGATGGCCTCGACGTCCTGCGTGGTCATGCGTTCGCGGACGACGCGCTCCATGCGGGACAGGCCGGTGCGGACCTGGTTCTCGATCAGTTCGCCCACGGCGCGGATGCGACGGTTGCCGAAGTGGTCGATGTCATCGATCTCGACGCGGAGCTCGTGGTCTTCGCCATCGCGCTTGCCCATGATGGTCTTCTCGCCGGCGTGCAGCGCAACGAGGAACTTGATCATGGCAACGATGTCTTCGACGTGCAGGACCGAAGCTTCCTTGTCGCCAAGGGAGCGGTCGATGCCGAGCTTGCGGTTGATCTTGTAACGGCCAACCTTGGCGAGGTCGTAGCGCTTCGGGTTGAAGTACAGGTTGTCCAGCAGGGACTGGGCAGCCTCGACTGTGGGCGGCTCGCCCGGACGCAGCTTGCGGTAGATGTCCAGAAGCGCGTCTTCGCGGGTTTCGGTGGCGTCCTTCTCCAGCGTTGCGCGCATGGAGTCGTACTGGCCGAACTCTTCCAGGATCTGGCCTTCGGTCCAGCCGAGGGCCTTCAGCAGTACCGTCACGGACTGCTTGCGCTTGCGGTCGAGGCGGACGCCCACCTGGTCGCGCTTGTCGATTTCGAGCTCGAACCAAGCACCACGCGAGGGAATGATCTTCGCGGTGAAGATGTCCTTGTCGCTGGTCTTGTCGGCAGCGCGCTCGAAGTAGGCACCGGGCGAGCGGACCAGCTGGGAAACAACAACACGCTCGGTGCCGTTGACCACGAAGGTTCCCTTTTCGGTCATGAGCGGGAAGTCGCCCATGAACACGGTCTGCTGCTTGATTTCGCCCGTGTTGTTGTTCATGAACTCGGCCTTGACGTACAAGGGAGCCGAGTAGGTGGCGTCACGGTCTTTGCATTCGGCCATGGTGTACTTCGGGTCAGCGAACTCCGGCTCGGAGAAGCTCAGGGACATGGTGCCCTGGAAGTCCTCGATCGGGGAGATCTCTTCGAAGATATCGGCAAGTCCGGAGGTGGTGGCGACGCTGAGGTCGCCCTCCTCGACAGCCTTCGCTACCCGCGCCTGCCAGCGTTCGTTTCCGACCAGCCAGTCAAAGCTGTCTGTCTGCAGGGCGAGAAGATTCGGAACATCAAGGGGTTCGTGAATCTTTGCGAATGAGAGGCGGCGGGTGGCACCATCGGTGCTTGCCGTGTTAGCGGTTTCGTTATTAGAGGTGCTCGAGGCGACCAAGAGGGATCCTTCCACAGACCTTCAGGCGTTTTCAGATCTCCCCCGTTTGCATGTTGCGGAGTGCTCCGCAACATACTTAATCCGGTTCCGCTATATGACCCGGACCCAGCCCCGCAAAAGGCATTTGCACGCTATGGACGGCATGCCAATTGACGCAGCTGAGAGGTAAAGCCCACCGCTATATGAAGGCTGAAGGTTAACAGGGAAGACGCAAATATCTACAATACGGCAAAGCAGCCTTCCTGTCTACCCCAGATCGTCCGTGAATGCAAGCACCGTTGCTGCAGGCACCTAAGCCCAGGAATGCGGCGGCGCCCACATTCGTTGGAACGGATACCTGGTGACGCGCCCCGCGATAGCCTTGCACTAACACCACCGGACTGGAAGAGAGACCATGACCACCTCCGCTGACGACAATGACGTTGTCATCCTTGCCGCTTCCCGGACTCCGCAGGGCCGCCTCAACGGGCAGTTGGCGGGATTCACCGCCGTCGACCTTGGCGCCCTCGCCATTACTGCCGCCTTGGCGTCCAGCGGCGTCAAAGCCGAACAGGTGGACGCCGTGATCATGGGCCAGGTCCTGCAAGCCGGCGCGGGCCAGAATCCCGCCCGGCAGAGCGCGATCGCGGCCGGTGTGGGCTGGAACATCCCTGCCGTGACCATCAACAAGGTGTGCCTCTCCGGGCTGACGGCCGTCATTGACGCTGCCCGGATGATCCGCAGCGGCGATGCCACGGTGGTGGTGGCCGGCGGACAGGAATCCATGACGCGCGCCCCGCACCTGCTGCCGGGCTCACGCCAGGGGTGGACCTATGGCTCCATCCAGGCCCTGGATGCCGCCGCGCACGACGGCCTCACTGATGCGTTCGACGGCCAGTCCATGGGTCTCTCCACGGAGTCCAAGAACGTGACGCTCGGCATCGACCGCCGCGCACAGGACGAGGTGGCAGCAGCTTCCCACCAACGCGCCGCCGCTGCGGCCGCGGATGGAATTTTCGACGTCGAGATCGCTGCGGTGAGCGTCAAGCAGCGCAAGGGAGAGCCGCTGGTCCTTACCACCGACGAAGGCGTCCGCCCCAACACCACCATCGAAACTCTGGCCCCCCTGAAGGCGGCCTTCGCCACAGACGGCACCATCACGGCGGGCAACTCCTCTCCCCTGTCCGACGGCGCCTCTGCACTGGTGCTGGCCAGCCGCCGCTTCGCCAGGGACAACGGCCTGGACTATCTCGCCGTCGTGGGCAAGCCGGGCCAGGTGGCCGGGCCGGACAACTCCCTCCATTCGCAGCCCTCCAATGCCGTTGCGCAGGCCTTGAAGAAGGCGGGCTGGACCGCGGAGGACCTTGACTTCATCGAGATCAACGAGGCTTTCGGCTCGGTGGCCGTCCAGTCGCTCAAGGACCTGCAGTACCCGCTGGAGAAGTGCAACATCCACGGCGGCGCCATCGCCCTTGGCCACCCCATCGGCGCATCCGGCGCCCGTCTTGCCCTGCACGCGGCCCACGAACTCAAGCGCCGGGGAACCGGCAAGGCCGCAGTTTCCCTGTGCGGCGGTGGAGGCCAGGGTGAGGCCCTCCTCCTCTACCGTGACTGAAACTCCAGCGACCGTATCATCAGCGACCAACGAGGACCGAAACCCATGACCCAGACAGCCAACGGAGCGGAGCGCTTCCTTGAGGATGCCGCCGCACGCGGACTGGAGGTGGACGTCGTCGAACGTCCCGCCGCCCGCAGCCTCGAAGAGGCGGCCGGAATCCTGGGCATCAACCCCGGCGACATCGTCAAGTCCCTCGTGGTCAAGCACCGGGACGGCAGCTTCCTGTTCGCCCTGATTCCGGGTGACCGGCAGATCTCGTGGCCCAAGCTGCGGGCGCTGGTGGGCGTGAACAAGCTCTCGCTGCCGCACGCGGACGTGGCCCTTGCCGCGACCGGTTACGAACGGGGAACCATCACTCCCCTGGGCAGCACCACCGCGTGGCCGGTCTACGCGGATGCGACCATCACGGGACGGCGGATCTCCATGGGCGCCGGCGCGCACGGCCGCAGCGCCTTCGTGGACGCGGACGCCCTCACGTCTGCACTCGGTGCGGTCGTCGCGGACATCAGCGAACCCTCCTAAAGCAACGCGGCGTCACTTACGGCCCCTGAATCCCCTTGGGGTGGGCCGTACGTGACTCCGCGTTGCTGTTAAACGCAGGAAGCCCCGCCCGGCGAACCGGACGGGGCTTCCCAGGCAGAACGAGTTACTTGATGGTAACCGTTGCGCCAGCTTCTTCGAGCTGAGCCTTTGCCTTCTCTGCGGCTTCCTTGTTGGCGCCTTCGAGAACAGCCTTCGGTGCACCGTCAACCAGGTCCTTGGCTTCCTTGAGGCCGAGGGAGGTGATGGCGCGAACTTCCTTGATCACTGCGATCTTCTTGTCGCCAGCAGCTTCGAGGATGACGTCGAATTCGGTCTTCTCTTCAGCAGCTTCAGCGGCACCGCCGGCAGCGGGGCCAGCAACTGCAACAGCAGCAGCCGTAACTTCGAAGGTCTCTTCGAAGAGCTTGACGAACTCGGAGAGCTCGATGATGGTCAGTTCCTTGAAAGCTTCAATGAGCTCTTCGTTGCTGAGCTTCGCCATGGTGGCGTCCTTCCATTAGGTGGTGCGGATCCGGACTCTGCCGCTCCATGCACCGGAGTTTGATGGGGGGAGAACTTAGTTCTCTTCGGTTGCGGCTTCAGCAGCTTCGGCCGGAGCCGCAGCTTCCTCAGCAGCAGCCTCTTCAGCGGCCGGTGCTTCTTCAGCGGCCGGAGCAGGTGCGCCGCCCTCTTCTTCAAGCTTGAGGCGCAGGGCATCGATGATGCGTGCAGCAGCGGATGCAGGAGCCTTGAGGACACCGGCAACACGTGCAAGCTGGAACTCGCGGGACTCAAGGGCAGCCAGTGCGGCAACACCCTCAGAGTCAAGTGCCTTGCCTTCGAACAGACCGGTCTTGATGACCAGCTGCTTGTTGGCCTTGGCAAAGTCCGTGAGGCTCTTGGCAGCAGCAACGGCGTCGCCCTTGATGAAGGCGATCGCAGTGGGGCCGGAAAGCTGACCGTCGAATGCGTCGACACCAGCTTCCTTGGCTGCGATGGCGCTCAGGGTGTTCTTCACGACCGAGAACTTGGTGTCCTGGCCGAGAGCAACACGGAGTTCCTTGAGCTGCGCAACAGAGAGCCCACGGTATTCGGTCAGGACAGCCGCGGTCGATTCCTTGAAATCGTTGGTGATCTCTGCAACTGCGGAGACCTTGCTAGGCGTTGTCATAACCCTCCTTCCGGGGAATAAAGCCGGCCTTCCGGGTCCCCGCTCAAGAGAGCTAAAACTAAAAACGCCCCGCGCAGATGCACGGGGCTTGGCTCAACACAGCTTGGCTGTGGAGACTCAACTCGTTCACCTGCGTTGGCCGCCCTATGTCAGGGTCCTTCGTCAAGAAATTCACCTGGTTCTCACGGGCGTGGCTACAGAGTTGAGCTGTGCTCGAAAGGGTGGATTTCCATCAACCGACGGTCTTTGGTACTTCAAGGTTACGGGAGAGTGTTCAGCAAACCAAATCGGGGCCCGGGACCTAGTCCGATGACGTGACCTTGGGTCCCCGATCCGGAAGTTCCTTCTGCCACAGACCGGTGACTCCCGCCGTCGTGAACCCCAACTGCTTGTTCACGGTCAAAAGGTAGCGGTTCTCCGGCGCGTTCCAGGTGTAGATCACCCGGGCGTCCGGGAACTGCTCGCTCAGGCGTTCCATGTTGGCCACCTTGATGAGCAGGCCCAGTTTGTTCCCCCGGTGTTCCTGCAGCACCAAGGTATCGTCCTGGAACACCACGTCCTGGCGATGCGCCAGGACACTGATCGTGGTCAGGCCCACCAGACGACCGGACGCGAGATGCTCGACGGCGGTCACCACCGTGCGCCGGCCCTGCGCCAAGGCGGCGTCTTCCGTTTCGCGCAGGACACCGACATCGAAAACCATCCCGGGACTCCCGGCTGCCGGGTCTTCCTCCTCGTCTTCGCCATGGACTACCTCACCGGCTGCATTCTCAAGCTCGGCGACTGCTTCCAGCCACGGAGCCGGGCAACGGTCCGTCCAGTGGTGCAGCGCGTAGCGGCCGGCGTTCGTCTCCTCGGCCTCGGCCTGGAGATCGCCTACCAGCTTGGTGTCGAGCGGAAGGATGCAGGAGCTGAACTGCTCAATGTGCTGCAGGGTGTAACCCGCGCGCTGGGCAAAATCCACTTCCCGGCTGCTGACGGGGACAAACCCCGGGCCGCTGCCGGGGATCAACTGGTCCTCGGGGATCTCGGTCAGGGACGTCGCCGGATGGTTGGTGTCCACCAGGATCATGGTGCGACCCTCGGCGCGGGCCAGTTGCTCGGCCGCGTCCAGGAGTTGGCGGCCAACGCCCTGCCGTTGGTATTCGGGAAGGATGTCCAAGGTGAACTCGGCGAGGTCCATGTTGTCCATTAAGGGAAGAGCGATGTCCACGGTGCCCACGATCTCGCCGTCAATCTTGGCGACGAGGATGATCTGGCGCTCATAGGGATCGGAAAACTCCAGCAGTTTCTCCAAGGGTGTGTAGGCGAGGTCGTCGCTCCCCCACGTCTGCATGCGGACCCGCCGGCCAACTTCCACCGCGTCCAGGAAGTCCTTGGCATTGGGGCTGTCCAGGTTATCCGGCACCCACACTTGCTCCACCTGAACGGTCTTCGCCTCGTCTACAGTCATCCCAGCCGTTTCTGCCATTCGCCTTCCAAGCCGGAAGGCTTGAATCCCAGGGCGATATTAATGGCCAGCATATGCCGGTTTTCACTGGCGTTCCATGTCATGACCCAGGTGGCGTCCGGCCACGTCACTCCGGCCTGGCGGAGATTGGCGATCTTCACCAGCATGCCCAGCCGGTGCCCACGGTGCCCGGGCGCCACCAGGGTGTCTTCCTGGTAGACCACGGCCGGCGCTTCCGCGCGGTGGATCAGCACCGTGTAGGCAGCCAGTTCGCCCGATTCGTCGTGCCGCGCCGCCGCCACGATCGCGTCGATGCCGCTTGACCGCCACGTCGCTTCCTCTTGCCGGACACGGGCTGAGTCCCAGTCCTCCCCCTCCCACCCCAATCCCGCGATGGGAACCTCGGTACTCATCAGGCTTTTCAGGGCAGCGAACGCCTCTACCAACCCATCCGGACACCTGTCCTGCCAAACGATGACGCTGTAGCCCTGCGCTGACGTCAAGGCCCCGGACTCGAGAGAAGCCAGAAGTTCCCCATCAGGAGGCAAAGACAGCGTGCTGTTGCTCTCCACCTGCTCCAGCGAATAGCCATGGCGTAATGCGAAACCGGTGGCGTCGGAGTCCAGTGGAAATCCACCGCTGCCCGACTTCGCGTCCACCAACGGGACACCGGCCTCTATCGGTGCTCCGCAATAGCCGTCGCAGGACACCCGGTCCCGCGCACGGGCTGTATCTTCCAGATGTTGCAGGATCGCCGTTCCAAAGCCTCGCCGCCGGTAGCCGGCGTCCACCAGCACGTCCACGCCCGCCGTCGTCGTATTCTCGCTCAGGGGAAGCGTCAGCGTTCCGCTGCCCACCACGGTGCCGCCGAGCCGTGCGAGGTACACGTGGCGTTCTTCGTATTCGTTGCCCAGCCAGAACATGATGTCTTCGGCGAGGGTGGGTGCCCGGTCGGCGGTCCCCCACAGTGCAGTTTCGTGGGCAACGCGCATCCTGTGGAAGGCCAGGAAGTCGGCGGACACGTCGGCATCCGGGCCTGGGGGAACGTTGATGCGTTCTACGGTAAGGCGGTTGCTGGGAGAAACGTTCGACGACGTCACGCCCCACAGCCTATGGCCCGCCTTTGGCGGGGACAAGAGTGCGGACTGTCTCTTCCGGGACAACGAAAAGGACCGCCCGGCAAAAGCCGGACGGTCCTTCTTCAGAGCCAGAGCCCTACGAAGCTTACGCCTCGGTGAGAACCTTGGTGACGTTCGGGTCAACGGTGATGCCCGGGCCGAACGTGGTGGCGACGGTGGCCTTCTGGATGTAGCGGCCCTTGGAAGCGGACGGCTTCAAACGAAGCACCTCTTCCAGTGCTGCTGCGTAGTTCTCGGCCAGCTTGATGGCGTCGAAGGAAACCTTGCCGATGATGAAGTGCAGGTTCGAGTGCTTGTCGACGCGGAAGTCGATCTTGCCGCCCTTGATGTCGTTGACAGCCTTGGTGACATCCGGGGTAACCGTACCGGTCTTCGGGTTCGGCATGAGGTTACGCGGGCCGAGGACCTTACCGAGGCGGCCAACCTTGCCCATGAGGTCAGGGGTGGCAACGGCTGCGTCGAAGTCGGTCCAGCCGCCTGCGATCTTTTCGATCAGGTCATCGGAACCCACGAAGTCGGCGCCGGCTGCGATTGCTGCCTCAGCCTTGTCACCGGTTGCGAAGACCAGGACACGGGCGGTCTTGCCGGTGCCGTGGGGGAGGTTGACCGTACCGCGGACCATCTGGTCGGCCTTGCGGGGGTCAACGCCGAGGCGGAAAGCTACCTCAACGGTTGCGTCGAACTTGGACGGGTTGGTGTCCTTGGCGAGGGTGATGGCCTCGAACGGGGCGTAGACCTTGTCCGCCTCGATCTTGGCTACGGCTGCCTCATATGCTTTGCTGCGCTTTGCCATGCTGCTTGTTTCTCCTTGTGCAGTTGTGGTCTGCGGACCGCGCTGGGCCCTGCCACAGTCGTGGATCCGGCAAGGATCCTGCGACATTTCAATGTTTCAGATGCCGGTTGCCCGGCGGGAAGGCTCAACGGAGCCTTTGAGGTGATTAGCCCTCGACGGTGATGCCCATGGAACGGGCGGTGCCTGCGATGATCTTGGCTGCTGCCGCGATGTCGTTGGCGTTGAGGTCTTCCATCTTGGTGGAAGCAATTTCCTCGACCTGTGCCTGGGTCAGCTTGGCAACCTTGACGGTGTGCGGGGTAGCCGAACCCTTGGCGACGCCTGCAGCCTTCTTGATGAGCTCTGCAGCCGGCGGGGTCTTGGTGATGAAGGTGAAGGAACGGTCTTCGTAGACCGTGATTTCCACCGGGATAACGTTTCCGCGCTGGGATTCCGTAGCAGCGTTGTACGCCTTGCAGAATTCCATGATGTTGACACCGTGCTGGCCAAGCGCAGGACCGATCGGCGGAGCCGGGTTAGCGGCACCTGCCTGGATCTGCAGCTTGATGAGGCCGGTGACCTTCTTCTTGGGAGCCAATGTAGGGTCCTTCTCTCAATAGCTTCCTGGGGCACAGGAGCGCGTCCCAGGTTGGTGGCCGCCATGGCAAGGCGGCCGGCCGCTTCCGTACCGCTAAGCAGGCGGCCGGGAGCGAAATCTTTGAATCGACTAGATCTTGGTGACCTGGTTGAAGGCGAGCGTAACCGGGGTTTCGCGTTCGAAGATCGAAACCAGCACCACGAGGGTCTGCGACTCGGGCTTGATCTCGGAAATCGTAGCCGGAAGGGTCTCGAACGGGCCTTCCTTGACGATGACGGACTCGCCGACTTCGAAGTCGACAGCCACGGGAGCCTGGTGCTGCTTGTTGACCGGCTTGCCCTTCTCGGCCTGCTCTTCTTCGAAGACCGGAGCAAGCATGGAGAAGACCTCGTCCAGGCGCAGCGGCACGGGGTTGTGGGCGTTGCCCACGAAGCCGGTGACACCCGGGGTGTGCCGGACGGCGCCCCAGGAAGCATCCGTCAGGTCCATGCGGACCAGCACGTAGCCGGGGATGCGCACGCGGTTGATGACCTTCCGCTGCGCGTTCTTGATCTCCACGACCTCTTCCATGGGGACCTGGATTTCGAAGATGTAATCTTCCATGTCCAGGGTCTGGATGCGGGTCTCCAGGTTCGCCTTGACGCGGTTTTCGTAACCGGCGTAGGAGTGGATGACGTACCAGTCACCTTCCTGGCGACGAAGCTTGGACTTGAACTCCTCGGCGGGGTCAACCGGCGCGGCAGCGGCAGCGGCTTCCAGGGAAACGCCTTCCGCTTCGTCGTCGTCGCTGTCTGCTTCGTCGCTGTCCGACTCATCGTCGGATTCGTCGTCTACGTCAGCCTCGAAAGCCTCTTCGGAATCGTCGACGTCGGCAGTTTCGGGTGCAGCGGAATCGACCTCGGACTCGTCCGCGGCAGCGGTCGTGTTCTCTTCGGTCCCATCCAGCTCAGTCTCGTTTACCTCGAGCTCCTGCTCAGACACTTGGTCTCCTGCTTCCTCATTGCCTAACATGCCTATTTAAATGGCTCAATTCCGCAAGCCCCGCAAAATCCCTGCTTCCAGGGGTTTCACATGGCTTGCGGACAGATCCGCTTAGCGGTCCGTAGCGCCTGACCCTCCGAAGACCCAGCTGACACCCGTGCCGAAGGCAAGGTCCAGAAGGGTCACGATGACCATCATGATGACGACGAACACCAGCACCACGAGCGTGTAGTTGATCAGTTCTTTACGGGTCGGAGCGACGACCTTCTTCAGCTCGCCGATGACCTGGCGGACGAAGAGTGCGATCCGGGCAAAGAAACCGGCTTCGGCTTTCTTGGCAGGACGGCCCTTCGAGCTGCTGGCAGCTGTTTCGGTCACCTGGTCCTCACTCACCTTGAAAAGTCGTTGACCCGGCCCTGATCAGAGCCATGGTTGCTGCGCTTGTCCCGGCGTTTCCGCCGGAACAGCCTGCGCAGGGCAGACAGGACTCGAACCTGCAACCTGCGGTTTTGGAGACCGCTGCGCTACCAATTGCGCCACTACCCTATGGATCGAATCCATGTTTCAGGCCGCAGAACAGCCTGTGATGCTTTTCAACACCGGTGAACCAGTCTACGCAAGAATTTCGCGATAGTCGAACCGGCTCGATTCCGGGGCTTTCCGGCGTGTTGCATGCGCTGTGACCAGCACCATCAGTCACATTGCCTGCCACTCACCCGGGAGCTCCGCAGAACAGCATAAGGTAGTTTACGTCGAATCCCATCATCCAGCCCACGAGCTGCCTGCGAAGAACGGTACATAGATGTCTGCCGGAACACCTGCCGCCCGCATTTCACAACGAATCTCCGCCATTGCCGAGTCCGCCACCCTTGCCGTTGATGCCAAGGCCAAGGCACTGAAGGCCGCGGGCCGCCCCGTGATTGGCTTCGGTGCCGGTGAACCCGACTTCCCCACCCCGGATTACATTGTGCAGGCTGCCATTGAGGCCGCCAACCAGCCAAAGTACCACCGGTACTCCCCGGCGTCCGGCCTTCCCGAGCTGAAGAAAGCCATTGCGGACAAGACACTGCGCGACTCCGGATACCAGGTGGATCCGTCCCAGGTCCTGGTGACCAACGGCGGCAAGCAGGCCGTGTACAACACCTTTGCCACCCTGGTTGACCCGGGCGACGAAGTCATCATCCCCACGCCTTTCTGGACCACCTACCCCGAGGCCATCCGCCTGGCAGGCGGTGTACCCGTTGAGGTCTTCGCCGGTCCGGAGCAGGGCTACCTGGTGACCGTCGAGCAGCTCGAGGCCGCCGTGACCGACAAGACCAAGATCCTGTTGTTCGTGTCGCCTTCCAACCCGACCGGCGCCGTCTACAGCCCGGAACAGGTTGCCGAAATCGGCAAGTGGGCCGCATCCAAGGGCCTGTGGGTTGTCACGGATGAGATCTACGAGCACCTGACCTACGACGGCGTGGAATTCACCTCCATCGCCACCGCCGCACCTGAACTCGGCGACCGGGTTGTCATCCTGAACGGTGTCGCCAAGACGTACGCCATGACCGGGTGGCGCGTGGGCTGGATGATCGGGCCCGCCGATGTCATCAAGGCCGCCACCAACCTGCAGTCGCACGCGACGTCGAACGTTTCCAACATCATGCAGGTGGCTGCTGCCGCCGCCCTCACAGGCCCACTGACCGCCGTCGACGAGATGAAGGTTGCCTTCGACCGCCGCCGCAAGGCGATCGTGGCTGGCCTGAACGCGATTGACGGCGTTGAATGCCCGACGCCGACAGGCGCCTTCTACGTGTACGCGGACGTCCGCGGGCTGCTGGGCAAGGAATTCGAAACCTCCAACGGTACCGCCCGTCCGACGACGTCGGCAGAGCTTGCCGCGCTCATCCTGGACGAGGTTGAGGTCGCTGTGGTCCCCGGCGAGGCCTTCGGTCCGTCCGGCTACGTCCGCCTCTCCTACGCGCTGGGCGACGACGACCTCGCCGAAGGTGTGCGGCGCATCCAGGAATTCCTGGGCAAGGCCAAGTAGCGAAACTTCACCGAAACGCTCTTCCACCTCGTTTGGTGGAAGAGCGTTTCTGTTTAAGCGGGATTCGGTGAGAGAGGGTTGCCGAAAAAGGGGGCGTTAGGTGAGAGAGCGTCCGGGGGTGCGTGGGGGGGGGTGGGGGGTGGGGTGGGCGGGGTTAGAGGAGGCGGCGTTCGGCTGCCCACTTGGTGAGCTCGTGGCGGCTGGAGAGCTGGAGTTTCCGGAGTACCGCGGAGACGTGCGTCTCCACGGTCTTGATGGAAATGAACAGTTCCTTGGCCACTTCCTTGTAGCTGTAGCCCCGGGCGATCAGGCGCATGACTTCCAGTTCGCGGGCGGACAGCTTGTCCAGCTCATCGTCCGCGATGTCCGCCGGGGCCGTCCCGAACGCGTCCAGGACAAACCCCGCGAGCCGGGGCGAGAAGACGGCGTCACCATCGGCCACGCGGATCACGGCATCCGAAATCTCGGCACCGGAGATGGTCTTGGTGACGTAGCCTCGCGCACCGGCACGGATCACGGCCACGACGTCCTCGGCAGCGTCGGACACGCTGAGCGCCAGGAAGCTCGTGGAGCCCAGCAAGGCAGCGGAACCCGCGATGACTTCGCGGCCGCCGCCGCCCAGTCCACCGGGAAGGTGGACATCGAGAAGGACCACCTCGGGCCGGGTCTCTGCTATCACGGCGATGGCCTGTTCCACGGTGCCGGCCTCGCCCACCACGTGCATCCTCTGGTCGAGATCGGCCTTCAACCCGGACCGGAAAATGGTGTGGTCGTCCACGATCACCACGCGTACGCTCCGCCCGGTGCCGTCCTGGAGGGTATTGTTCATGGCTTGGTCTCTCCGTTCCGTGAATCGCCGTTCTCGGCGGTGGCCGCGGGCAGCGCCAGGCGGACCTCCGTGCCGTCGGCACTGCTGATGATCTTCGCGGTGCCGCCGTGGCGTTTCATGCGGCCAATAATGGATTCCTTGACGCCCATCCGGTCATCCGGCACGGCGTCGGGGTCGAATCCGGGACCACGGTCCTTGACGAAGACTTCCGTACCACCGGCCGTGCTTTCCAGATAGACCGAAACCGTACCGCCGCCGTGGCGCGCCGCATTCAGCATCGCCTCCCTGGCGGCCTGGACAAGGGCCTCATGCCTGTCGGTCATCTCCGTGTCACCAACGCTCACCACTTCCACGGCATGGCCGTGGGCGTCCTCCACTTCGGCCGCGACGGCCTTGATCCGCTCGGCCAGGAGCCCGGATTCCTTGGTGGAATCGCTGAAGAGCCACGAACGCAGTTCACGTTCCTGGGCCCTCGCCAGGCGGACCACATCCTGCTCGGAGCCGGCCCGCCGCTGGATCAGCGCGAGGGTCTGCAGGACGGAGTCGTGCAGGTGGGCAGCGATCTCCGCGCGCTCGGTTTCGCGCACGCGCCCGGCGCGCTCGGTTTCCAGGTCCTTCCAGAACTTCAGGCCCCAAGGGAGCAGCACCAAGGCCACACCGCCCAGCACGGCCACCGAAGCAAGGAGGGCCAGCCATGTTTGCTCCCAGGACCCCGAGCCGGAAACCATCACGAGGACACCGGCCACCACCAGGGCCAGGCCTGCCGCCAGGCGGACCCAGCCCCCGGCCTGGTCTGCTTTGGTCTTGTCCACCAGGCCGGCCCTGCGTGTTTCGTCGAGCTGCATCCACGCTATGGCTGCGCCGCCCAGGATCGCCGCGGCAGGGATGAGCGTTCCCAGGGGAAGGTCCACGCCGAATTGCCGGGCCACCAGGATGGCAGCCACCAGAAGCAGCCCCGCGCCCAGCAGGATCTCCTTCCCGTACTGGATGCGTCGGAACGTAAACCAAGGTGCACTGCCGTCCGCCGGCCTGAGCCACCCGGCTGCACCGGCGACGGGTTCTTCCGGAGTTCCCGGAGCCGCCACATACGCAGCGGTTCCGGATGGCGCGCCGAACGGTGAGGATGCCGTCGCTGTCCCAAAAGCCGGAGACTCCGGCGGTGCGCCAAAAGCGGCAGGCGACGGACCGGCGTCGTACCTTGCTTCTGCTGCGGACGCCGACGGCGGCTGGCTCACCGCAGGAGCAATGGGCGACGCCGGCCGCTTGGCATTGCGGCGTGCGTTCTCATCAGCGGTGGGAACCATGGTCCACAACCAGGCGTAGAAGGCCAGGCCCGCTCCGCCGGCGAAACAGGCCAGGACCATGCCCACCCGGACGTACTTGACCGGCCAGCCCAAATGCGCGGCGAGTCCGCTGCAGACGCCCGCGATCATGCGGTCGCTGCTGCGGACCAGCGGCGGGCGTTGTACGGCAGTGCTCATGTACCCATCCAAACACGGATCAGGGTTGCCCGGACCGGAAACGAGCCTTGTTCGGGGGTCCCTCAGGGATCATTCAGGGTATCCCCCAGTAGAGGCCAGGCAGGCACCAGCGGCAGGATCGAAGTATGAACGCGAACAGCATGAACCCCGAGGAATCCGGCCGCCCCGCCAACGCGGGCTCCCCGGGTCCCGACGCCACGACCGGTGCACCTGCCGGCACACCCAGCGGCGAATCCGAAGGTCACTCCGGACGGTCCTGGACGCCGGGCAGCGGTCCCGCCGCTCCACAGCAGAACTTCTTCGATTGGATCCGCAACCAGGGCATCCGCCGTGGACCGGACCGCTGGGTTGGCGGCGTCGCGAGCGGCATTGCCCACCGCTTCGGCATCGATCCGCTCATTGTCCGCGGGATCTTCATTGTCCTGGCCTTGTTCGCCGGCGTCGGCGTTCTCCTATACGGCCTGGCGTGGGCACTCCTTCCCGAACCCGATGGCCGCATCCATGTGCAGGAAGCCGGCGCAGGACGCTGGTCAGGGGGCATGACCGGTGCGCTGATCACCACGTTCATCGGCCTGCCGAGCCTGGGCCGCGGTTTCTGGGGCTGGGGCTGGAACGGACTTCCCGGCTTGTTCTGGACCCTCTTCTGGATAGGCGCCGTTGCCTATTTGGTCTACTACCTCGTGCAACGCAACAAGAACCAGAAAGCGACGCAGCCCGTGAACCGGCAAGACTTCGGCGCCTCGGTCCCCTCCGCTACGGCCTATGGCAGCGCCGGCTCCGCCCCCACGGTGACCCGCCCGGCGGGCGCCAACACCGGCGTCCCCGTGTATGGGGCGGGGTCAGGCAAGCCAGGTGCACCCGGCACCTCCCAGGCCCCGGCAGGATCAGCCAACCCCGCCGGTCCGTACCATCCGGCAGGACCCTACAACCCGACAGGTCCGTATAACCCCTCGGGTCCGCGGCCGCCTTACGGCCCCACCCCGCCGCAGGGTGGCGAGCCCAAGCCGGCCCGGCCCAAGCGCAAGGGTCCGGGGGCTGCCATTGTGGCCGTCACCGCCGGAACCGCGCTCTTGGCCGGTGGCACCCTGAAGGCCCTCGACGCCGGCAACGTGATCGACCTGGGCAATGCTGCCAACGCCGTGGTTTGGGCTGTGGGCGCTGCTGTCCTGGGCCTTGGCATCCTGGTGGCGGGTCTTCGAGGACGCACCTCCGGTTTCATGGGCTTCCTGGCGATCGTTGCGCTGGTGATCGGCGGCATCTTCAACGTGATCCCCCGCAACGGTGACCGCTTCACGTTCCATGACGTCAATTGGGCACCGGCCAGCATCGAACAGGCCCGCTCGGGATTCAACGTTACGGGGGCCAGCGGAACCGTGGATCTCACGGACCTGAACCTGACCCCGCCGCTGACCACACCGGTCACCATCCCGGTGGACGCGACCGCCAGCAACGTCACCGTGGTCATCCCGGACAACGTGCCGGTGGAAGTCCAGGCGGACATGACCTTCGGCAACCTGAACGAGCGCGGCACGGACCGCGGCGGCAGGCTGCAGGACGACCGGACGCTGTACAACACGGACAAACCAGGAGCCAACCTCGTGGTGAAGATCGATGGCACCTTCAGCAACGTGACCATCCAGGAAGGAAACTGACATGAGCACGAATGAGCCGAACGGAACCCACGATTCCAAGGCCGAAGCACACACGGCGCCCCTTCCCCGGGAGACCCGTCCCACGGAGCCCATCCCATCGCCCCGCCTGCAGCAGATCCCCCTGACACCGCACCTGGAGCCCACGTACAAAATGGACCGGGAAGCGGACGACGACGAACCCCGGCAGGCGCGGATCGGCACCGTGGTGTGGGGCCTGGTGGTCATCGCACTGTCAGCACTTTTGCTCGTCTCCACCCTGGGCTGGGTGGTGCTGAATGGAACCTACGTGCTGATCGGCCTCATGATCGGCGCCGGCGCAGCCCTGGTGGTCGGCGGCCTCCTGGCAGCCAGCCGGGGCTCCAAGCGAGTGACAAAGAGCTCCCAACAAGGAAGGGTGTAGCCATGGACAAGTTCTTCAGCATCGTCAGGGGCTTCGGCCTGAAGCGCGGACCGCAACGCTGGTTGGGTGGCGTCTGCGGAGGCATCGCGGCCAAACTCAAGGTCGATGTGGCCTATGTCCGGGTGGCTTTCCTGCTCTTCTGCCTCCTGCCGGGACCGGCCATCGTGTTCTACGTCCTTGCTTGGCTCATCCTTCCGGACCAGGGAAACAAGATCCCCTTGGAATCGTTCATCAGCCGGCGTTCGCGCTGATATCCGGGTCTTCGGTTGAAAGACGCCCTGCCTCCCGTGGAGACTTCACGGGACGCAGGGCGTTCGCATGTTGTGGGCAGGTTTCCAATACCGCACGCCCGGGGTGAAAAGTAACCATTTGTGTCCCACCCCACATGCACGTCTAGAATCGTGGGGAGCTCAGCGTGGCGCTCGGCACGTATTCCTCCAAGCCATGAGTGAGCAAACATGAAAATTGGCATTCTTACCAGCGGTGGCGACTGCCCCGGCCTCAACGCAGTGATCCGGGGTGCAGTCCTGAAGGGCATCGCCATCCATGGCCAGGAGTTCGTAGGCTTCCGCGACGGCTGGCGCGGCGTAGTTGAAGGTGATGTCATCGACATCCCCCGCACCATGGTCCGCGGCATCGCCAAGCAGGGCGGCACCATCCTGGGAACTTCGCGCACCAACCCCTTCGAAAACGGCGGCGGACCCGAGGTCATCAAAGAGCATATGGAACGCCTGGGCATCGACGCGATCATCGCGATCGGTGGTGAAGGCACCCTCGCCGCGGCCAAGCGGCTGACCGACGCCGGACTGAAGATCGTCGGCGTCCCCAAGACCGTGGACAACGACCTCGACGCCACCGATTACACCTTCGGCTTCGATACCGCCGTCGAAATCGCCACCGAGGCCATCGACCGTCTCCGCACCACCGGCGAGTCCCACCACCGCTGCATGATCGCCGAGGTCATGGGCCGGCACGTAGGCTGGATCGCCCTGCACTCCGGCATGGCCTCCGGCGCACACGCCATCCTGATCCCCGAGCAGAAGGTCAGCATCGAACAGATCGCCGAATGGGTCCAGGAAGCCCATGACCGTGGCCGTGCGCCCCTGGTTGTGGTGGCCGAAGGCTTCGTGCCGGACCACATGGAATCCCCGCACTCCGAGCGTGGCCTGGACACCTTTGGCCGTCCCCGCCTGGGCGGCATCGCCGACCAGCTCGCCCCGGAAATCGAGGCCCGCACCGGGATCGAAACCCGCGCCACCATCCTGGGCCACATCCAGCGCGGCGGCGTCCCCACCGCCTACGACCGTGTCCTGGCAACCCGCCTTGGCATGGCCGCGATCGACTCCGTCGTGGACGGACGCTGGGGCACCATGGTTGCCCTGAAGGGCACGGACATCTCCCACGTTGGCTTCGAAGAGGCCTTGGGCAAGCTCAAGACCGTGCCGCAGCACCGCTACGACGAAGCGAGTGTGTTGTTCGGCTAGTCTGAATCCATGACTCTCGAGCCCACGTCCGCTGCCATTATCCAGCTGGCGTGGGCTCGCCGTTTAGGGCTCGACGACGCTGCTTTCGCCACCGCCGCGGACCGGCTCGCCTTATCCCCGGCGGGCCCGCGCGATCGGATCACGCTGGTCGATGAGTCAGCCCGCGCCGTCCAGTTCCTCCGCCTGTTCGGCGTGTCAGCGCTGGTGGGTCCCCCTTGGGCCCTTGAGGCGGCAGCGGACATACCCGATGCCGAACTGGCACAGCACGTCACGCTGCTGACCCTCACCCGGACGCACGGCGGTCACGGACTGGGATCATCGGCGTTGTTCTTCGCCGATGACCTTCCTTTGAACCAACCGTCCGAAGACCTGACGGTATCCCGGGGAAATCCCGAAGCGATCGCCCTGGAGAGCCTGTGCCCTCCCGATGACGTCAACGAGGTTGGCCTCCAGTCGCTGGAACACCGTTTCACGATCATGCACCCCGAAGACGAGCAAGCCTCGCCGGTAGCCTGCGGCGCCTACGCGGAGTGGGAAGGCCTGCTGGCGGATATGGGTGTGCTGGTGGCTCCCGCATGGCGCCGCCGGGGCGTGGGAAAGCTTGCCGCCTCCATCGCCGCGCACGAGGCCTTGGCCTCCGGCCTCACCCTTCAGTGGACGGCCGACGTCAGCAATACCGGAGCCTTGGCCATGGCCCGCAGCCTCGGTTTTGCCACCGGAGGGCTTCACGCGGGAGTGCTGCTCGGTTAGTGCCAACCCCGCGAAGCAAAAAGTGTGCACCACTGCTGCCCCTTTGACGGGGGCAACCGCGGTGCACACTCTCTTCTTGGCCGCCAAGCCTGTAAACCGGCTAGTGGCGGGCGTCCTGCGCCGCGGGATCCTGCGCAGGAGCGGCCGCCTCCGCTGGTTTGGCGCCCCAGCTTTCCACCGACTTTGGCTTGGCGAAGAACAGCGCGATCATCGCACCTATCAGGATCGCGAACGCGGGCAGCAGGATGGACTGGCTCATGGCCGTCGAGAAACCTGCGTGCAGGAATTCCGGGAGCACGCCGGTCATGGACGCTTCACCCACCGGGGCTCCTGCCGGCGCAGCGGAAAGTTCCGCGGCAAGCCGGGACTGGATCAGGGCGGCGATGGCTGCTGAACCCAGCACTGCGCCGATTTGCCGGGTGGTGTTGAACACGCCGGATCCTGCGCCGGCCTGGCGGGGCGCCAGGTTCCTGGTGGTGGCGTTGGACACGGGACCCCAGATGAAGGCGTTGGCCACACCCTGGAGGGCGCTGGGCAGGAGGAACATCCAGATGGGAGTGTCCGGCCCAAGGAGCGATGCTGTCCAGAAGAGTGCACCGGACAGGCAGAGCAATCCGAACGCAGCGAACCAGCGGGGGTTGGCGCGGTCGATCAGCTTTCCAACGAACGGGGCCAGGCCGCCGGAGATCACGGCCATGGGGATCATCAGCAGGGCTGACTGGGTGGGCGTCAGTCCACGGACCACCTGGTAGTAGAAGATCGTGGGAAGCGGGAACGCGGTGACCGTGAAGCCCACGGCCATGATGGTGGAGTTGCCCAGGGAGAAGTTGCGGTCCTTGAACAAGCCAAGCGGCAGGAGCGGCTCACCACCGCGGCGTTCGAGCCACCACTGCCAGGCTATGAACACAGCCAAAACGACGATGCCGGCGATGATGAGTCCCCACACCGTGATGAAGCCGTTGACCACTCCCCACTTGTAGGTCTGGCCCTCCTGGATACCAAAGACCAGCAGGAACATGCCAAGGGCCGAGAGCACCACACCGAGGATGTCGAAGGAGTGGCTGTGGGTGGTCAGCTTGGGCACGAAGCGGGTGACCAGAATGAAGGCCACGATGCCGATGGGAACGTTGACGAAGAAGATCCACTCCCAGCCCAGTCCGTCCACCAGGACGCCTCCCAGGATCGGGCCGACGAGCACGGCCATGCCGGCAGTGGCGCCCCACAGGCCCATGGCTGCACCGCGGCGGTCCGGCGGGAAGATGCGGGTGATGACGGCCATGGTTTGGGGCGTCATCATGGCCGCACCCAGGCCTTGGACGGCCCGTGCGGCGATGAGCATGACGACGTCTCCGGAGAGTCCGCACCACAGAGAGGCCAGGGTGAACACCACCAGGCCAATGAGGTACAGGTTCTTGGGACCGAAGCGGTCACCAAGCCTGCCGGTGATCAGCAGGGGCACCGCGTAGGCCAGGAGGTACGCGCTGGTTACCCAGATCACGGCGTTGATATCGGTGTTAAGGCCTTCCATGATCCGTGGATTGGCGACCGACACAATGGTGGTGTCGATCAGGATCATGAAGAAGCCAACCACGAGTGACCAGAGGGCCGGCCACGGCTTAGCTACGTTTTCCAAGGGATTCCTTTGGCTTGGTGGAAAGTGCGGACGGAGTTGGCTGGGGGTTGTCCCAGGGCAGCTGACCGCTGCGCAACTCCGCAAGGAGCTCGCGGATCCACGAGATCTCTGTTCGAAGCATGGCTTGTTGATAGGTGACGTCTATCCAATATTTGCGTTCGAGGCCCTTGGCCGTCACAGCCACCTCGGCCTGCTGGAGGAAGTCGAGATCGGCACCGAGGGCCGCCAGCCGCCCCTCGAGCAGTTCGGCCACCACCTCCGCCGGGAGGTGGTGGGCCTCCGCGATGGCGTGGGGAAAGGTGGGGTATTCATTGATGGGAGTCGCCAGCATGTCCTGCAGCCGCGTATCCAGGGCTTCATGGCCGGCGGACGTGATCCGGTATGTAGTGCGCTCCGGCCGGTTCCCTTCGCGTTCGGTACCGGCAGCTTCCACCAGACCGTTCTCAGCCAGGCGTCCGACGGCGTGGTAAAGCGTTCCGGGACGGACCTTGACCAGGCGGTCCTCATGGCGTGCCATCAGGACCTGGTACATCTCGTAAGGGTGCATGGGTCCTTCGGCCAGCAGCGCCAGCGCGGCGACACCCAGGGGCGTCAGGTCAGCGGCTTTTGGCACGGCAAAACCCCTTCCACAGCAAATATTCCACTACAACTATTCCACGTGGAATAGTCAGACGCAAGAAAACCCTGTTGCCACAGGCAACAGGGTTCTCTTGAACGGCCTTGCGGCTAGCCCAACAAATCCAGGATCTCGGTGCGCGCGAACATCTTCGCTGCGTCCCGGGCACTGGGCGTTCCGGCGTCGGGATCCGCGCCAGCGTCCACCAGGACCCTGGCTACGCCTGCGTAGCCCTTGAAAACCGCCCCGGCGAGTGGAGTCTGCCCACGGTCGTTGGCCGCATTCACGTCGGCGCCGTGATGCACCAGGATCTGAACGGTTTCCTCGTGGCCATGGTAAGCCGCCAGCATGAGCAACGAATCCCCCGCCGCGTTGGTCAGCATTGCGGGAGCACCGGCGCCGAGGTAACCCCGCAAGAGTTCGGAGTTGCCTTCCCGGGCGGCGTCAAAGAGCGCGTGCGCCAAAGCCAACGTTTCGTCGTCGGCCTGGTTCGAAGGCTGGGCGTCCGCCGCCTCCGGCGTGGTGGGCTGGGTCATCGGTGGGGTCCCTTCAGGAATCCGGTCTGGCGCCCGACCACCTGGCCGGCGTCGGGGGCGACGATCACTTCCTGGGCTGCGACGTACGGCTCATCGCCGTCCATCACCGTCAACGTATCTTCGGCAGACACCGAACGCTTGATGACAGCCAAAGCCACCGGGCCCATCTCGAAGTGCTGCGCCACAGATGTCAGAGTACCCACCTTGCGTTCCCCGGCAAATACGACGCTGCCAGCGGCGGGGAGGGTGTGCTGCGAACCGTCCAGTTGGAGGAAGACCAACCGCCGCGGCGGATGGCCTAGGTTGTGGACGCGGGCAATGGTTTCCTGGCCCTTGTAGCAACCCTTGTTCAGGTGCACGGACGTACGGATCAGGTCGAGTTCGTGGGGAATGGTCTTGTCGTCCGTTTCGGCACCCAAACGGGGACGCCAGGCGGCGATGCGGAGGGCGTCGGCCGCCATGGCACCAGCCAAGGGCAGGCCCTCGACCGCAGCTTCAAGCCCGGAAACCGGCACGAGGTACTCGAACCAGGGACGTTCCAACCCCGGATGCGATTCTTCGGGAACCAAGCTGTAGGAGTAACCACCCGGACCCACATGCGGCCACGGGTCTTCCCACACCAGGCGGTCGGCGAGTTGCTCCACCGGCCTGGTGGAGCCAACCACGGCCCAGTCCGCAGAAACGTCGGCGATCTCCACGCGCAGCATGAACTTCATCTTGTTCAGCCATTCCGCAAGGGGTTGGGCTTCCGCTGCCTCGACGATCAGCCAGGTGGTGCCGCCGTCGTCGATAACCCGCGCATCGAATTCGATGCGGCCCTGGACGCTGAGCAGCAGCAGTTCGCTGGCCACCTTCGGCTGGAGGTTGGTGAGCTGCTGCGACGACAGGGTGTTGAGCCAGCTGAGCCGGTCAGGTCCGGCCACCGTCACCACGCCGCGGTTGGACAGATCGACGACGGCGGTACCGGTTGCGAGGGCGCGTTGCTCGCGCAGCGGCTCGCCGTAGTGGGCCGCGACGCCGGCATCGAGGCCGGTGTCCTCGACTGCGCCAGGGCGCGACAACAGAGGGCTCTTGTAAGTCATATGTAGTAGAAGTCCTTGGTGTTCGGGCATATTCCCTGAGGGGTACGGTTCCTCAGCGGTACTCGGGGTTTTCGAAATCGAAGCGCGTTCCGGCTTTCCATTCATCCGGCAGGTTCCCGTAGGAGGGAATGCCACCGGCGTCGCGCAGGAGCTTGGCCAGGTGCAGCAGGTTCCACGTCATGAAGGTGGTGTTCCTGTTAGTAAAATCACTCTCCGGGCCGCCCGAACCTTCGTCCAGGTAGCTGGGACCGGGGCCCACGGGACCGATCCAGCCGGCATCGGCCTGCGGCGGGATGGTGAAGCCGACGTGCTGGAGGCTGTAAAGCACGTTCATGGAACAGTGCTTGATGCCGTCCTCGTTACCGGTGATCAGGCAGCCGCCGACTTTTGGATAGAAAGCCCACTGGCCCTTGCTGTTGAGCTGGCCCGAGTGGGCGTACAGGCGCTCGATCAGCTTTTTCGTCTGGGAGGAGTTGTCGCCCAGCCAGATGGGGCCGGCCACCACCACGATGTCCGCTTCCTGCACCGAAGGGTAGATCTCCGGCCATTCGTCGCTCTTCCAGCCGTGCTCCCGCATGTCCGGATAGACGCCACTGGCGATGTCATGGTCCACGGTCCTGAACAGCCGGGTGGAGACGCCCTGCTTCTCCATGATGTCCCGGCTGATGCGGATCAGGCCGTCGGTGTTGCTGAGCTGCGGCGAGGGCTTCAAGGTTCCGTTAAAGAACACGGCCTTAAGGCCCTCGTAGCCCCCGGGCTTGAGGTTGTCTGTCACTTGCTGCTCCTTTTGCTGGTTGCTTTATGGAACGTTCAGTGAGGCCTCGCCGCGGATTGGGCGGCCGTCAGGCCGGTGCCTCAGGAGGCTTTATGGAGGAACGCCGAAGCGTGGGCTTCAAGTGACTTGCCGTTGGCGGCTACATCCCACCGCCACAGCAGGTTGCCATCCACCAGGCCGAAGATACGGGTTGCCGCCGTGTACTCCTTGGAGTGGCTGCCCCGCATCACCATGTCGGTGCTGAGCTGGATCTGGGGCCCTTTGATCTGGCCGTAGTACAGCTCCGTGATGCCACCCGGGTGGGAGATCGAAACGGAGAGGTCGAAGCCGCCGTCCTTGTTCCGGCGCTCTTCCACGTCGTCTGCCGTCTTGAGTACGGGAACGATGTCCGCAGGAACCAGTCCGGGGCCGCCATCGCCCTCTTGGAGTTCCCGTTCCAGCGCCCAGAATCCGGTCTCGACGGTCAGCGGGCGCAACTTTGTGCCGGCGTCGTCACTGATCCAGCTCTCGGCCCGGTACTGCAGGTAGGGCAGGCCATTGTGGGTGAAGGAAACATGCTGGACGAAGTGCTCCGAGTCCTCGTCGCCGCTGCCGAGCCGGCCGCGGCCTTCCCACTCGCCAATGAGCCAGGAAAGGGGGACGAGTTCAGGGGTCAGGTCCGTTGGGATCTCAATAGGCACAACCACTACCTCTGTTGAAGGGCGTGAAGGGGGTGATTACTTCTGGCCCTTGAAAAGGCGGTACACAACAAAGCCGGCGAACCAGGCCATGGAGATGCTGGCGAGGCCAAGGAGGACCAGGAAGAAGATTTCAAATGCGAGAACAGACATGATGCCATCCTAACCGTTAGTAGATGAGTAGTTTGTCTATGAAGTAAGCCAGCGCCCCCACAGCCCAGACGGGTGCAACACCCATGCCCAGTGCCGCAGGAAGATTGAGGCGACCGCGCCGCAGGGTGGTCATGCGGCGGAAGCACACCAGGACCGAGCCCACGACAACGCCAACCAGGGCCGCAGGGAGGACCGCGATGTCGGAGAAAACCAACCCGGCCAGCGGCGCCATGAGCCCGGCCATGACGACGCCCAGGGGTGCGACGATCCGGTCCGGCCAGCGGATGACGCCCACCAGGAGTGCCACGGCTGCGCTGAGTCCGGCCACGAGGACCATCTCCTTGACGCCGTTGAACCGCGCACCGGCGATCCAGCCCGCACCGAGGCAGTTGAGCAGCACGCCGGCGCAGCAACCCAGGGTTGATTCAAGCCGTTGCGCCTGCCCGGTTCCCCGGATCAACTGGATGATAAAGACGGCCATCACGCCCACGGCGATGAAGGCAGGGGTGCCGTCCAGGAATCCCGGCGCGGGCATATAGGCGGCAGTCACGGCCGAACCGGCGCCGGCCAACGCGATGACCGAAGCCAGGGTTTTCTTGGCGGGGACGGCAAGGAAGTGGGGCCAGCCGATTCCCACGGCGGCGGAGGCAACGATTCCCACGCCCACCATGGCCTCCCGGGAAACGAAGGTGCTGGACACGATGGCTGCGAGCGCCACAAGTCCGAATACCCCAATGCTCCAAGACTTCACTGTGTGCCCGATCCTCAATTCGATGCGCCTAACGACCTCTCGTCAATCCTGCCTCATGGCGGCCCGATATGTCGTAATTCCGGTGCCGGACCGTCACGAATCCCTGACTGCACGGGCCCTGGTGGGTATACTCGGACATCAACAGTGCACTGTCATCGCCTCGATCCCGTTACAACGGCAAGGGTGATCCCAGTTCGCCGTGACCGGCCGGTGAAACTCCGGTTTCGACGCCCGATGATGCGCGGACAGCCCATTGGAGGAACTATGTCGCACATCCTGCTCCTGACGAACAGCACCGGATCTTCGGTGGACATCCTGCCTGCCTTGGAGTTGCTCAACCACCGTGTGCACATCCTCCCGGCAGAACCCACAGCCCTGCTTGAAACCGACCCTACGGACATCGTCTTCCTCGATGCCCGGAAGGACCTGGTAGGGGCGCGTTCCCTGACGCAACTGCTCAAGGCCACCGGCCTCAGCGCACCCCTCATGCTGATCCTGACCGAGGGCGGCATGGCTGCCGTCTCCTCGGCCTGGTCCGTAGACGACATCGTGCTGGATTCCGCCGGCCCCGCAGAGGTGGAGGCCCGCATCCGCCTGGCCATGGCCCGCGCCACGCCGGGCGAAGAGGAAACGCAGACCGAAATCCGGGCAGCCGGCGTCGTTATTGACGAGGCCAGCTACACAGCCCGCGTAGCCGGGCAGCCGCTGAACCTTACTTTCAAGGAGTTCGAGCTCCTGAAGTACCTGGCCCAGCACCCCGGCCGCGTTTTCACGCGCCAGCAGTTGCTCACCGAGGTGTGGGGCTACGACTACTACGGCGGCACCCGCACCGTGGATGTCCACATCCGCCGCCTGCGCGCCAAGCTCGGCGTCGACCACGAGAACCTCATCAGCACCGTCCGCAACGTAGGCTACCGCCTGACGCTGGTCCGGCTTCCGGATGACGAATTGTCCGAAGCCTGACACCACAGCAAAAAGGGCCGGGAATCACTGTGATTCCCGGCCCTTTTCCGTGTTGTGGAGGACATACGGGTCGAACGTATCGAAGCCACCCCACTGGTGGATCCCCCTCGTGCCCGGCTTCGGGAAGCCGAACGAGATAACGAGACTACCCCTGTTGGCCGGGCATGCCAAATCGCGGGGCTTGCCCCGGGCGTATAGCCTTGCATCATGAGTCACGCGCACCCCGAGAACTGGCCCGTACTGCACGTCACCGGCGCACTTGACCCCGGACTCTTCAAGGACTTCAGCACGCTCGCGGCTGCTGCCGGCGAGTCGGACGGGAATCCCCCGCTCTCGGAGCAGACGCTGGTCACCTTGCGCGGCGCGGACGGCGGCGGACATGCCCTCCTTTCCTTGGCACTCTATGCACCCGATGAAGATTCGGATCCGTCCACCGCGGACGACCTCGCCGGCATCGCCGTCGTCGTTGAAGCGCCCGACGGGAGCGGCGTCCTGGAACTGGCCGTGCACCCCAGTTACCGGAACCAGGGCGTAGCGGGCCGCCTCCTGGCGGCACTCCGGGAAAAGCGCGGCTTCGCAGGCCTGACGGCGTGGTCCCACGGCAACCACGAGGCAGCCGCCGAACTGGCCGCGCGCTTCGGTTACGGCCCGGTCCGGGAGCTGCGGAAGATGCGGCTGATGTCCTCCACCGCAGCACTGCCCGACGTCGTCCTGCCGCCGGATGTTTCGCTGCGCGCGTTCGTGCCGGGTCAGGATGAGCAAGCCTGGCTGGCTGCCAACCGCGCCGCTTTCGCGCACCATCCGGAGCAGGGCTCCATGACGCTGGCAGATGTGCAGGCACGCGAGGCCGAGGACTGGTTCGACCCCGAGGGCTTCCTTCTCGCCGTAAACGCCGGCGGGGAACTCCTGGGTTACCACTGGACCAAAGTTCATCCACGGCAGGGAGCCCACCCGGCGATCGGTGAGGTCTACGTCGTGGGTGTCACGCCGGAAGCACAGGGGCTTGGGCTTGGTAAGGCACTCACTGTGGCGGGCATCCGGCACCTCCAGGACCAGGACCTCCACGCGGTCATGCTGTACGTGGACGCGGACAATGAAGCCGCCGTGGCCCTATACCAAAAACTGGGCTTCGTCCGTTGGGACACGGACGTTTTGTATGGACCGTTAACCAAAAATTAACCACGAGCGTCCATCTGCCGGAAAGGGCTGGACATCATCGATTCGAGCCGCCCAATTGCTTGTAATGTGGGAGGAAACCCCAGTCCTGAGCTTAGGAGAAACCCATGCAGCCGGACCCCGTCGGCACCGCCGGATCCACCTCAAAGGGCGCCACGCTGCCCGCGCGCTTCGGCTCATCGGAAGTGCCCGCCGCACGGGCCACCCAGGATCGCATTGACATTCCGGAGTTCGCCCCGAGCCTGGAGCCCGAAGGCGACATTTCGCCGGACCGGTTCCTCGACCGCGAACTCAGCTGGCTGGCGTTCAACTCGCGCGTCCTGGAACTCGCCGAAGATCCGGACCTCTTCCTGTTGGAGCGGGTCAACTTCCTTTCCATCTTTGCCTCCAACCTGGACGAGTTCTTCATGGTCCGCGTGGCCGGCCTCAAGCGCCGCATCGCCACGGGCCTGGCCGTCCCCTCCCCTGCCGGGCTCAGCCCCATAGAGGTTCTTGAACAGATCGGCGAGGAAGCCCACAAGCTCCAGGAACGCCACGCCCGCGTCTTCGCCGAGCAGATCCGCCCTGCCCTCGCCTACGAGCACATCCACATCATGCACTGGAACGAGCTCGACGAAGAGGCCCGGCACCGCCTTAGCCTCATGTTCCAGGAAAAGGTGTTCCCCATCCTCACACCCCTGGCTGTGGATCCGGCACACCCCTTCCCGTACATCTCGGGCCTGTCCTTGAACCTGGCCGTGATCGTGAGCAACCCGGTGAGCGAAAAGGAACTCTTTGCGCGTGTGAAGGTTCCGGACCAGCTCCCGCGGCTCATCTCGGTGGACGGACCCCGCGCCGGTGCAGTTCCCGGCCGCGTGGCCCGCTTCATCGCCCTTGAAGAACTCATTGCCGTCCACCTGGACAAGCTCTTCCCCGGCATGGAGGTCCTGGAGCACCACACCTTCCGCGTCACCCGCAACGAAGACGTCGAGGTGGAAGAAGACGACGCCGAGAACCTGCTGCAGGCACTGGAGAAGGAACTCCTGCGCCGCCGTTTCGGCCCGCCCGTGCGCCTTGAAGTCACCACGGACATCAACCCGAACATCCGTGCGCTGCTGGTCCGCGAACTCGGCGTGGACGAATCCGAGGTCTACTCCGTCCCGGCTCCGCTGGACCTCCGGGGCCTCTCGGTCATCGGCGGCATCGACCGCCCGGACCTGCACTACCCCAAGCACGTTCCGCACACGTCCCGGTACCTGAACGAATCCGAGACGTCCAAGGCCGCCAACGTGTTCGCCGCAATGCGCCGCCGCGACATCCTGCTGCACCACCCCTACGACTCGTTCTCCACTTCGGTCCAGGCGTTCCTTGAGCAGGCTGCTGCCGACCCCAAGGTCCAGGCCATCAAGCAGACCCTGTACCGGACCTCAGGCGACTCCCCGATCGTGGACGCCCTGATCGATGCTGCCGAGGCCGGCAAGCAGGTACTGGCCCTCGTGGAGATCAAGGCACGCTTCGACGAGCAAGCCAACATTTCCTGGGCACGAAAGCTCGAGCAGGCCGGCGTACACGTGGTGTACGGCATCGTGGGCCTCAAAACCCACTGCAAATTGTCCCTGGTGGTCCGCCAGGAAGTGGACGGACTGCGGCGCTATTGCCACATCGGGACGGGCAACTACCATCCGCGCACGGCCCGCTACTACGAGGACCTGGGCCTGCTGACGTCCAATGAGCAGGTGGGCGAGGACCTCTCCAAGCTCTTCAACCAGCTTTCCGGCTACGCCCCGAAGTCCACGTTCAAGCGGCTCCTCGTGGCACCGCGTTCGGTACGTTCCGGCCTGGTGGACCGGATCGAGACGGAGATCCGCAACGCCCGCAAAGGTATACCTGCCCGGGTGCAGATCAAGGTCAACTCCATGGTGGACGAAGCCATCATCGACTCCCTCTACCGGGCGTCCCAGGCGGGCGTGAAGGTAGACGTCGTGGTGCGTGGCATCTGCTCGCTGCGGCCCGGCGTTCCCGGGCTCAGCGAGAACATTACGGTCCGTTCCATCTTGGGACGGTTCCTCGAACATTCCCGCGTCTTTGCCTTCGCGAACGGCGGGGACCCGGTGGTGTACATCGGTTCCGCGGACATGATGCACCGCAACCTCGACAGGCGTGTGGAAGCGTTGGTCCAACTCGCCAGCAAGGACGATGTGAACACGGTCCTGGACCTGATGCGCCGCTACGTGGACGACGGTACGGCCAGCTGGCACCTGGACAACCAAGGCCACTGGACCCGCCACCACCTGGACGGTAACGGCGAACCGTTGCTGGACATGCAGTCCTGGCTCCTGGCTTCGCGTTCGCGTCAGCGGGCAGCAGCGCGGCGGTAAGGGAAGAGTTGAACAGCGATACCCCTGTGGCCGACCAGACGGACCATCCGGGCGAACCGGTAGCCGTCGTGGCGGCCGGCGCCATTCCCTGGCGCATCAACAAAGGTGCCCTCGAAGTGCTGCTCATCCATCGACCACGCTACGACGATTGGTCCTGGCCCAAAGGAAAGCTCGACGACGGCGAGACGGTTCCGGAGTGCGCCGTCCGGGAAGTGCGTGAAGAGATTGGGCTGGATGCCACCCTGGGCATCCCCTTGCCACCCATCCACTACCACGTGAATGCCGGCCTCAAGGTTGTCCGTTATTGGGCTGTCCGGGTTAATGGAGATCTTCTCCGTCCGGACGGCAAGGAAGTGGACAGTGTCATGTGGTGCAGCCCGGACAGGGCGGCCACCTTCCTGAGCAACCCTTCGGACGTAGCGCCACTCGAGTACCTGGAGAAAGCGCACGTCAAAGGAGAACTCGACACCTGGCCGCTGGTATTGATCCGCCATGCCAAGGCCAAGCCGCGATCGTCGTGGACCAAGGCCGAAGGAGACCGTCCCTTGGCTGCCACGGGGCAGCGGCAAGCCGTTGCCGTGCAGCGCCTCCTGCAGGGATGGAAACCCCAGCGCATCGTGACCAGCCCGTGGGTGCGCTGCGTCGCCACCATCGCTCCCTATGCCAAGGCCAGCGGAGCCAAGGTGAAACTGGTGGAAGCCCTCACCGAACACAACCACGACAGGTCGCCGAAGAAGACCGCGGCAGCGGTGGAGGCCCTCTTCGACAAGCAGGTGCCCATCGCCGTGTGCACGCATCGTCCGGCCCTGCCAACCGTGCTGAAGCAACTTGGCCTGCACATGTCCGGGTCCCTGCGAAAGCTGCTGCCCGATTCAGATCCCTTCCTGACCCCGGGCGAAGTGATTGTGTGCCAGGTGGTCCGCGGCAGCGAACGGAAAGTGGTGTCCGTGGAGCAGGTCAGGCCCTTCGACGACTGAGCTAGTTTGACCCCTTGGGTTTTTGTATCAAATACTTGACACATTGATTCGAAGACTTGGGGGTCTTGACCGTGTCCTTCTACCTGCCGCCTCTGCTGTTGCTCGCTCCAGTCATCGGCGCGCTCCTCGTTTACCTGTTCCTCAGGGTGCAGGTCTGGTCCAGCCCTGATTCCAAGTCCGTGGAATCGCACGGATTGTGGGTGGGCATCATCGGCTGGATGGCCAGCTCCCTTCAGGGTGCCATGAGCGCAGGCATCATCCCGGCCAATCCCGGAGCGTCGAATGCGCCCTTCACCTCGGAGGCGCTCCTGTCGGCATTGTCGTGGCCGATCGCCGCGGTTTTGCTCGTCCACGCCCTGGGCCAATGGAGCTACCCGGCACCGAAAGCACCCCGCAGGTACGCTGAGCTCACCGTCCGCAGGATTCGCGATTTCCTCCCCCGGAAACTGGCCTGGACCACACTCGTGATCTTTGCCTACGCCGCTGCCGCAGTAGCTTCGATCGCGGCGCTGCCTGCCTACGCTGCCGTCCTTCCCACCCCCGCTGCCCCGTCGGCGGAGGGGACCACCGTCTACATGGGCCAGGGCCAGGACGGCAGGATCGCCGGATCGGAACTCGCCGGATGGCTCGGTGGCGCCTTGGCGGTCCTGGCAGCCGGGACGTGGCTGGTGCTGGTGCTCATTGCGCGGCGGCGCCAGCTGGAAACCCTGGACAGCGATGACAACAGGGTCCTGCGAACCATCGCCACCAACCGCCTCCTGAGGACGGTCTCCACGATCGCGGCGGGCCTTGCCGCCATCGCAGGCAACTTCGCAGCCCTCCCGGCGCCCGGAGCCGTGTGGCAATCCTCGTGGTTCACCATGCTCGGCTTCATCAACATGGGCGTGCTGCTGGCCATGTGGTGGTGGCGGGTACCGATGCTCCCCTCTCTCGTCGCTGGCAGCAATACCGTGAGCGGCAAGGCCCTCCGCGCCGATCCCGGGACCCACGGCGCGGCGAAGCTCAGCATCTCCATTGGCGCTTTGATGGGGATCATGGGGGCGGCCCCCCTCCTGACCATCGTGTTTTGGTACAGCTTCGTACCCGCGCAAGGTGAGGGAACCTTGGGACTGGCAATCCTCGTGGCCGCCATGGCCTCCCTCGTCCTTTTGTCCATCGCCGTCGGGGAACTGCTATTGGCCCGCAACTACGGGGACCCGGAAGCACCCCTGCACTGGCCGCGGCAAGCAGTATCGAGGGGACTGCTCACTTTCGCGATTGTTTCCGCTGCCATCTTTGCCATTGCCATCGTCATGACCGGTGCAGGCCAGGGCCTCGTGGCAGCATCGCCATCGTGGCCGACCAACCTGCTGCTCACCTTCGGCGTGGGAGTAGTGGGCATCGCCTCGATCCTGGCCGTCCGCCGTCGTCGTGGTGTTCCTGAGTCTCCAGGGGAGCAAGGTCTCGATGCGGCGCTGCGGGCCATCAGCATGTATCGGATTGTGCGAACTCTCGCTGCATACTTCCTGGCGCAATCTGCGATGCTGCTACTGACCAACGTCGAGGCCTGGGGAGCGCTTTATCCGGCGTTCGATCGTCTGGCCCCGAGCCCCGCCCCGGTGGTCGGTGCCATCTTGTTGGCTGCCTCCGTTGCGGTAGTGGTTACGCCCGTCCGTCGTTTGTTCCGAGGCATTCCCCGCCGGGGCAGCGTCACTGAGCCGGCACCATGACAGCGGGCATCACGGTCGACCTCACGGATCCCGTCCCACCGTACGAACAAATCCGCAGGCAGCTGGCTTCGCTGATCACCGTCGGCGTTTTGGAACCGGGAAGCCGCCTGCCTACCGTCCGCAGCCTCGCGGCAGACCTCGGCATCGCAGTGGGCACAGTGGCTCGCGCCTACCGCGAACTTGAGCAGGCCGGCGTGATTGAAGCACGACGGCGGAACGGGACTGTCGTCGTCGGGCCGCCGGCCGCCCCGGACGGGTCGGGCGGGCGCGATGCGGCGGTGATGGCCGCCGTCGACCATTTGATTGAAACGGCCCGCCGCGGCGGCGTGGGTGACGCGGCCCTCATTGATCTGCTTCGCTGGCGACAAGCCAGTAAGCTGGACTCGTGAGCATTCCCACCCCTTACGAAGACCTTCTGCGTGACGTCATGGCGAATGGCACGCACAAATCGGACCGCACCGGCACCGGAACCCGGAGTGTCTTCGGGCGCCAGCTGCGTTTCGACCTGGGCACGAGCTTCCCGCTCATCACCACCAAGCGCGTCCACTTCAAGTCCGTGGCAGTCGAGCTCCTGTGGTTCCTGCGGGGCGATTCGAACGTCAAGTGGATGCAGGACCAGGGCGTGAGCATCTGGGACGAGTGGGCAGACGCCGAGGGTGAACTCGGGCCGGTCTACGGGGTGCAGTGGCGCAGCTGGCCTACCCCCGATGGCGGCCACATCGACCAGATCTCCGAGCTCATGAAGGGCTTGGAAGCCAACCCGGACTCACGCAGGCACATCGTTTCGGCGTGGAACGTCTCGGAGCTCAAGGACATGGCACTGCCGCCGTGCCACGCGTTCTTCCAGTTCTACGTCGCCGACGGCAAGCTCTCATGCCAGCTTTACCAGCGCTCGGCGGATACGTTCCTGGGCGTCCCGTTCAACATCGCCTCCTACGCCCTGCTCACGCGGATGGTGGCCCAGCAACTTGGCCTGGAACCGGGCGAATTCGTCTGGACCGGCGGCGATGTCCACGTCTACGACAACCACGTGGAACAGGTGGCCGAACAACTCAGCCGCGAGCCGTACGAATACCCGCAGTTGAACATCCTGCGGAAGCCGGACTCTATCTTCGACTACACGCTGGACGACTTCGAAGTAGTCAACTACCAGCACCACCCCACCATCAAGGCACCGATCGCCGTATGAGCACTCCCTCCACCGGGAATCCGGGACAGCTTCCGGGCGTCATCTTCACCGAGGAGACCGCCGCCGCCATGACCGGCATCGGCCTGATCTGGGCACAGACCAAAGCCGGCGTGATCGGCAAGGACGGCAGCATGCCCTGGCACCTGCCGGAGGACCTGAAGCACTTCAGCAAACTCACCACGGGCCACCCCGTGATCATGGGCCGGAAGACCTGGGAGTCCTTCCCGGACAAGTACCGGCCGCTGCCGGGACGAACCAACATTGTGGTCACCCGGAACCAGGAGTGGGCATCAACTCCCGAGGCCGAAGGCGCCACTGTCGTGTCCTCACTCGACGCCGCCTTGCTGGAATCCCAATTCGCCCCCGGCGGCCAAAAGGTCTGGATCATCGGCGGCGGAGAAATCTTCGAACAGTCCATGGGCATCGCCAACCTTGCGGTGATCACCATCATCGATGCCGGGCTCGACGGCGATACCTTCGCTCCGGAACTGGGCGACGACTGGAAGTTTGACACCATGGCGCCGGCCGAGGGCTGGCTCACCGCCAACAATGGCACGAAATACCGGTTCACCACATGGCGCCGGACGGAAAGCTAGGAACAGCATGCTCAAGAAACCCGAAACCCTCTTCGTGCTGGGCTACATGCTGCTGCCGCTCTTCGCCCTGCTCTCGGCCATCGTCGGGTTGACCATGATCTTGGGTGGCAACAAGATCCTGGGGATCATCGTGCTCGTGGTAGTCACGCAGGTTTTCGCCTTCGGCGCCTTCTTTGCGCTGCGGGCCCGGAAAACGGCCCTCCTGCAGGAGCACGACGCCGGCCAGTAGACCCGCTTTTTGTGGCCACCGCGCGCTGTGGTGCGGGCCGTCGTCGTACGTTGTGCGGGTGACGTAACCAACAGCGGCGGGCGGGCCCGAAAGTTTAGACTGGGTGAATGACTACAGCAGCTAATCCGTCCGTTGGACTGGTCGGTTGGCGTGGCATGGTCGGCTCCGTCCTGATGCACCGCATGCAGGAAGAGAACGACTTCGCCAACATCAACCCGGTATTTTTCTCCACCTCGAACGCAGGAGGTGCCGCCCCGTCCTTCGCTGATGGGGCCGGCAAGCTCGAGGATGCGTTCGATATTGAGACGCTTGCCAAGCTGCCGATTATTGTTACCGCCCAGGGCGGCGACTACACCAAGCAGGTCCACGGCGAACTCCGCAACCGTGGCTGGGACGGCTTGTGGATCGACGCTGCCTCCACCCTGCGCATGAACGACGATTCGATCATCGTGCTGGACCCCATCAACCGGGACGTCATCGATGCCGGGCTCTCCGGCGGCGTGAAGGACTTCATCGGCGGTAACTGTACGGTTTCCTGCATGCTGATGGGCCTGGGCGGCCTGTTCAAGAACAACCTCGTGGAGTGGGGTACGTCCATGACGTACCAGGCTGCATCCGGCGGCGGCGCCCGCCACATGCGCGAACTCCTCAACCAGTTCGGCACCCTCAACAACGAGGTCAGCAGCGAGCTCGATGACCCCGCGTCGGCCATCCTGGAGATCGACCGCAAGGTGCTCGCCACCCAGCGCACCGGCGTTGACGCAACGCAGTTCGGCGTCCCGCTGGCCGGCTCCCTGATTCCCTGGATCGACGCCGACCTCGGCAACGGGCAGTCCAAGGAAGAATGGAAGGCCGGTGTGGAAACCAACAAGATCCTCGGCACCGCCAAGGGCGCCGCGGGCAAGGAACACATTGCCATGGACGGACTCTGCGTCCGCATCGGCGCCATGCGTTCGCACTCGCAGGCACTGACCCTGAAGCTCCGCGAAGACCTGTCCGTCACGGAGATCGAAAACCTCCTGGCCAAGGACAACGAGTGGGCCAAGGTTGTGCCCAACACCAAGGAAGCCTCCATGGCGGACCTGACCCCGGTGGCAGCTTCCGGCACCCTGGACATCCCGGTGGGCCGTATCCGCAAGCTCGAAATGGGCCCGGAATACATCAGCGCCTTCACCGTGGGCGACCAGCTCCTGTGGGGTGCAGCGGAGCCGCTGCGCCGCATGCTGAACATCGTGACGGGCAAGCTCTAAGCTTTCTTCGCGTTCACGTCCCAAGCCCGCTTTTCCGTTGCTGCCCAGCGACGGAGAAGCGGGCTTTCGACGTCTCAGCCTGCCATGAACTTAGCGAAAGCCCGGCCCTGCGCTTGGAACGAGCGGCTTGCGGCTGGACCGAGTTCGCCGAGGAAAGGCTCCGGAACCACGCCCACGTCCTTCCCGTTGCCGGTCCGCGCCCACGTCCCCACCACCACGCCTCCGGAGACAATGATGCGCTTGAACACTCCGTTCCGGCCCGGGACCACCAATTCGGCATGCTCGGGATCCAGCACCAGGTTCCGGTCCTGGTACCCGAGCAGGTACTCATCGAAGCCGGGGAGGGCCAGCAACGAGCGGGAGCCGGGCACGCCGGCGTCGAGCATGGCGGCAGTCTCTGGCGAGAGCCAATAGCTGGCACCGTCGAAAGCCAGCTCCACCATCTGCTCCTGCACCGCAGTCAGTGCCTTCCGGGCCTCCGTTAGAGGCACCTGGCTCCACCAGGCGAAATCGCGGATGGTGGCCGGTCCATGGCCTCGGATGTAGCGCAGCAGCAGCTCGGCGATGCCTTCCTCCCGGTCCAGGTCACGGGATTCCTTGACCCACTGGTCGAAGGGCACGAACAGTTGCTGGACGCCCACCTTGCCGTTGCTCCCCGCCATTGGACCTTGGACCAGCCACGCCTCCTGACACAGGCTGCCCAGAAGGTGGATTCCGCGTTGCCCCGTGGTGACCTGTCCGGCTTCCTCGAAGGCCGCGAAGAGCTGTTCACGGCTGGCTCCGGTGGTCCCATCGGAGTTCTTCAGTGTCTCCAAGGTCTTCAGTGCGATATCCCTGGCATGGCTGATGTCGTCCGGGGTGATGGCCAGTTCGCGGTGCCGGCCGGTCAACGACTTCAGGAGTCGCGGACGGGTGATGGCAAGAATCCAGCGAAGATCTTCCGGCGCCAACAGGTGCAGCGTGCCGCGCATGGGCCACGAACGGACGATGGTTCCAGCGTCCAGGGCGGCCCGGACGTGGGAGGCCGCTGTCCCGGGCACCCGCTGTCCCACGGCCCACAATGCGTGGCCAAGATCCTGCGCCTGCATGGCCGTCATCCAGCGGACAGCATCGGGCACGGAAGGAAACCCACCGCCCAGCAGTCCCTGGCTCACCAGGCGTAAACGGCCCATGACCTGCGGCCGGACGGACAGCGTGCTGGAGGAAAGCGGCTTCGCAGGCATGCTTCATCCTATGGGCCGCCCGGGGGCACAGGGAACCTTGCCGCGCCTCCCAGCGGCCTTCCAGAACCGTTTCCTAGGATGGCTACATGCTTTTTGGTGATCTTGCCCCTCTGGTGCGGCCGCTCAGCCGTTGGCTCGCCGCCGCCGGTTGGTGCTGCACCGCCATTGGGCTCGGCGCCGGACTCATCGTTGCCGTCGGCACGGGAGTAAGCCTGTCCCCCTCCATGCAGGGAATCCAGCTGGCGGGACTCGTTGCCACAGCCGCAGCTGCCCTCCTGATTGGCACCGCGGCCGTGAGCCAGCCTGTATCAAACCGCGACGACGACGCCCCCGAACCATGGTTCTACCCTGCCGCCGCGGCCCAGGTCCGCAGTTTCCTGCTGGGTTCCATCGTCATGATGCTCGGCTTGGTGGGCTTCGCAACCGCCGGGCTTTTCCTCCCGAGCGGCCCCTCGCCGCAGAGCATCGCTTTCAGCCAGATCTTCCTGCTGGGGGCTGTCAGTTGTGGCCTGACCTTCCTGCTGCTCAACAAGGTTCTGCCCATCGCGGAGCGACGCGTCCGCTGACGCCCAACCTTCCGGAAAGCCCTAGAGCTCTACCCCAATGAGCAGCGGCTCCGGGTGGAGCTCGATTCCGAAGCGGTCCACGACGCCGGCACGCACCTCGCGGGCGATCGCCACCATGTCTGCGGCACGGGCTGAGCCGCGGTTGGTGATGGCCAGGGTGTGCTTGGTGGACAGGGAGGCCCGGCCACCGGAAACACTCGACTCCTCCAGCCCGAAGCCCTTGGTGAATCCCGCCTGGTCAATCAACCAAGCCGCGGAAAGCTTCACCAGTCCGTCGCTCCCCGCCGGGTACTTGGGCGCGTTCTCCGGCAACTGCGCAGCCTGCTCGGCCGGCACGATCGGGTTGGTGAAGAACGAGCCCGTGGAAAAGGTGTCACGGTCTTCGGTGTCCAGGACCATTCCCTTGGACGCCCTGAGCTTCAGGACTTCGCGGCGGACATCGTTGGCGTAGGCGCGTTTGCCCACCTCAACTCCGAGGACGCGGGCCAGCTCGGCGTAGCGGATCGGAGCACTCATCCTGCCCAGTGCCAGCTGGAATTCGACCGTCAGCACCACGTATCGCGGCGAGCCCTCCACAGTGGTCTGCTTGAGGATGGAATCACGGTAGCCAAACTCCAGCTCGGAAGAGGTGAAAGTCTGGACGGCATGGCGTTCGCGGTCCCAGGTACGGACCGAGGCGATGGTCTGCGAGACATCGGCACCGTAGGCACCCACGTTCTGGACGGGCGTAGCGCCCGTGGCACCGGGAATCCCGGACAATGCTTCGAGGCCTGACCAGGCATGAAGGACGGTGTATTCAACCAGGGCATCCCAGTTGTGGCCTGCCTGGACCACCAAGGACACTCCCCCGCAGCTGTCCTCGGAGTCCACCGTGAACCCCTCGGAGGCGATCTTGAGGACCGTCCCGGGGTAGCCTGCATCCGAAACGAGGAGGTTGGAGCCGCCGCCGATGATCAGCAGCTTCTCCCCCGCAGCGTCAGCCGACCGGACGGCGTCGATGATCTCAGCCTCGGTATGGGCCTCCACATAGGTACCTGCGGGGCCGCCGACAGCAGCCGTGGTCAGTTCGGAAAGCAGCGTCTGGGTCACCCATCAAGCCTAACGGGGATTGGCAGCGGGCTCCGCCGCTGGCCGCGTAGGGGCAACAACAGCGGCGCGCCACCTGGCATTCCTGCCGTGGTGGCGCGCCGCTGCGTTGCAGTACGGCGCTGGGTCAGGCGACCTTGACAACCGCCTGGGATTTCATGAGGACCTTTTGCCCGGCGGCAACCACGGTCAGGTCGATGCGGGCGGTGCGGGCCTCGGCGTCGAGCGCGCCAACGACGCCTGTGACGTCAATGACGGCTCCCGCCTCAGTGGTACCGGTGGTGTCGGTGACCAGGACGGGCTTGGTAAAGCGGGTCTGGTAATCGACGACGGCGGCAGGGTCGCCTGCCCAGTCGCTCACGAGCTGCACTGCGGAGCCCATGGTGAACATGCCGTGTGCGATGACGCCCGGAAGTTCCACGGAGGTGGCGAAGGCTTCGTTCCAGTGGATCGGGTTGAAGTCACCGGATGCCCCGGCGTACTTGACCAGGTCCTGGCGCGTGACCTCGATGCTTGTGGAGCCAATTTCCTGGCCGACTGACAGGTCTTCGAACTTTGGCATTACTGTCCCTCTCCGCGGACCAGGATGGATGAGGTGGTAGTGGCTACCTTCTCACGGTCGTCGACGTCGGTCAGAGCATAGATTTCCGAACGCGTGGTAATCATGGCACCGCCGCCCATGGCGCGGACACCGTCCACATGGAGCTCGGCCACCAGCCGGTCGCCGGCCACGATGGCGCGGTGGTGCGTGAAACGCTGGTCGGCGTGGACCACTCGGGAGAAGTCGATCCCGGCCTCGGGGTCTTCCACCAGTTGGGCGTCGGCGCGCTGGGCAATGATGATGGCGAACGTCGGCGGCGCAACGAGGTCGCGGTGGCCCAAGGCGCGCGCCGTTTCTACGTCGAAGTGCGCGGGATTGGTGGCTTTCACGGCCTTCGCGAACTCGCGGATCTTTTCACGGCCAACGTCGTAAACCTCTGCGGCAGGGTAGCTTCGGCCCTGCAGGTCCGGATTGATACTCATGGTTCCAACCCTATCGGCCAGCCACTGCCGGATGCAGCGCCGATACCGCCTGATGAAGCGGTTATTTCTTGTAGCTCTTGCGGATCTTCTGGCCGCGGACCACCAGGCCCACTACGTGGAGCACCAGGCCCAGGCCAATGACGGGCAGCGAGGCCAGCGCGAGCCCTTGGTTTCCGGAGGTATTGCCTGCGATCGAGAGGATCAGTCCGACGGCGATCAGCCCCATGGCGCTGAAGACCAGCGCTTTGTACCCGGTGGAGGCAGAGGCCCAGAATTCGTTCAGCACCGTCCAAGTCTACCGGCGGCCACTCAACGCCTTAGAACAGGGAGTCCTGCAGCGCGGGGATCTCCGTGACGTGCTGGCCGAGTTCGATCCTGCGGCCCTTCAGCGCTCCGAGGTCTGCGACGAAGCTGCCCTCCACCTCAACGCCGGAAGCGTCCGGGAGCCCGGCCAAGGCGATAGCCCCTGACAGCGAGCGGACCCGCAGTCCGTGACCGCCGTCGTCGAACGTTGCAGGGTAGGCGTGGCGGATGGCGCCGGAGGCGCGGGCGTTGCACAGCCGGTCGGCCAAAGCAGGGCGCTCCCACTCTTCCTCCACAACCGTGTAACCGGTCATGGCCAAGCCACCCAGCAATTCCCGCACGCTGGCGGCCTGCTTCCGGTTGATCGCTTGGAGTTCGACGCCGGGACGCGGCTCCACGAGCGAGGTCGCCTTGGCAGCGGAGCGGACTTGCTGGACGAGCCCCAGGTCCCGCGTCACGAGGTCTTCGAGTACACGGACAATCCGGCCGTCCTCGGCGTTAGCAACGTAGGAGGCGTGAACGGCTCCTTGCTCGGCGAGCCGGTTCCACTTTCTCGGAGCAGACGCCGTCCCTATCTTGGTGGCGCCATTGGCAAACGTGGCGACGTAGAGCCAGTGCGGCTGCATGAGGTAGGCCCGAAGCCCGGGCGGGACGGAACCGCCGCGGTGGAAGTCGTGCATGAGCCGGGAATCGTCCTTGGCAAAGCAGGCGCCACACTGCTTGCCTCGTTCGGCAGGGGAAGAACTGCGGCAGGGAACGTGGGTCCGATCCCCTGGCCCATGCACTTTGACGTGGCCGAGGCACCACAGCCCCGGGATAACGCGCAGGCCCAGGGATGATCCCTGGGCCAACGCAAGGTCACTGAACTCCCCGGCAGGAGTGTGGAGGCGCAACGCTGGGGCGGACGAGTCCCAGACGACGCCGTGGACGAGCATGCCTACAGCGAAGGCTGGACCCCGAAGGCCACCGCGAGCTTCATGATCTTCTCGGCACGGCCCAAGCGCGGGAGGTCCGAGCCGTCGCGGATCACGCGGCCGTTGGCTTCGAAGTCGTTCATGAAGTCGGTGGCCCAGGCGACATCGGACGGCGTGGGGCTGATGACCTCGTTGATGACGGTGGTCTGGTCGATGGCCAGGCACAGCTTGCCGGTCATGCCCATGGTCACGGTGATGCCGGTCTGCTCGCGCAGGATCGGGTGGTTGGTGCCCACGGTGGGGCCATCAATCGGGCCCGGCAGGTTGCCGACGCGGCTGGCGACCACGAGCTTGGCCCGCGGGTAGGCCATGGCCTCCGGGGTTGCCGCCATGCCGGTATCGCGACGGAAGTCGCCCGAACCGAACGCCAGGCGGAACGCACCCTGGGCGCGGGCAATGTGGTTGGCCTCTTCGATGCCGAGGGCGGACTCCACGAGCGCGATCACGGGGGTCTTGCCGTCCATGCGGTGGTAAGACTCGGTGACCTGGTCCGCGGATTCGGTCTTGGCCAGCATCACGCCGAGCAGGCCGGGCGTGCCGCGCAGGCCTGCGAGGTCGTCGGCCCAGAACGGGCTGGTGGCGTCGTTGATGCGGACCCAGGCCTGGCCGCCGTTGGCCAGCCAGTTCACCACGTTCTCGCGGGCCTTGTCCTTCTGGGACGGGTCAACGGCATCTTCGATGTCAAGGATGATGGCGTCTGCACGCGAGCCCGCCGATTCGTCAAAAAGCTCCGTCTTCATGGCGTTCACGAGGAGCCAGGAACGGGCGATATCGGCAGGAATGTTGCGGGTAGGCCGAACGGACTCGGCGGCGATGCTAGACGTCATGTATCTACCGTATCCGCCCACCGGCCCGCGGGGCGAAGAATTGCGCCCGGTTGTGAGGATCAATACGAACTAAACCCCATATTGCTGTGGGGTCCCGCAGTATGACTGCCCGACGCCGGTACGGGCCAGTCGCTTTGGTCCTGCCTGTCGCCGGACGTCACCTCGCGGAACACAGCCTTCACGCGGCTCAACCAGAGGACTTTGTGTCTTCCCGTTGCCTCCGGTGGCCCCGGATTTCATTGCGTTGCCCGCTGTTTCCCCGCGTTTCCGGCCGTTACCGGATCGCTTCCCTGCCGCCGTCGAAATGGGCTTTCATCGTTCCCAAGCCGTTTCGCAGATGGCTTCCCCAACCACAAACCAACCACCCGAAAGTAGCTCCCATGAAACTGCAACTGCCCCTCCTGAGCGTCGCGGCCGCCGTCGTACTAGCGCTGACGGTGAGCGGCTGCGGCGGTTCAGCCGACGCCGGTCAAGCCAGCCAAGCGGGCCCCGAAGTCAAGGAACTCCGCTACCAGGGCTGGGCCAACCAGGTCACTTTCCCGGAGCTCGCCGCGGACCTGGGCTACCTGGGCGACATCAAGCTTAACTGGGTGGGCAACACCACCAGCGGTCCGCAGGACATCCAGTCGGCGGCGACCAACCAGACCGACTTTGGCGGGGCGTTCACCGGCGCGGTGACCAAGCTCATCGAAGCCGGCGCACCCGTGAAGGGCGTCATCAACTACTACGGCGCAGACGCCAAGAACTTCAGCGGCTACTACGTCAAAGCCGACAGCGACATCAAAGGACCCCGGGACCTGATCGGCAAGAAGATCGCCGTCAACACCCTGGGCGCCCACCATGAGGCCGTCATCAACACCTACCTCACCAAGAACGGCCTCAGCCAAGACGACATCAAGCAGGTCCAGTTGGTGCCGCTGCCGCCGAACGACACCGAGGAAGCCATCCGTCGCGGACAGGTTGACGCCGGAACCCTGGGCGGCGTGCTGCAGGACCGGGCCATCGAAGCCGGCGGGCTGCGGTCCCTGTTCAACGACTACGAGCTGTTTGGGACGTTCGCCGGCGGCCAGATCGTGCTCCGGAACGACTTCATCGAAAAGAACCCGAACACCACCCGCGAGTTCACCACCGCCATTGCCAAAGCCCTGAAGTGGGCCACGGAAACGCCGCGTGAGGAAGTGATCGCACGCTTCACCAAATCATCGAAAGCCGTGGACGCAACGAAAGCACGGCCAACCTGAAGTTCTGGAAGAGCCCAGGCGTGCCCAACAACGGCGTGATCAAGGATGAGGACTTCACCCGTTGGGAGGCGTGGCTGAATTCCTCGGGCATCGTCAAGGGCAACCTGACGCCGTCCAAGTATTACACCAACGACTTCAACGATCTTGCCAAGCAGCCTGCGGCCAGCGCCACGGCTTCCAGCGGAACGACGAAGGGATAGCAATGACCGCGAAAATCAGCCTGAAAGACGTCACAAAAGAATTCACCGTCCGCGCCACGAAAGGAGCACCCGCTTCCCGCCTCACGGCCATCGATGGGCTCAGCCTGGACGTGCGCGACGGCGAGTTCCTCACCTTGGTAGGGCCCAGCGGCTCCGGCAAGACCACCCTGCTGGACCTGTTGGCGGGCCTTTCCACGCCGACCTCGGGAGAGGTCCTGGTGGACGGCAAACCCGTGACCGGACCGGGCAAGGACCGCGCCGTGGTGTTCCAGCAATACGCACTCTTCCCGTGGCGGACGGCCTCGGCCAATGTGTCCATTGGGCTCGAAGGCAAGGGACCCGACGGCAAAAAGCTGAGCCGCCGGGAACGTGCTGCCAAAGCCAGTGAGTACCTTGCACTCGTAGGGTTGGCGGGCTTCGAGGACCGCTACCCGCACGAGCTCTCCGGCGGCATGAAGCAGCGCGTGGCCATTGCCCGGAGCCTGGCCTACGAGCCCGACATCCTGCTGATGGACGAGCCGTTCGCGGCCCTGGACGCACAAACCCGCGAGCAGTTGCAGGACGAACTGCTCAGGATCTGGAAGGCCACCGGCAAGACGATCATCTTCATCACGCACGGCATCGACGAGGCCGTGTACCTGGGTCAACGGGTTGCCGTGCTCAGCGCCCGGCCCGGCCGGCTCAAGGAAATCGTGGACATCGACATTCCGGACCGCGCCGGAGACGAGGACATCCGCTCCAACCCGGCCTTCGTGGAGCACCGGCACCAGGTCTGGACACTCCTCCACGACGAGGTCCGGCGAGCGCAGGATGCCGGACACCGCAAGATCCTGCCGGACGGCAGTGCCCCCGACGAACCAACCACCCTTGAAAGGAGCGCGGCCTGATGACGACCACCCTGACGCACGCAGAAACCGCAGCCGCCGCACCCCAGCCGACTGCCGCCGTCGAACCTTCAGTCCGTGTGGAGGCGGAACGCACGACGCCGGTCCGCGCCGTGGCGCGCCGCGTCACCGCAGTTGCGGGATCGGCGGCGTGGAAGTCCGCGGCCGTCCTTGCCTTCCTGGCACTGTGGGAACTCGGGCCGACGTACCTGGCGAGCCCGTCCACGCGGGTGTTCCTTCCGCCGCTGCATGAAGTCCTCGCAGCCTGGGGCAAGCTGTTCGATGCCGGGACCATCCAAGGGCACATCGCCGCGAGCCTGACCCGTTCGGTTGCCGGATTCGGTGCTGCACTGGTGGCGGGTGTGGCGCTGGGCCTGCTCATCGCCTGGTACGGGAAGCTGAACGCCGTCCTGAACCCGCTGCTGGAACTGTTCCGCAACACTGCCGCGCTGGCCTTGTTGCCGGTGTTCACGCTGCTGCTGGGCATCGGCGAGGAATCGAAGATCAGCATCGTGGCCTACGCTGCGTTCTTCCCGGTGCTGCTCAACACGATCGCCGGCGTCAAAACCGTGGATCCCCTGCTCATCCGGGCCGCACGCTCACTGGGACTGAACAACTTCCGGCTCTTCCAAAAGGTCATCCTGCCCTCTGCAGTGCCCACCATCTTCACCGGTATCCGCATGGCCGGCACCGCGTCCATCCTGGTGCTGATCGCTGCGGAAATGGTGGGAGCCAAGGCTGGCTTGGGCTACTTGATCGTGAACGCGCAGAGCAGCTTCCTCATCCCGGACATGTACGCGGGCATCCTCACCGTGTCCCTGCTGGGGCTCGCCGTGAATTTCCTGCTGGTCGCCCTGGAACGGCACTTCTCCCGTTGGCGGACCGCCGTTGGTTCTGCCGCCTGATTTTTGTACCCGTGGCACCTCGCCACACCATCACCGAAAGAAAAGGAAAGAACCATGACTGTCATTACCGAAACCAAGCTCGAATTTGCCAAGCTGGGCTCCCGCATCGGCGCCGAGATCCGTGGACTCGACATCTCCGGTGACCTCAGCGCGGAGACCGTCGCACAGATCCGTTCCGCCCTCAACGAGCACAAAGCCTTGGTGTTCAGGGAGGCAAACATCCTCACGGACGAGGCCCAAGTGAAGTTCGCCTCGCACTTCGGTCCGCTGACCAAGGCGCACCCCACGGTGGCGTCGGTTGATGGCGAGGAGAACGTCCTGCCCGTGGACAGCGAGAACGGTTCGGCCAACAACTGGCACACGGATGTCACGTTCGTGGTGAACCCGCCGCAGGCTTCGACGCTCCGGAGCATCGACCTCCCGGCGTACGGCGGCGAGACGCTGATTGCTTCCTCGGCCGGCGCCTACCAGGACCTGCCGGAGGAACTGCGCAACTTCGCGGATACCCTCTGGGCCATCCACACCAATGATTACGACTACTCCGTGCCCAAGAACCTGGAGCACGCCAACGCCGAGGAACGCCGCAAGGAGTTCACCCGCCTGAAGTTCGAGACGGCCCACCCGGTGGTACGTGTACACCCGTTGACCGGCGAGCGCGGATTGTTCATTGGGGGCTTCGCGCAGCGGCTGCGGATTGTGGGCCTGTCCAACACTGAGTCGAAGGACATCATCCGGTTGCTGCAGGCTTACGTGACCCGTCCGGAGAACGTGGTCCGCGTGAACTGGGAACCCAACCAGGTGGTGCTGTTCGACAACAGGATCACCCAGCACTACGCTCCGGACAACTACGACGGCCAGCCGCGCAAGCTGAACCGCGTGACCATTGCCGGTGACATCCCGGTGGGTGTGGACGGCAAGCTGAGCCAGTCCCTCCAGGGCGATTCGAGCACCTACTCCGTGGTGGCTGACGCTTCGTAGGGGGCCTTATGTGTTGCTGTTGTCACCCAACTGAGTCGCAGTTAAGCGCGTTTTGAGCTCTCATAACGCGCACTACTGCGACTCAGTTGGGTTTACGGGAGATTGCTTCCGCGGGCAGCGGTCCAGAGGCCGTACCACTCGGCACGGGACATGTTCTCTGCGACGTCGATGGCCTGGGCGCAGGCACCGATCCGGCCCGGGTTGGTGGTGCCCACCACCGGCGAGATGCCCGCAGGGTGCTTCATGAGCCAGCCCAGGAGGACGGATTCAGGAGTGGTGTTCTTCTCCCCCGCCAACCGTTCCAGCATTGCTGCCGTTGCTGTATCAGCGGGGGTTTGTCCGCCGGCACCCGTGTAACGCCCCTGCGCCAGGGAACCGTAGGCCTGCAACTCGATCCCGTTTGCCATGCAATGCTCCAGCGTTCCATGGGGGAAGCTGTACGCGGTGCCCTCAGGATGGTTGACCAGCACCGTGCTCTCCAGCCAATCCCGGCGAAGCAGGCTCATTTCCAACTGGTTGGCCACGATGGGCGTCTCCAGCCGGTCCTGCAGGTAGGCGATCTGAGCCCCGGACATGTTGGACACACCCAGTTGCCGCACCTTGCCTTCGGCCATCAACTGCCCGACGGCGTCAGTCACCTCGCGCGCGTCCATGAGGGGATCCGGCCGGTGCAGCAGGAGGATATCCACGTACTCCGTCTGGAGCCGTTTCAAGCTCTGGTTGACCCGCTCCAAGATGGCTTCGCGGCTGAGGTCGTAGTGGGTATCCAAACCTCGCTCCCCCAACCGGATTCCGCACTTGGTCTGAAGCTGGACCGATTCCCGCAAACCCTGCGAACGGGCGAGGACTTCCCCGAAGACGGCCTCCGATTTGCCGCTGCGGTAGATATCGGCATGATCGAACAGTTCGATCCCGATGCCCTGCGCGGCTTCGATCACGGCAGCAGCCTGGTCGATCTCCGTGGCGCCGTAGGATGTGCCGTCCCACGGACCACCGAGTCCCATGCAACCGTAAATGAGGCGTCCCCGCCCGTTCGTTTCAGTCATCTTCCAGGGATGCCTATGCGTCCCGGACTACCCACGCCGTGGTGTCGGCGGGCAGCTTGCCGTCTTCCAACGGTCCGCTGCTGACGACGACGGTCCCCGCCGGAAGCTCGAAGGCTTCCGTTCCGAAGTTGGTCACCGTCTCCCAGCCACCATGGCGGCTGAAGTGCAGCACGTCCGGGTTGCCGGTCTCCACCCATTCGAGTTCTTCGTCCGTCTGCAGTTCACTGCGGAGGCGCAGAGCCTTGCGGTACAGCTCCAGCGTGGAGCCTTCCACGCCCTCCTGGGTGGATACTGCGTAGTCCTTGAACCAGGCAGGCTGCGGCAGGTGGGCCGTGTCGCCGCCGAAACCGAAGGCGGAACCTTCCGGGGTCCAGGGCAGCGGAACGCGGCAGCCGTCGCGGCCGATCTCCACGCCCTTGTTGCGGAAGAACGACGGATCCTGGCGCTCGGCGTCGGGAATTTCCGTGACTTCGCGGAGGCCGAGCTCTTCGCCCTGGTACAGGTACGCCGAACCGGGGAGCGCGAGCAGGAGCAGCGAAGCAGCGCGTGCCCTGCGCAGGCCAAGCTCGATGTCCAGTTCGTCGGCGGGGGCACCCGCGAGCAGCCAGCCCTTGCCATCCTGGCCCTTGGGCTCGGTGCCGGTGATGTCCTGCGCTGCGTTGGTTCCCTGGGCTACGGACCCACCCTTCGGCAGCCCGTAGCGGGTGGCGTGGCGGACGACGTCGTGGTTGGAGAAGACCCACGTGGAAGACGCGCCGGATTCCTTGGCGGCGACCAGGTTGTCCGTGATGATCTTCTTGAAGGAGGCGGCGTCGAAGTCCGACTGCAGGAGGTCGAAGTTGAACGCCTGGCCAAGTCCTTCCGGGCTGGCATAGCGGGCACGGCGGGACTCGTGGACCCAGGCTTCGGCGACGGCGGTGCGTGGCGGGTTGTACTCGTTGAAGAGCTTGCGCCACTCAGCGTAGACCTCGTGGACTTCGTCGCGGTCCCAGAAGGGGTGCGAACCGTCGGTGAAGCCATCGGTGTTGTGTGCCTTGGCAGCCAGGTCAGCCTTCATGGGCATCGGCTCGGAGAGGTCCTTGGCCATGCCGTGGGCAACGTCGATCCGGAAGCCGTCCACGCCACGGTCGGACCAGAAGCGCAGGGTCTTCAGGAAGTCCTCGCGGATTTCCGGGTTTTCCCAGTTAAAGTCCGGTTGTTCCTTGGCGAAGATGTGCATGTACCACTGGCCGGGTGTGCCATCAGGTTCGGTGATGCGCTCCCAGATGGGGCCGCCGAAAACAGAGTCCCAGTCCGACGGCGGCAATTCGCCGTTTTCGCCGTTGCCGTCGCGGAAGATGTAGCGGTTGCGGGCCGCGGACCCCTTCGGCGAGGCCAGGGCCTCCTTGAACCATTCGTGCCGGTCCGAGGAGTGGTTGGGCACAATGTCCACCACGAGCTTGATGCCTGCTGCGTGCAGGGCTGCGGCCATCTCGTCGAAGTCCTCCAGCGTTCCAAGCTTGGGGTCCACGTTGCGGTAGTCGTCCACGTCGTACCCGCCGTCGGCGAGCGCGGAGGGGTAGAACGGGCTCAGCCACACGGCGTCGACGCCAAGTTCCTTCAGGTACGGAACCTTGGCAGTGATGCCTTTGATGTCGCCCAGCCCATCACCGTTCGCGTCGTAGAAGCTGCGCGGGTAGATCTGGTACACCGCCGCCTGGCGCCACCAGTTGGGGTCGGCCATGCGGTCGGAGTGGGACAGGTTTGCCTTGGTGGCGGAGGTGCTCACGAAACTCCTTTGATTTAGATTCTAAATTTAGTTCCCGAACCAGTATCTGACGGCTGGCCCGGCAGGTCAACACTCAGCCCTTGACGGCTCCCTGGGTCACGCCCGCCATGACCCATCTCTGCGTAAACAGGTAGGCAACAATCGCCGGAGCCATGGCCATCAAGTAGGACGCAAAGGACACGTGGTAGTTGTTGCTGAACTGAGTCTGGAACAGACTTTGCCGCACGGGAAGGGTTTGCAGCGCAGGATCGGAAATGATCAGCGAAGGCATCATGAAGTCGTTCCAGGCATAGAGGAAGGCGAAGATCCCCACAGTTGCACTCATGGGCGCCAGCAGCGGGAAGATCAGCTTCCAGAACGTTTGCCACGTGGTTGCCCCGTCGATCCTGGCGCTCTCCTCCAACTCCATGGGGATCGAGCGGAGGAAGGCGGTGAACAGGAGCACGCTGAAGCTCAACTGGAACATGGTGGCCAGGAGGATCACGCCGAGCGGATTATCCAGGCCCAGGCGACCGGTCAGCTGGATCTGCGGCAGGGCCACCACCGGGAAGGGGATGAACATGGCTGCCAGAAGGTAGAAGAACGAATACCGGAAGAGGCGGCGGTCCCAATTCCGGACAATCGCATAGGAGGCGAACGCTGCCAGGACAATGGTGGCGACAACTGTTCCCGCGGTCACCAGCAAGGACATTGCCGCGCCGACCGGGAAGTTGGTCAGGCTCCAGGCCTGCACGAAACCGTCCAGGCTGAAGGGAGCAGGCAAGGAGAAGGCGTTGCCGTCCACGGCCTGGGCCTGCGTCTTGAACGCCATGGATACCGTGACGTAGAGGGGTAACAGGACCGTTACCGCGCACAGGATGAGGATGGTGGTTCCGGACCAGTTGATCCGTTCCGGCCTGTTGGCTGACCGACGGGTACTGTCGGCGGCTTTGGTGGTGCCCTCACGTCCGAGGGTTGCTTGTGTGCTCATCAGAGGGCATTCCGTCCGCGGGTCAGGGAAAGCTGGACAAGGGAGATAACGATCGCCACCAGGAAGAAGATGGTGGCATTGGCCATCTGGTAGGCGTAGTCGCCACCGTTGAAGCCGGTGATGACGGTCATGGCGATGCTCCGCGTTGAGGTCCCCGGACCTCCGTTGGTCAGCCCCACGATGATGTCGTAGGCGTTGAGGAAGCCCTTGAACCCCAGGATGACGTTGATGACCACGTATCCCGCTACGAGCGGGAGGGTGATCTTCAGCAACTGCTGGACCTTGCCGGCACCATCGAGCTCCGCAGCCTCGTAAACGTCGCCGGGAACGGCCACGAGACCCGCGATGTAGATCAGCAGGGAACCGGGGACAGCCTGCCAGGCAGTGACCAACACGACGGCGACCCAGGCGAGATCCGGATTGGCCAGGAGACTGCCTTCCAGCCAAGGAATCCCGGCGGCCGAGCCCAGCGCCGGGAGCGAATTGGAGAAGAGGAAGTTGAAAACGTAGGCGATGATGATGCCGGAGACCACCATGGGAATGACAAAGACGGTCCGCAGCGCAGACTTCATCCGGACGCGGGAGGTCAGTCCCACAGCCAGCAGGAACGCGATCACGTTCACCACGATCACCGTGACGATCGAGAACCCGAAGGTGAAGAGGTAGCTCTGCAGGATCGCAGGGTCGCTGAAAATGGCGATGTAGTTGGTCAGGCCCACGAACTCCCAGTCGCCGATTCCAATGGAGTCGGTGAAGCTGAAGAAGATACCGATGACGCCGGGCACGGTGATCGCCAAGGTGAAAAGAACAAGGCTCGGCAGGAGGAACAGGTAGAAGATCGGCTCGACCCTCCGGGGCCGACGGCGTGTGGGTGCGGGATTCGCTTGGGCACTGCGTCCACTCGCGGGGCGTTTGGGTGACGTTGAAGTGGTAAGGACGGACATTTATCTGGCTCCCTGTGTCTGCGCTACTGGCGGAAGGCCAGGCGTGCCCAGTCTGCGTCGAGTGTGCGGAGGGTGGATGTGGGGTCTGCGCCAAACACGAGCGCCTGGGTGTAGTTCATGATCGGGATGGTCTTGGGAACCAGCACGGACGGCCCTTGGTACACCTGGGCGTTGTCGTAGTACTTCACCATTCCCTCTATCCGGGGATCGGCAGCGCCGGCAGCGTCCTTGGTGGGCGTGAAACCCAGTTGCGACTGGTTGTAGGCGTCGATGACTTCGGGTCGGTACAGGTACTCCAGGAAGTCGCGGGCGGCGTCCTTGTGTTTGGACGCCTCCGGAATCCACGCAGCGAGATCCACATTGACGCGGACGCGCAGGTCCTGCGGGTTGTCAGTCATGGGGAGCGGGAAGGTTCCCAGTTCCAGGTTGGGAGCCGTCTTGGCCACTTCGCTGAAAGCCCACGGCCCCTGCAGGTACATGGCAGCCTTGCCTTGGGAGAAGGCAAGGTTTCCATCCCCGTAAGCCCTGCTGGCAGCGTCCTTGTTGACGTATTTCTTGGCCAGCGTCAGCATCTTTTCCACCGGCTGGCCAAAATCCTTCTGGAACGAAGCCTCGGAGCCGGATCCAACGGCCGTACCTTCGGAGGCCAGCTTGTCGAAGAAGCCAAGTGTGTCCACTTGGCCACCCACCGCATAGTCGAACCAGCCCTGGGCGATGGTCCAGTCATCTTTCCACGTGGCATAGAAAGGCGTCACTCCGGCAGCTTTGAGCTTCTCGCACGCGGCAATCAGCTCGCTCCAGGTGGTAGGCACCTTGATGTTGTTGGCCGCGAAGATTTGCTTGTTGTAGATCACCGAGGAGGCCATCACCGAATATGGCAGGGCACTGGTGCGGCCGGGGTAGGAACCGTACTGGTCCATAAGCGGCTGGAGGTCTTCGCGGACGCGGCTGGCTGCACCCGTGCCGGAGAGATCGCTCAACGCACCCCGCTGGACGAAGCGCGAAGTCTCCATGTTGTAGTTCGCCAAGGCGATGTCCGGCGGATTGCCGCGGACAAAGCTTGCCGAGACCACATCGACGCCGGACGTATCCAGCACCACTTCCGTGTGGTCCTGCGAGGCGTTGTACTCGGAGACGAGCTTGGTCATGAAACCAATCGCTTCCCGCTTGCTGAAGGTGAAGCGGATGGTTTCCTTCCCGTGCTCTCCTGCACATCCCGAAAGAAGACCGGCAAGCAATGCCAGCCCAAGGCCCATGGCGGCCCAACGTTTCTTGCGTGTCACTTTCACAGACACGTGATCCTTTCGTCGTGCGGCCCCTCTGCCGCATGCCAACGGGGTGATGGCGCGCGACACCACCCCGGGATTTTAGATAGGAGATAAATTTATTACCTGTCGCAAGTATTATGTGAGGGCCGCCACACCGTCAAGCCCGGAGCCGTAACACGGCGAAGTCTAAATTTATGTACTAAATTTAGAGAGGCCGATACCTCTCTCCCCCGGCGGCCAGGAAAGGTGGGAACACACCATGCTCACTGGAACGGCGCCCTCAACCCAGCTGGTCCGCAGGCTCAACGCCGGGGCAATGCTCAAGGCCATGCGCGGGGCAGGGGTTGTCACCGGAACCGAGCTGATGGCCCGGACGGGACTCTCCCGGGCAACCGTCATTTCCATTTGCGACGAGCTGGTCCGGCTCGGCTGGCTTCGGGAACTCGAGAACCGGCGCGGCGCGGGCGATTACGTCAAGGGACGCCCGGCCCGGCGTTTCGTGTTCGACGACGGCGCCGCCAGCGTCCTGGGCATCGACATCGGCGCCAACAAGATCACCACGATCGTCGCCGACATGGCCGGAAACCCCCTCTCGCAGGTCACCATGCCCTTCCGGACGTACAACGTCTCCGCGGCCGAACGCGCCGACGTGCTGGACAAGATCGCAGCCAACGCCTTGCAGGAGGCCGGGGTTCCTGCGGACTCCGTCCTGGCAGTATCGGTTGGCGTGGCCGCACCCGTCAGCCGGGAGGGCGAAGTCCTCACCGTCCAGGAATTCTGGAAATCCTTCGACGTCCGCCGGACCGTGTCCGAGCGCCACGGGTGGCATGTTCTCCTCGAAAACGACGCCAACCTCGCGGCCCTGGCCGAACGATGGCAAGGGACGGCCCAGGGGGTGGACAACCTGGTGGTCATGCTGGCCGGAGACCGCCTGGGTTCCGGGATCCTGGAATCCGGCCGTCTCCTCCACGGCCAGGTGGGCGGCTTCGGTGAACTGGGATTCCTCGACAACGTGGACGGCGTGGGTAACACGTATGGAATCGCCTTCTACGCCGCCCTGGCGGGCCGAGAAGCCATGGAAGAGGCGGACGGGACAACCCTCCGCGGACTCTGTGGCGGCAACCCGGATGACCTGACCGCCGAGATGGTCTTCGCAGCAGCGGCCGATGGAGACGGTGCCGCCCTCAGCGCCCTGGACCGGGTGTCATTGCGCATGGCGAGGGTCATCGGCTCCATCAGCACGCTGGTCAACCCGGAACTCGTGGTGCTCGCCGGAGGGGTGGCAGCCTCCGCGAGGACATTGCTTCCGGGCATCCAGCAACACCTGCCGGAGTTCACCTTCACTCCCCCGAGGTTGGCCACGTCCACCCTGGGGGAAGGCATTGTCTCGCTCGGAGCCATCCGGCATGCCCTGGACTACGTGGAAGAGCACGCACTGGATCTCTCCCCTTCGTCCCTGCCAAAGCGGGCTTCCTGACACCACCCCGCTGGAGGCTCCGGCCTACTCCGGCATGGACATGGTCCGCAGGTCCAGTTGCCGGAGCACCCGGTCGGCAACCTCCGGATCCGTCCCCGGCTCGTTGCGGGCCTGCACCACTTCCAGCCTGGCAGCGTCCAAGGCGATGGTCTGCACCGTGATGGCCAATTCCCGGCCACGCTCGCGCTTCTCCGCGGCGGACTCGTTCTTGAGCGTTCCATCCAGCAGCTCGGCGTGCAGGCGGCGCATCTTTTCCTTGACCAGGGCCACCTTTTCCGGCGGCAACTCCTTCATGAGGTCGTGCTCCTTGAGTGCCGCCACCGCGGCCGTCTGGGCACGCTTGGCCAGCAACCGGGCCGCGTCCTTTTCGTGCGAGCCATCCTCGGTGGCCTTGAGGACACGCATGAGCCATGGAAGTGTCAGCCCCGGCACCACCAGCGTGGCCAGCAGCACGGCACAGGCAATCACCAGGATCTCGTGCCGGGCCGGGAAATCGCTGCCGTCCGGGAGGGTGAGCGGAAGCGCCAACGCCAGGGCCAGGGTGGCAAGCCCGCGCATGCCGCACCACGTCAGGATGAGTACTTCCTTCGGCGTCGTAGGCTGCAGGAGGTTCCGGCGCCTGTTGGCAGACAGCGCCAAGAGACCCAGCCAGAGGTAGCGCACCACGAACACCAGCACGCAGATCACCACGGCCATGCCGATCATGCCGAAGATGGCTGTGCCCTCATCCCGGATGACGTGACGGATCTCCAGGCCCACCAAACCGAACGCCAGTCCCGTGGCCAGGAGTTCCACCACATCCCAGAAGGCGTTCCGGGTAACCCGCTCGGCGGCGTCCTGCGGCCGGGCGTGGCGTTGCAGCTCCAAGGCCGTGACGACGACGGCCACCACGCCTGAGGCGTGCAGCTCTTCCGCCAGGATGTACGCGGCGAACGGAACAACCAGCGTCACAGCGCTCCTGGCCACCATGGAGGACACCAGCTTGGTGATGACCTTGGTGAGCCAGCCCATGGCGATGCCGATCAGCACGGCGAGTGCCGCGCCGATGACGAACTGGAGGATGATTCCCGGGCCTACCTCGCTGCCGGCCAGTGTGGCCGCCACTGCCGCCTGGAAGATCACAATGGCGGCCGCGTCGTTGAACAATCCCTCGCTCTGCAGCACAGTGATCAATCGACGCGGCATATGGACCCGGCCGGCAACGGATTCCACCGCCACGGGGTCCGGCGGCGCCACCATGGCGCCCAAGGCGATCGCCGCAGGAATACCGATCCCCGGGATCATGAGCCAGGCGGCTCCCGCCACTGCTGCGGTGGAGACCACCACCAGGGCCACGGCCATGAGCAGCAACGTCCTCCACCGCACACGGAACACGGCCCAGGAACTCTTCTGTGCCGTGGCGAAAAGCAACGGCGGAAGGAAGATGGGGAGGATCAGCTCCGGGGAGATCTCAAACTCGGGGAACCCCGGAATGAACGTCAGGGCCACCGCCAGCAGCAGCATCAGCACCGGGTAGGGAAGCCTCAGCCGGTCCCCCAAACCAACAGCCACCACCGTTGCAAGCAGCAATCCGATAATCAGCGCCAATTGATCCATAGTCCCGCTTCCCCATGAGTATGTCCGGTACTTCAGCGGACCCGGCCGCGAAAGTTCCCTACCAACATATCCCGGGGGCCGGGCCTCACTCCCCGGTCAGGGCGTCCACGACGTCCACGGCACCGTCCTTGAACCTGATAGTGCGGTGGACTGTGTCCGGAAGTTCCAGGACCGCAGCCGCCACCAGGGCCACATTGGCCCGGGAAGTCTGCGTACCGTCGTCCGGGTTCGCTGGATCCACCTCGATCAGGCCCGTCGGCGGCACATCCGTCAGTGCCCCTGGGCCCAACACCGTCCAGTCCAGCGAGGTATTTCGCAGGTAGTCGTCGGCGGCCGCCTTGGCTTCGGCGTACGCAAAGAATCCGTGGTCCTCGGGGACTCCGTGGTCCTTCGCGGCGCCGAGGTAGGAAACCATCACGTAGCGGTTGACGCCGGCTTCGGCGGCTGCGTCCATGGAACGGATCGCCGCGTCCCGGTCCACCGCATACGTCCTCTCCGGGTTGCCTCCCCCGGCACCCGCCGACCAGACCACGGCGTCATGGCCCGCGAGCGCCTGGGCGAGTTCCGCCGTCGTCGAACTTTCCACGTCCAGGACCTCGGCGGCGGCCCCGGTTTCCGTGACATCAGCCACATGATCGGGATTCCGCACGAACGACGTGACATCGTGACCTTCGCCACTAAGAATCCTGGACAGATGCAGGGCCACCTTGCCGTGGCCGCCAATGATTGCGATTCGGCTCATGCACCCATTCTGTCCCAGATCGGCCCCACGCGGCGCGGCAACAAAAAAGGCCCCGCAGATGAAAACCTGCGGGGCCTTGCTTTGTAGCGGTGGGGAGGCTCGATCTCCCGACCTCACGATTATGAGTCGTGCGCTCTAACCAACTGAGCTACACCGCCACGGATGAGAAAAGCCTGCGTCAGCCGGTCAAAACCGCCTTGACGCAGGCCCTCATCCAGAGCCCCCCACCGGAATCGATCCGGTGACCTCGTTCTTACCAAGAACGCGCTCTACCACTGAGCTAGGGGGGCAACGAGTAAATACTCTACCGGAGGTTTTCCGAAGCTCCAAATCGGTGCAATGACGGGGAAAAACAGCTCCGACACAATTTGCGAACCGGCCAATTTCCTGTTCTCAAAGGGGCCATTTCAGGGCAGGCGGAGCACCTGTCCGGGGTAGATCGCATCCGGGTTCGGCACCTTGTCTGCGTTCGTCGCAATCAGCGCTCCAAGGTCCACTTTGAACTGGGCCGCGATGCCGCCCATGGTGTCCCCCGGTTCCACCACCACCTCCGTGACGCGGGGAGCCACCCTCCCGGTCTGTCCGGCCCCTGCAGCGGCCTCCACGGCGGCGTCCTGGCCCGCCTGCCGCACTTCCGGGTCCGAAGGCTCCAGGCCGACGTCGTGCGCCTCCTGCGCGGCCGCAGCGGTGGCTGCAGCCTGCTGTTCGGCAGCCTGCGCTGCCGCGGCCTCCGCGGCCGCCGTGTCCGAGGCGGAAACCTCGACGGCGGCAGCGTCCTGAGCCGCTTGGCGCGCTGCCGATTCCCCGGCAGCGTGGTCCTTGTGTCCCAAACCGAGGTTCTTCTTCACGTTGTCCAGGAATCCCATGGCTCGATGGTACGGCGGGTGCCAGTGGCAGGGAACCCGCCGCGTTAAACGGCCGAGGGGCCGGCTCGAAAGCCGACCCCTCGGTCAGGATGCTGCAGAGTGTTTACCACTTGCCCTTGCGGTTGAAGTCGCGGTGACCGCCTTCGCCGCCGCCACGGGGCTTGCGGGCACCGTCGCCGTGACCGCCGAACCGCGATCCGCTGGACTGGCCGCGGTCACGGTCGCCGTAGCTGCCGGACGTACGCTCGCTGTACGAGCGGCCGCCACGATCCGCCGAGGAACGCTCGCCGTCGTTACGGCGGAACTCCTTCTTGAAGCCACCGTTGCCCTTGAAGTTTCCGCCGCCGCGGCCACCGGAGTAGCCGCCGCGATCGCCTTCACCGCGGGGCTTCCGTCCCGTGTCCAGCTCGAGGTGGATCAGCTCGCCACCAATCCGGGTACGGGACAGGGCGCGCAGCTGCTCGGGGCTCAGGTCCGCGGGGAGCTCCACCAGGGAGTGGTCCGAACGGATGTCGATACCACCGATCTGCGAGGACGAGATGCCACCCTCATTGGCGATGGCGCCCACGATCGAACCCGGCATGACGCGCTGGCGGCGTCCGACGGCGATCCGGTACGTGGCGTTGCCCTCGGTCAGTGCACGGGACGGGCCGCGGGAGTTGAAGCCGTCCTTGCGCTCGCGCTTCTGGAATTCCGGTGCTGCAGGGAGGTCCTTGACCAGGAGCGGCTGGCCACCCTGTGCCATCACGGCCAGGGCTGCGGCGATCTCGGCGGCCGGAACCTTGTGCTCCTCCTCGTAGGAAGCGATGAGGTCGCGGAACAGCGAAACATCTTCCGACTCGAGGGTTTCGGTGATGCGCTCGGCGAACTTGCCCAGGCGCAGGGAGTTGACCGTCTCCGCGGTCGGCAAGTGCATCTGTTCCACCGACTGGCGGGTTGCCTTCTCGATGGCACGGAGCAAGTACTTCTCGCGCGGGGTCATGAAGAGGATCGCGTCGCCACTGCGGCCTGCACGTCCTGTACGGCCAATGCGGTGGACGTAGGACTCGGTGTCGTGCGGGATGTCGTAGTTCACGACGTGGCTGATGCGCTCCACGTCGAGGCCACGGGCGGCGACGTCGGTTGCCACCAGGATATCGATGCGGCCCTCGCGCAGTGCGTCGACCGTGCGCTCACGCTGCTGCTGCGGGATGTCGCCGTTGATGGCGGCAGCCTGGAAGCCGCGGGCCTTCAACTTGTCGGCGAGGTCCTCGGTGGCCATCTTGGTACGCACGAAGGCGATGACGCCGTCGAACTCTTCCACCTCGAGGATACGGGTCATCGCGTCCAGCTTGTGCGGGCCCATGACCTGCACGTAGCGCTGGCGGATGTTGGAGCCCGTGGAGGTCTTGGACTTGACTGAGATCTCGGCGGGGTCGTTCAGGTACTGCTTGGACATGCGGCGGATCTGGCCGGGCATGGTGGCAGAGAAGAGCGCCACCTGGCGGGTCTCCGGGGTCTGCTGGAAGATCTGCTCCACGTCATCGGCGAAGCCCATGCGCAGCATCTCGTCGGCTTCGTCCAGCACCAGGTACTGGAGTTCGGAGAGGTCCAGGGAACCCTTGGAGATGTGGTCGATCACGCGACCGGGCGTACCCACTACAACCTGGGCACCGCGGCGCAGGCCGGCGAGCTGCGGGCCGTAAGCCGAGCCACCGTAGACGGGCAGGACCGTGAAGTCATCCATGTGCTTGGCGTAGGAGGTGAAGGCCTCGGCCACCTGCAGGGCGAGCTCACGGGTCGGAGCCAGGACCAGTGCCTGGGTCTTGCGGGAGGGGCCGTTGAGGTCGTGGAGTTCGGCAAGCCGGGACAACGCAGGAACAGCGAAGGCTGCGGTCTTGCCGGTACCGGTCTGGGCCAGGCCAACGACGTCGCGGCCTTCCAGGAGCAGCGGAATGGTGGCGGCCTGAATGGGGGACGGCTTCTCGTAGCCAACATCCTGCAGGGCTGCAAGGACGCGGCCGTCAAGGCCGAGGTCGGAGAAGCGGACACCCTCTTCTTCGGTTTCGGCAGCAGGAGCGGCTGCGGTTTCGTCGGCAGGGGTTTCGACGGCGGCCGGTGCTTCCGGAGCGTCGCTCACGGTCTCTGCGGTCTCGGCGTCAAGGTTCTCGTTGAGAGTCTCGGGCATGTGGGGAAAATCCTCATCCATAGGGCGTCGGCGCGGCCCGGTTGGGCTTGGCCGCAGTACACGCGAAAGCCCGGCAAGGGTGCCCTGCTTTCGCAGAAGTCCGGCGCTGTCGCAATCCCATGGCAGGACTTCGCGCTGCATCTCTTGGCTGCTATCCCAGCAGTCTGTACAGCGTTTTCTTTAGCCGGCGCTCCCTATGAAAATGCCCGCACACAGTTTGCGGGCCCCAACACTTACCAGTCCTGCCTCAAAAATTGGGCAGGATAAAGGGAATTCCGGAGTGGGGGATGTATCCAGTGTAGGGCACAGGCACGGTCCACCGCGACTTATACTGCGCCGGCGGCGGTGAGAGCTTGCGCACACTCCTCTGTGTGGGGCGGTGCTAGAGGCCGTTGCGGCGCAGGATTTTCTCGAACTTTGAGTGGTATTCATCCTGCAAACGGATCTCTCCATCGGCTTCGGCATCGAGCAGGGCCTGGACGATTTCCGGGGTCGGTTCGCTGAACCACTGGCCCACTGTGATGCCGTGCCTGGGGACGAACACACGATGGATGTGGTCGCCGGCAGAAATGCTTCCGGTCTTGATCACGCGCAGGTACGTTCCCACCCGCCCCTCGTTGGTGAACCGCTTGACCCACTGCGGCTCCCCCAGCACCCGTTGGAACGTGGCGCACGGAACACGCGGCGAGGTCACTTCAACTTCCAGGTCCAGGCCGATCTTCCAGCGTTCCCCGATCACTGCTCCGGTGGCGTCGATGCCGGCTACGCGGAGCTTCTCGCCGAAGATTCCCGGCGGCAGCTCGCGACCCAGTTCAGCGGACCAGAAGTCGGCGTCATCCTGCGAGTAGGCGTAGAGGGCCTGGTCTTCTCCCCCGTGATCCTTGCGGCTGGCTTGGACATCGCCGTGAAGGCCCAGCTTGTGCACCTTGACGGGTCCCTCCACCGCGCGTTTGTCGATCGCGGTCACGCCCACGCTGCCTTCCGGGTCCGGCAACAGTTGGTGGACCCGGCAGACGGCAAGAAGGGATGCGGTGTTCATGGGGATTAGTCTACGAGCCACCCACCCCAACCCTCTCTCACCAAACCACCCTCCCCGCCCGACGCTCTCTCACCAAACACCCCTTCACGCCGGACGCTCTCTCACCAAACACCCCTTCACGCCGGACGCTCTATCACCTTTGGCTTTATACCCCGTGTTGCACCCGTCGTCGTTCCGTCACGACCCACTTTGGATTGGGATCCTGCACAACACGCCGTTTCACAGAGTTGCAGGCCGGTTTTCGCCCTGAAAGTTGGTGGCGGCGGTACAGCAGTGCGCAGTGGATCACGACGGCGGCTGGCCGGCTGAGCAGCGAACCTGCCGGAGACGAAACTTCAGTCGCGCGACAGAACTTCCATCAGCACCGATTGGAAACCTGGACTGACACGAACGGAAAATGCTCCATCATCGGCCAGGTTGGTCAGTTGGTCGTAACCACCGCCATTCCACCAGTAGACGTGTGGGCTCACCGGTCCGGGCGCCTCACTGTAGGCGCTCAGGGTGAATCTCGCCATTGCGTCGAGGACATGGATCACGCTGCCATCCTCGATGTGATGCCAGGCAAGCTGGTGGCGGTTCGGAACGCTCATCAACCACCCGTGGTGGGTGGCGCCCGGCTTGCCCGCCACCTCCGCAGAAAGCCCAGGCAGCATCAAGGCGCGGCTTCCGGTGTAGACATTGTTGCCCATGAGCACGTGGAAAAATCCACCGCCCGGAGCCTCAAACCTTTCAAGCCGCTCTACTTCCAACTCGCGCAGGTTGGCTATACCCTGTGCCCGCAGTGCCTCCCAGCCGCCGAATTTCCTGGCATGGTCGTGATCAAACATTTGGACTAAGTCTGGAAGGTCGAGGGCCAGCACCTCGACGATGCCCGGAGCGAACTCCCTGTGCGGATACCGCTCCATTTTGGGCAGATGGTTCTCCCCGTAGAGACGGGCGAACGTTTGCTTCGCGATATGGCCAGGATGAAGGTATTCGAAGGGATCCGGATTCTCGAAGCCGGCCAAGACACGCTGAAGGTGTTCCGCGATGGTGTCGCGCCACTCGACTTCATCTTGGGCATTACATCGGGCTGCCACGTTCCGGAAACCGTAGCCGCGGCCCTGGGCGTCGATAGCATGCAGGGCATGGATCTGTACTTCATAACCCAGCTCGGCAAGGAGCTCGCGTATGAGCCCACGGAACCTATTGGCCCTGGCAACTGTGAAAAAGGTCAGTTCCTCGTCCATTGGTTCGGGGGCAGGGACCCTCTTCTTGAAAAAACCCACAAGGCTCACTTTCGTTGTGAAGGACCGGGCGCTCCGGTCGAAAGCCGTTTTCGGAAGTTGGATGAATAGTTGGCCCGCCCCGTGGTTCCGGGCTCGGCGTCACTGCGGCGAACGCCTTCTCGTTGTCCAAGTTGGCCTTAGGCGTCCATCCCCTGAGCACGGCCACTGTGCCGTGCTGCAGCACGCGCCGGCTTGTCGCCAACTTGGCGCCGCAGAGATGGAACTGAAGTCGGGCCGTTTGACGAAGCTCCGCTGGAACTCGGCGCAGACTACTCCTGCCTCTAGCCTTTGCGCCTTTTCCGCAACCATCCAGCGCCGACGGCCGCAACAACAGGTCCCCCGAAGAAACCGAGCCACAACACGGGCAACGGAGAGTCTGCGGGATCGATTTTCTGCTGATCGACCACGATTCCAGTGATATACATGGCAATTATCCAGCCAATAAAGAGAAGCCCACCTACTACGATCAGTCCTACTGGAAGAATCGTCATTTTGCGATGTGAAGAGGCATTGAATGTCATCATTTACCCTCTATCCAAGCTTGTCGGTCCACACTAATTGCACCAGTTGAAGACGTAGGCGTAATAGGAGTCCCTCCACCGCCATGAGTCCAAATTCCATGTCTCCTTGAACGGAGCGAACTGAGCGTGGCAGGCCAGCTGCCACCACATCTGAGTGTTGCATGCGCTGCCGTACTTACTGCAAAACTCCTCGAGAAGAGCTTGGTGCGCCAACGGGCTGTTTCCGTTGGCGCGTGCCCACCATGTGGGCGTCACCACGAAGGTGCCGCCTGACCAATATGCGGAGGCAAGGAGATCGATGCCAAAATAGGGGTCGGCAGTGACGGGATATGCGACTCCGGCCACAGCGTGCTCTACAACCTGAACTATCGTCGTGCCAACAACCTCATAGTGGGTTCTGACATCGTTGCCATTGGCGTCCTTTGCCCACGCTGGTGCGAATCCGCCGAGACGTGATCCATCAGGGCCTAGAACTGAAACGCTTCCGTCCTTTTCAAGCTTGAGTGATGCGTTGGGTGCAAGACCAACGTTGTAGGTGTAACGGGTCGGTGCGGCGGAGTCATTGATGACGGTCATGATTTGAACCGAGCCATCGTTCTTCACAACCGGCACCGTGGCGGAACCGTTGTCGTTATCGTAGGAAACAACGCCGTCCTGGACTGGTTTGGCGTCGGCCGCTTCGCCTGCGAACGGCAGTGAAATCTTGATGGTCGTTCCCGTTGTTGATTCGAGCGAAACCGGATCGGCAGGGTCCGTCGGAACTACGACACGGATGTCGTTGACCGTGGCCTCAATCGCGTTGCTGCCGCTGTCATCAGCGACGACACTTGCGACATCGGACAGCACGTCCGTTGCTGCGGAGGATGATCCTGCCGATAGTGCCTGGAGCGCAGGAAGTGGATTGTCAGCGACTTTCTTAGCTTCGGCGGTGTGGGACGAGTGCTCTCTGGTGTCGTCGGCAACGGCGATGTTACAGGGCCCCAGAATCGATATTGCCGTCGTCGAGGCAACTACCAATGAAAGAAGCGACCTGGATCTCATTTGTTACCCCCATCGTTGAAGTGTGAGGCACCGTCCGTCGTAAATTCAGAGGCACACGCGGACATCGACAGCACCTCGACTGGAGACACGGCGTCCACGAACCGGCGCACCAACGCCCCTAGGTCCTGATGCGAGGCATCCGACTGCCGAACAAGAGTAGGGAGCGTCTGCGCGCCCAGATCAAAAACAGCCATACAAAAGGCCCCCAATAGCCCTCGACAAACCAAACCCCGAACAAAAGAAGGGGTGCCCGTGACCGGAAATGGCCACGCAACCGGGGACATTGTGAACACACAAAAACGGCCCTAGGTGGCGAAAAAGGCTCTCCCTAGACCCAAACAAGGGAAATTAGGTGGTAAAAACCAAAAATTAGGTGCTACGAAAAATCATCTAGGTGGTGCCGAGAACAGGCGTCACCGAATTACGGATCGAACCTGTATCCCATCCCTGCCTCCGTGTGCAGGTGGCGTGGAGCCGCTGGATCGCGTTCCAGCTTCCGCCGGAGTTGCGCAATGTAGACGCGAAGGTACTGGGTCTCCTTGGCATACGCCTGCCCCCACACCTGGGTCAGGAGCTGCTGTTGGCTCACCAGCTTGCCTTTGTTCCGGACCAGCAGCTCAAGGATGTTCCACTCTGTTGGCGTCAGGCGGACCTCTACGCCGTCCTTGACGATCTTCTTCCCCGCGAGGTCCACCATGAAGTCGGCCGTAGCCAAGGTGGGTTCCTCCTGCGAGGTGACGTGCCTGCGCGAGGCAACCCGCAGCCGCGCGAGCAGCTCATCGAGGCCGAAGGGCTTGGTCACGTAGTCATCCGCACCGGCGTCGAGCGCTTCAACTTTGTCCTCCGAGGCATGCCGGGCGGAGAGCACAATAATGGGCATGCTGCTCCAGCCGCGGACGCGGCGGATGATCTCCACCCCATCCATGTCCGGCAACCCCAGGTCCAGGACCACAATGTCCACCTTCCCCTTGGCCACGGCAACAAGGGCATCTGCTCCCGTCCCGACAGAAAATGCCTGGTAGCCGTGTGCTTGAAGGGTGATCTGCATGGCCCGCGCAATCTGGGCCTCGTCCTCCACGATCAGTACGCGCGTCATTCCATGCTTTCCTGGTGCCCGGTCCAGAGCGGGAGGGTGACCACCATGGTCAAGCCGCCACCCGGCGTCGGCTCCGCCCGCAGGGTACCGCCCATGGCCTCCGTGAAACCCTTGGCAACCGCCAAGCCCAACCCGACCCCCGGGCCGCCTCCGGCCGAATCGTCAAGGCGTTGGAAGGGCTGGAACATCTCCAGGACTTCAGCCTGTCCCACTCCCTTGCCATGGTCCGTGATGCGAAGTTCACTGGCTGGGGTGTCCCCCACAGTGATGCCCGCCCCGGCACGTGCCGTCAGGACAACGTCCGAACCTGCCGCGTACTTCACCGCATTCTCCGCAATATTCGCCACCACTCGTTCCAGCATCCCTGCGTCGGCCTGCACCGGCGGGAGATTGGGCTGCAGTTCGTTGCGGAGCCTGTCCGCGGGAACACCACGCAGCGCGTCCGGCAGCACTTCGGCCCACGCAATGCCGGCCAGCAACGGGTTGACGGCATCGGCCGTAATGCGGGACATGTCCAGCAGGTTGTCCACCAGATGGTCCAAGCGGTCTGCGTAGCTTTCGATCGTCTCCAGCAGTTCGCGCTCCACATCCGGAGGGAACTGCACGTCTTCCTGCCGCAGGCTGCTGACGGCCAGCTTGATGCCCGCAAGCGGTGTCCGCAGATCGTGCGAGACGGCGCGAAGGATGGACGTCCGCATCTTGTTGCCCTCGGCCAGGCGGAGATTGTCCCTGCGGCTCTTCACCAATTGCTGCCGCTCCCGCACCGCCACCACGAACGCACCGAAGGCGGCCAGCAGCCGCTGGTGCTGCAACGTCAGCGGCCCTCCGCGCAGCAACAGCGTGTAGTGGGGATCGACGACGGCGGCATGGTCGGCCGCAGCATGGGTCACCGGTGGATTGGGGCCGGCACTCGCCAGGACCCGCCATGTGGCTGGAACCCCGGCCGAGGCAGGAGTCGCGGCGCCCAGGAGGGTGACCGCCTCCATTCCCAGGTTCCCCCGCACCTTCTCGAGGAAGGATTCAAGGCTCCCGTCCGAGCTGAGGATCCGGAGGGCCAGCGCGCTGAGGGCCGTGGCTTCGGCGCCGGACCGCGCTGCTTCCTGGGCCCGACGGGTGGCCAGTCCTACAGCGAGCGCCACTCCGCAGGCGACAGCAAGGAAGACAACCACAGTGAACAGGGTGGTGGGGTCCGCGATGGAAAGGGACCCCACAGGATCTGCGGAGAAGTAGTTCAGGAGGAAGCTGCCCAGAACGGCCGCCACCACTGCTGGCCACAGTCCCCCGATCGCCGCTACGGCCACCGCCACGGCCAACTGCAGCAGCATGATCATGGAGAAGTTACGGAAGTTGAGGACCGTCACCAAAAGTTCGACGGCGGGTGGCAGCAACAGCGCCAGGACCAGGCCGCTGAGCACCCGGCGTCGTCCAATGCCCCGCACCGGCGGAAGCCGCAACAACAACCCCTCGGCGTCGTCACTGTGGGAGTCGGCGGCAGGCATGGCTACATCCTTGCACGTCCGGCAGACGGGTAGTTCTACCCACCGGGCTATGTCATCGGTGCCCACGACCACCGCAAGGACTAGGCTTGCATTCAGAATTCCTGTCCGGCGCGGGCCGGACACTCCTACGGTCTATCCAGGGGGATACACATGGACCCAAAAGAAGGCCCTGACGGCCACGGCACCAATGCCGGTGGACTGGGTGCCAACGGCGAGCCGGGCGTCGGCAACAACGCCCCCAAGCCTCCACCGTGGCAAGTGCCGAAACCCGAACTCCACCCCGAATTGAGCACACCTGTGCCCGAAGACGGGAAAGCCACGGAGGGGAAGGCCCCTGGCGCGGCGCCCACCGGACGGAAGGCCCAGCGCCCCAACGGACCGCTCCCCGTCGTCGATCCCTTCGAAAAGGAACGCGAACGCAAAGAACGCGATGCCGCGGCGCGCAAGAAGCGGTCGCAGCGCCGCACCGTCGTCGTGGGTCTGGGCGTTACCGCGCTGCTGGCTGGAACGATTACCGCGATCGTGGCCAGCAACGAGGCCGAGGCCGATTACGCACAGGTGTGCTTCAACGAGGAAACCGGCGAGCGCGTCGACGACGACCAGTGCAACAACAGCAGCTCGGCGGGTCGAAGCTCCGGCGTCTATGCCTGGTACTTCTACTCCAGGGGTGCAAGTGTGCCCGGCATTGGCCAGAACCGCAGCTCCTACCCGAGCGCCACCAAAACGGTTCCTCAGGGTGCAAAGACTTCCACCGGCTATAGCAGCAAGGGCGGAACGGTGAGCCGTGGCGGCTTTGGCAGCAGTTCGAAAAGCGGCGGAAGCTCGGGAGGCTAAGCGTGCGGCGACTCTCCTCCGTGCCACGGCCGGACTGGAAGAAGAAGATCGAAGAGCAGGGCCTGGTTTTTTCAACCACCACCATGCCCGATGGCCGGAAAATCGAATACTGGAACGAGTCGGCCTACTACGAGTTCTCCATGGACGAGGTGGAAACGCTCGAGAAGACCGCCGAGGACATGCATCTCATGTGCCTGGAAGCCGCGAAGTACCTGGCCACCGGAGCCATGGGAGACATCGGCATTGGCAGGCAGGCCTTGGAGCTCGCGGCGGAGTCGTTGCAGGCCGGTGATATGGACATCTACGGCCGCTTCGACTTCATCTATGACGGCCAGGGCGGCCCGGCGAAGATGCTGGAGTACAACGCTGACACGCCAACAGGCCTGATCGAAGCGGCAGTGGCGCAGTGGTTCTGGCTCCAGGATGTGTTCCCGGAGAAAGACCAATGGAACGGCATCCATGAGGCCCTGATCCGGCAGTGGAAGAAGTTGCAGTTCCGCACCGGCATGAGCACCCTGCACGTGGCACACTCCGAGGCCGAGGAGTCCGGCGAAGATTGGATGACCGCGGCCTACATGCGGGACGTTGCCAGCCAGGGCGGCTGGACCACCATTGGCATCAACATGTCGGATATCGGCTGGGACCCCAACCTGAACCGGTTCGTGGACCTGGACAACTTCATGATCAGCACCATGTTCAAGCTGTACCCGTGGGAACTGATGATGAAGGAGCCGTTCGGCCACCGCCTCCTGCAACGTGCCCACAACCCGCGTTGGGTGGAGCCGGCCTGGAAGATGCTGCTCTCCAACAAGGCGCTGCTGGCCGCCCTGTGGCACCTCTACCCCGGCCACGAGAGTCTCTTGCCCGCTTACCTCGGCGACCCCGGTCCGCTCAAGGAGTGGGTTGCCAAACCTTTGCACGGGCGCGAAGGGGACAACGTCCGCATCCACGCTGCGGGCATCGACATCACGCAGCCCGGTGGCTACGGGCGCGAAGGCTGGTGCTACCAGCAGTACCACGCGCTGCCCGATTTCGATGGCAACCATCCTGTCCTGGGCCTGTGGGTGGTTGACGGTGAATCCGTGGGCTGCGGCATCCGGGAGTCCGATGGACCCATCACTGATTACTTCTGCCGTTTCGTTCCCAACACCATCGACGCACCTGCACCCCAGGGCCCAACCTCGACTTCCCTCTTTGGAGCCGCACTATGAGCACTGAAACCTCGACGCCGGGCGGCGCCCCGGGCGGCGACGGAACCGCCGTCGTTCCTTCCAAAGGCCTGCGGGCAGGAATCCTGGACCTGGGTGACTCCGTCATGCTGGGCCTGGCCTCCACTGCACCGGTCTATTCGCTCGCTGCCACGTTGGGCCTGATCGTTGCCGTCAACGGCAACTACACCCCGCTGATCCTGGTCCTCGGCTTCATCCCTGTGCTGTTCATTGCCTACGCGTTCCGGGAGCTGAACAGCGCCATGCCGGACTGCGGCACCACGTTCATCTGGGCTCGGAGGGCCTTCGGTCCGTGGGCCGGTTGGCTGGGCGGTTGGGGCGTGGCCCTTGCAGGCATCGTGGTTTTGGCCAACCTGGCCCAGGTGGCCGGAAAGTATCTGTGGCTTTTGATCGGCGATGGCTCCCTCGCTGGGAACACGTGGATTGTCACGGCCACGGGTGTGCTGTTCATAGCTTTCATGACGTTCGTCAACCACCGGGGCATCCGCTTGGGCGAGCATGTCCAGCGGACGCTGACCTACATCCAATACATCTCCCTGGGCATCTTCGCGCTGGCGATCATTATCCGCATCGCCGGCGGCGTGCCGGAGGGCCAGGCCTTCGACTTTGAGTGGTTCAACCCGGTAGGCGCGTTCAACGATCCCAGTGCCGTGGTCCATGGCGTCCTCCTGGCCCTGTTCATCTACTGGGGCTGGGACACGTGCCTGGCCCTCAACGAGGAAACCGAGAACCCTTCAAAGACTCCCGGCCGCGGTGCCGTGATTTCCTCCTTTGTGCTCGTAGCCATCTACGTTTCCATGGCGCTCTTGGTGATGATGTATGCGACGATCGGCACGGACGGGATCGGACTGGGCAACTCCGCCAACCAGGACGACGTGTTCCTGGCAATGAAGGACGTTGTGCTGGGTCCGTGGGGGTGGCTGATCGTTGTGGCCGTGTTGGCCTCGGTGCTGTCCTCCACGCAGACCACCATCCTCCCCACGGCCCGTGGAACGCTGTCCATGGGGGTCCACGGCGCACTGCCTGCCAGGTTCGGAAAAGTCCACGAGCGCTTCCAGACTCCGGGCTTCTCCACGCAAGTGATGGGCGTCGCTGCCGTGGTGTACTACGTGGCCATGAGCTTCCTCAGCGAGGACCTGCTGGCCGATTCCATCAGCGCCATCAGTTTGTTCATCGCTTTCTACTACGCGTTGACCGGTTTCGCCTGTGTCTGGTTCTTCCGGACCACCCTTCGCGAGTCGGCCCGCAACTTGTGGTTCCGCGGAATCTTTCCGCTCCTCGGAGCTGTGGCCTTGACGGTAGCGTTCTTCGTTTCCGCCGTCCAGATGTGGGACCCGGCGTACGGGGACACCCAGATTTTCGGCATCGGCGGAGCGTTTGTCAGCGGCGTACTGCTGTTGCTCCTCGGCGTGGTGCTGGCCATCGTGTGCCGCTTCGCACCGGCCACCCGCGGGTACTTCACCGGTGAGCACGCGGACATGGGAATCGTCCGGGGCGAGTAGCGTGGGCCCCTCGACCTCGGACGTCCTTGACCTGGATTCGCTCCTGAGCGACGACGAACTCGCCCTGCGGGAGAAGGTGCGGGACTACACAGTCCAGCGCATCAAGCCGAACATCGCGCGCTGGTTCGAAAAGGCCGAATTCCCGCGGGAGATTGTCCCGGAACTCGGTGAGCTCGGAGTTCTGGGCATGCACCTGGACGGCTACGGCTGCCCCGGCCGGACCGCCGTCGAATATGGCCTTGCCGCGATGGAACTGGAGGCAGGCGACTCCGGCATCCGCACGTTCGTCTCGGTACAGGGCTCGCTTGCAATGACGGCCATCCACACGTGGGGTTCCGAGGAACAGAAGGAGCGGTGGCTCCCCCGGATGGCAGCCGGCGAGCTGATCGGTTGCTTCGCGCTGACCGAGCCAAGCGCGGGTTCAGATCCTTCTTCCATGGCCACCTCTGCCCGGCGAACTGCTGACGGTTGGGTGTTGGACGGCGCCAAGCGCTGGATCGGGCTGGCTTCCATCGCTGACGTGATGGTGGTTTGGGCCCGTACCGAGGACGGCATCCGTGGATTCCTGGTACCGGCCGGTACCCCTGGCGTTTCCGCTGCACCGATCGAGCCGAAGCTCTCAATGCGTGCTTCAATCCAATGCGATGTGAAGTTCGACGGCGTGAGGCTGGGTCCCGATGCCATCCTTCCTGGAGCCTCCGGACTGCGCGGCCCGTTCTCCTGCCTGAACGAGGCGCGGTACGGAATCGCGTGGGGAGCCATGGGCGCGGCCCGCGATTCGTATGAGGCCGCGCTCGAGTATGCCGGGACGCGCTTGCAATTTGGGCGCCCCTTGTCCGGGTACCAGCTCACGCAGGAGAAGCTCGTGAACATGCTCCTGGAAATCCAGAAGGGAACCCTGCTTGCCCTTCATCTGGGCAGGCTCAAGGACGCGGGTCGCCTTGAACCGCACCAGATCTCCGTGGGGAAGCTCAATAACGTCCGCGAAGCACTCGCCATAGCCCGTGAAGCACGCACCATCCTGGGCGGCAATGGTGTCACCCTGGACTATTCACCGCTCCGGCACGCGAACAACCTGGAGTCCGTCCGGACCTACGAGGGCACCGACGAAGTCCACACCCTGATCCTCGGCCAGCACATCACGGGCATCGGGGCCTTCCGCGGCTGATCCCCTGCGTTGCTGGGCCTGCTCTGCGCGCTTTCGAGTGGCCCCCAATGGGACTACTTGCCTGAATCCTGACCGGCTACCGGTTCCGGCAGGAGAACCAGCTCGAAAAATCCACGGAGACCCTGCGCGACGTCAATCTCATCGGGGGCCAAGAGCCACTGCGTCTGCAGTCCGTCCCACAGCCCCACCAATGATGCTGCCGCCTGCGCTGGTTCGACCCCGGGCCGCAGCCTTCCTTCGCCCTGCAGTTCCGTGAACCGCCGGGTGTAACTCCTGCGCAGGCGGTCGAAGCGATCCATGAAGTACTCCCGGCCAGGGTGCCCTTCCGTCAGGGACTCCGCGCACAGCACTGTGTACAGCTCAATGACCCCTGGAATGTCCTCGTTGTACTTCGCCGTCCGGAACACCACCTCGGCGAAGCCTTCCGCCATGTCCGCCGGGTTTGCTGTCTCTGTGATCTCGTCGCGCCGGGCAAGGACTGCCATGAGCAGATCGCTCTTCGAAGGAAAGTAGTGCAGCAGGCTGGTCTGGCTCATGCCGGCTTGGTCAGCAACTTCCTGCAAGGACCCTCCGCGGTAGCCCCTGCCCGCAAAAACCGCATGGGCGGCATCCAAAATCGTCCGCCTGCGGGCCTCCGACTTGGCATAGGGACCGCGTCGCCCCGAGCGGTTCCCTTCCTTTGTGGTCATGGCATGCCAGTGTACAGGCGGATATGCCGGCCACCACGAATTTCGAGTAGTCACTCGACTTTTATGTTACCGTGGTCACATTCGGCCGTCGGATGGGTGTCTCCTCCCTGCGCCCAACGGCCTCACTAACCGACACAAAGAGGTGAAGGCACATGACCGCTCTCACGCGAAGACAACTGCTTGGCGCCGGACTGGGTACTGCCGCCATGGGCTTCCTGGCAGGGTGCGCAACCCCCGGAACCCAGTCAGTCAATACCCTGGCCACCATCCCGCCCGCGGAAGGGCCCGTGCGGCTCACCTACTGGGCGTGGCTCAAGGACTTCCAGAAGGTGGCCGACATTTGGAACGCCAAAAACCCCGGCGTTCAGGTGGATGTGGTTTGGATTCCCGGCGGCAACTCAGGCGGGTACCAAAAGCTTTACTCAGCCCTGGCAGCCGGCGGCGGGCCGGACCTTGCCCAGGTGGAACTCCGATCGATTCCCGAGTTCCTCCTGGTGAACGGCCTGGTTGATGTGTCCCGGTATGGCGCCAACGATCACGCCCACCTCTACGACAAGACGCTGTGGAACCAGGTGAGCTACGCAGGAGGTGTCTACGGCATCCCCCAGGACTCGGGACCCATGGCGCTGTTCTACCAGCCGGCCATCCTCGAGTCCGTGGGCGGAAAGACACCTGCAACCTGGGATGAGTGGGCGGCCCTGGGAAAGGAACTCCGATCGAAGGATGCCTACATCGACTGTTTCCCCATCAGCGACGCTTCGCCCTTTGCTTCGTACGCGTCCCAGGCAGGAGCCGTTTGGCTGCGTCCCGAGGAGAACGGTTGGGTCATCAACATGACCGACGACGCCACCCTGGACACTGCCCGCTTCTTTGACCGGGCCATTGACCAGGACATCGTCAACACCGCCTACGGAGCCTTCTCCCCCGCATGGTTTGCCGCTGCGGCCAAGGGTGGCATTGCTTCAACCATCACAGGCAGTTGGGGCGATGCCCTTATTGAGGGAGTCAGCGGAGCTTCGGGCAAATGGAAGGTGGCCCCCATGCCCACATGGGGCGGCAGCGGTTTCGGTTCCACCTACCTCGGCGGTTCCTCGGCGGCCGTCCTTGCCAACAGCAAGCATCCCAAGGAAGCCCTCGACTTCGCGGTGTGGCTCACGACGTCCAAGGAAGGCATCGACGCGGAGATCAAGTACAGCGGCATCGGCTGGTCGCCCAATCCGGAGTTCATAGGCACCCCGCGGCAACAGGCCTCGGAGTTCTTCGGCGGACAGCGCTACAACGAGGAAGTCTTCGTACCCGCTACCCAGCAGCAGAACACCGAATGGTCCTGGTGGCCGGTCACCCAGCAGTCGTTCAACATCCTCAGCGACGGTTTCCGCAAGAAGGCCTCGGGCACCAGTCTGGTGGACTCCGTGGTGGCGTCAGAGCAGCAAATCATCAGCGTCTTCAAGAACAAGGGGCTCACCATCCGGAAGGAATCGGCATGACCACCACTACCCGTCCTTCGCCTAAAGCGCTGCGTCCGGCACCGTCGACGAACCGGAGCAAGCGCAACGGCGCCGCCACCCGCGCACCCTGGATCCTGATGGCCCCCTTTCTGGCACTCTTTGCCCTGACTTTCGTGCTGCCCATCCTGGCCGCCGTCGGCTCCAGCTTCACCAAGGTCACGCGCAGCGGCCTGTTCGGTGAAGCAGGTGTCACCAGTGAGTTCGCCGGCTTCAGCAACTATGCCCTCGCCCTGGGTGACGGCAGTTTTGTGGCCTCGATCGGCCGGATGCTCCTTTTTGGCATTGTCCAGGTGCCGGTGATGATCGTCCTCTGCACCATCCTGGCCCTGCTCCTCGAATCGGCTTCCGCCCGCTGGCCCGGCTTCTTCCGAGCCGCCTACTTCCTGCCCTACGGCGTTCCCGGAGTCATCGCCACCATTCTGTGGTCTTTCCTGTACGTGCCGGGGCTCAGTCCATTGTTCGATGCAGCCAAGATCGTCGGCATCACGCCCGACTTCCTCGGCGCCAACAGCGTCCTGTGGTCCATCGCCAACATCGTGACGTGGAGCTACACCGGCTACAACATGCTCATCATCGTGGCCCAGCTGAAAGCCATTCCCGGTGAACTGTACGAGGCCGCCAAAGTCGATGGCGCCTCAAGCTGGCGGGTCGCCTGGAGCATCCAGCTCCCCTTGATTCGCCCGGCACTGGTCCTGACCACCGTGTTCTCCATCATCGGCACCCTCCAGTTGTTCGCCGAGGCGCAGGTCCTCAAGACGGTTGCGCCTGCGATCGACAGCCAGTACACGCCCAACCTCAGCGCCTACACGACGGCGTTTGCCTACAACGACTACAACGTCGCGGCCGCGCAATCGGTCATCATCGCCGTCGCAGCCTTCGCCCTGTCCTTCGCCTTCCTCGCATTCACGAACAGGAAGTCATCATGACCGTAACAGCCACCAGCAAAACCAAAGCCTCCACAGCCGGTACCGCCGGGCCGGTCAAACGGCCGGCGACAGGCCCGGACCGCTCGGCAGGCCGCCGTCGTTCATCAACCATCATCGTCACGGCCATCCTGGTGGTGGTCGCCCTTTACTTCCTCATCCCCGTGTATTGGGTTTTCGTAGCCTCCACCAAATCCACGGCGGACCTGTTCTCCACCAACGGGTTCTGGTTCGCTCCCACGTTCGCCCTCGGGGAGAATCTCGGCAAGGTCCTGAGCTACGACGGCGGCATCTTCGGCCGCTGGTTCCTGAACTCGGCCATCTACGCCGGTGCGGGCGCCCTGCTGGCAACCTACTTCGCGGCCGCCGGCGGGTACGCACTGGCCAAGTACCAATTCCGCGGCAGGAACCTCGTGTTCGGAACCATTCTTGGCGGCGTCCTGGTTCCCGGCACGGCTACGGCCCTCCCGTTGTTCCTGCTGTTCAGCCAGATGGGGCTCGCCAACACCTACTGGAGCGTGCTGCTTCCGTCCCTGGTCTCACCGTTCGGTCTTTTCCTGTGCCGGATCTACGCGGACGCCACGGTGGACACGGCCTTGATCGAAGCAGCGAGGATCGACGGTGCCGGGGAATTGCGGATCTTCCACACGATCGGCCTTAAAGTCCTCACTCCGGCCCTGGTCACCGTATTCCTGTTCCAACTGGTGGGTATCTGGAACAACTACTTCCTGCCGCTGGTCATGTTGTCCGATTCCGATCTCTACCCCATCACGCTCGGCCTGAACAACTGGCTCAGCCAGGTTGACCGTTTGCCCGAATTCTATGAACTCACTACCGGCGGGGTGTTGCTGTCCATCATCCCGCTCAGCATCGCGATGATCGTCCTGCAGCGCTTCTGGCGCGGCGGGCTGACAGAAGGAGCCGTCAAGTAATGACCGTGTCCCCAGAGACTGCCTACATCACCGATCCAGGCCCCGGATCAGGCAACCGTTTACCCGCATGCTCGTGGCTGCACACCAACGCACCCACCCTGTCATTGAACGGACAGTGGCGATTCCGTCTCCTGCCCGGAGCGCCAGGAACACCCGGCGGGCACGGAGTCCTTCCCCACGGTGAGAGCACAGAAGGCGTTGCGGCCGAAGGCCTGGACGACTCAGGCTGGGACCAGATCCCGGTTCCCGCCCACTGGGTCCTGGAAGGAGACGGCCAGCACGGACGGCCCATCTACACGAATGTCCAGTTCCCGTTCCCCATCGATCCACCGTTCGTACCGGACGAAAATCCGACGGGAGATTACCGGAGGACCTTCGAACTGCCCGCCGACTGGGCCGCGGCCGAACGGGTTGTGTTGCGCTTCGATGGTGTTGAATCCCGCTACAAGGTATGGGTTAACGGCGTGGAGATCGGCGTCGGCGCGGGCAGCCGGCTGGCCCAGGAGTTCGACGTCACGGATGCGGTGCGGACAGGGACCAACCTGATCGCGGTCCGCGTCCATCAATGGTCGGCGTCCAGTTACGTCGAGGACCAGGATCAGTGGTGGATGCCGGGGATTTTCCGCGATGTGACGCTGCATGCCCGGCCGCACGGAGGAATCGAGGACGTGTGGCTGCGCACGGGGTATTCGAGCACCGGTGGAGGAACCATCGAGCCGGAAATTACCGCATCCCCGGCCGCGTTCCCGATCCGTTTGACGGTACCTGAGTTGGATGTCGACGTCGTCTGGAACTCGCCTGCCGACGTCGCCCCGGTGGCGATCGCCGCCGTCGAGCCCTGGTCCGCGGAACTGCCGCGGCTGTATTCGGCCACCGTAAGCAGCGAGGCCGAGACCATCACGCTGCGGCTGGGCTTCCGCACTGTGGAGATCCGCGGCGACCGCTTCCTGGTCAATGGCCGCCGGGTGGTCTTCAACGGAGTGAACCGGCACGAAACCCACCCGGACCGGGGCAGGGTCTTCGATGAGGCGTTCGCCCGCGAGGATCTGGCCATGATGAAGCGGTTCAACGTCAACGCCATTCGCACCAGCCACTACCCGCCCCACCCGCGGCTGCTGGACCTCGCCGATGAGCTCGGCTTTTGGGTCATCCTGGAATGCGACCTGGAGACGCACGGCTTCGAGGCACAGGGCTGGGCGGGGAATCCCAGCGACGATCCTGCCTGGCGTGCGGCCTTGCTGGACAGGATGGAGCGGACTGTTGAGCGGGACAAGAACCATCCCTCGATCGTCATGTGGTCCCTGGGCAACGAGTCGGGGACCGGTTCCAACCTGGCGGCCATGTCCGCCTGGACGCATGCCCGCGACGCCGGGCGGCCGGTCCACTACGAAGGCGACTACACCGGCGCCTACACGGACGTGTACTCGAGGATGTACTCCTCCGTGCCGGAGACCGCGTCAATTGGCCGCGATGATACGGGCGCGCTGCTGCTGGGCTGCTCCGCCGCTGAATCGGCGCGCCAACGCACCAAGCCGTTCATCTTGTGCGAATACGTGCACGCGATGGGCAACGGTCCCGGGGCGATCGACCAGTACCAGGAGCTCGTGGACCGCTACCCGCGCCTGCACGGTGGCTTTGTCTGGGAGTGGCGCGATCATGGCATCCGCACCACAGCCGCGGATGGTACGGAGTTCTTCGCCTATGGTGGCGATTTTGGCGAGGTGGTCCACGACGGCAACTTCGTGATGGACGGAATGGTCCTCTCCGACTCGACGCCAAGTCCCGGCCTGTTCGAGTACAAGCAGGTTGTGGCTCCCCTGCGCGTGGGCTTCTTGTCTGAACCGCACGACGGCGGGACGCACCAGGTCCTGACGCTCGCCAACCTGCGGCATACGGCGGATGCATCCGACGTCGTGATTCGCTGGCGATGGGAAACAGACGGCCATGTGACCTCTTCGGGCGAACTCGAAGCGGTCAATGCAGCCGGTCAGCCGCTTGGTGCCGGCGAAACGGCGCGCTTTGACGTCCCTCCGGTTGCGTCCGGGAGTGACGGAGAACAGTGGTTCACGGCCGAGGTTGTGCTGCGCAAGGACACCGAGTGGGCGGATGCCGGTCACGTGGTCTCCGCTGCCCAGCTGCAACCCGTCCGGCCCCGAAACCGCAGGACCGGACCCCGCCCCATGCCTATCTCCAGCCCCGCGGGCATTCCGGCTGGCACTCTCTCCCTGGGGCCGGCAACATTCCACGGCGGAAAGCTTGTTGAACTGGCCGGCCTCCCGGTAGCCGGTCCGCGCTTGGAACTGTGGCGGGCACCCACCGATAACGACGCCGGCGCGGGGCGTGGCAGTTACGACCCCGCCGATCCGTGGCTCAACAACGGCGACGGCGTCCCGGCTCCTTCACTCGCGGAGACGTGGCGCAAAGCCGGGTTGGACCGCTTGGTTGGCCGAGTTGAGGAAGTCGCGGCAGGCACGGACAGCATTCACAAGCGGACCCGGTACTCCGCTGCCAACAGCCGCCAGTGGGTGTCCGTTGCCGAAGAATGGCAACTCTGCGAAGGCGGGCTCTGGCTGCGCCTGGAGATCGTGCCGGGCTCGGGCTGGGACATGGTGTGGCCCCGGGTGGGCGTTCGTCTCGACCTGCCGGCGTCCGTGGATCACGCCTCCTGGTTCGGAAGCGGTCCACGGGAGTCGTATCCGGACAGCGTCCACTCAGCGCTCGTGGGGCGCTACTCCTCCGGCATCGATGAGCTGTCCGTCCGTTATTCCAAGCCGCAGGAGTCCGGCCACCGCTCCAGCGTCCGATCCCTGGAACTGCACAACGCCGGCTCTCCGTGGCTTGGGTTTGAGGCCCTGCCGGACTCCAGGGATCGCTTGCCGGGCTTCACCCTCGCCAGGCACACGGCCCAGGAAATCTCGGGAGCAGCGCATCCACACGAACTGCCATCCAGCAGCGGCAGTTACCTGTACCTGGACGCCGCCCAGCATGGTTTGGGGTCCAGGGCCTGCGGTCCGGACGTGTGGCCCGACTATACGCTCCGGCCCGAAGCCCGGACGTTGACGTTCCGCGTGACCCGGCTGTAGACGAAGGTTGCCTGGCCCGCTCTGCGCGCTTTCGGACGAAGATAGCGCGCAGAGCAGGCCCAACAACGCGGCTACTGGACAGCTACAGGTTCTTTCCGGGCAGCGTCCTTGCGGATCGTCGCACTGATCACGGCAGCCACCGTGCACATCGCGGCTGCCCCCAGCCAGGCGTAATTGTAGTGTCCGGTGGCATCGCGGATGTATCCGGCAAGCAGGGCGGCCGCAGCGGCGCCGAGCTGGTGCGCGGCGAATACCCAGCCGAAAACCACGGAGCCGTCGGCCCCGAACACTTGGCGGCAGATCGCGGCAGTCGGAGGCACGGTGGCCACCCAGTCCAGCCCGTACACCACCACGAAGATGATCATGCTTGGCTCAACGGACGAGCCCAGCAACAGCGGCAGCACCAGCAGTCCGATGCCCCGGAACTGGTAGTAGACAGCCAGCAAAATACGGGGGTTGAACCGGTCGGTCAGCCAACCGGAAGCGATGGTCCCCACAATGTCGAAGATTCCGACGACGGCCAGCAGGCCCGCGGCCGTGGTTTCGGGCATGCCGTGGTCGTGGGCCGAAGGAATGAAGTGCGTACCGATCAGACCGTTGGTGGTGGCCCCGCAGATCGCGAAGCCTGCAGCCAAAGCCCAGAAGGTACGGACCTTGCTGGCGCGCTTGAGGACCTGGAGCGCCCGGACTGCCGCGTTCGGTGATTCCCCCTTAACCGCAGCGCTGTCCGCAGCGGCGGGGGCCGCCGTCGTGCTTTCCAAAGCGGGTTCCGCACCGTAGGGCAGGACGCCGACGTCGGAGGGCGAGTTCCGCAGCCACCGCAGCACCAGCGGAACTACGGCGAGCGCACCGGCGGCGATGAGCAGCGAGGCCCCGCGCCAGCCGGGATCCTGGGCCAGCATGGCGATGAAGGGAAGGAAGACCAACTGGCCGGCCGCACTGCCTGCAGTGAGGATGCCGATCACCAGTCCGCGGCTCTTGGCGAACCATGTGTTGGCGATGGTTGCGGCAAACACGAGGGCCATGGAACCGGTGCCCAGCCCGATGAGCAGACCCCACGTGAGGAGAATCTGCCACGACTGGTTGACGAACACCGTCAGTGCAGATCCCAAACCGATGAGGCACAAGGCAATCGCAGTGACCCTTCGGATGCCGAAGCGCTCCATGAGGGCCGCCGCGAAGGGCGCCGTCAGTCCGAAGAGGACCAGGTTGATGCTGACTGCCAGGGACAAGACGGTAGTGGACCAGCCGAATTCCTGCTGGAGCGGGACCATGAGGACGCCCGGCGCGGCCCGGAATCCTGCGGCACCGACCAAGGCGAGGAAAGCCACCGCGGCCACCATCCAAGCCGGGTGCAGGCGCCGCCGTTTGCTGGTGGGGACCTCGGTGGTTTCTGGGGCGGTCATGCGGGAAGCTCCGTTTCGGCGTGTTCGTGGGCCGTGGGCGGTGCGACGGCGAGTGGCATGGGCTGTTCGCTCCGTTTGAGGCTGTGCCAGCTGGTGTTGGCGGCAGTCAGTGCCGCGCCGCAGTGGGTGCACGTATCTGCCGACGAGGTTGGCTTGCCGCAGTCGGTGTGGATGACCCGCATATGCGAAACCTCGTTGGGCGCATCCAGGTGCTTCTCGGCCCAGATGATGATGGCGTTGAGGACCGGGAGCGAGTCCTCCCCCTTGGGCGTGAGGACGTACTCCTGCCTGGTCCGTGCGCCATCCTTGTAGGGCCGCTGTGCCAGGAGTCCGGACTCCACCAGCCAGCCAAGCCGCTTGCTCAGCACATTGTCCGCCACTTCCAGGCGTTTTTTGATGGCGTCGTACCGGCCGTTCCCGAAGAAGACCTCGCGGAGGACGAGGCTTCCCCAGGGGTCACCGAGGACATCGAGGCCGCGGGCAAGGCTGCAGGTGCGTGCAGACCAGTCAGATCGCAAAGGCATACCCTGAAAGCTAGCTGACTTTTCTAAAGAAAGCTACATGGGCGTACCTTCGCGACCTTCTTTGCCGGGCCGGGAGTGTGAAAGCAACCTCATTCGATTGCTCAGCCGGCCAGCTGTCGCCAAAGTCAGTGGTGACGGCTCGACTGGGCTACCGGGGCTCGACGACAGGTCCCGGCAACCCGTTCCTCAGCCCGGCCCGGGACGGGTGGTAGGCAAGTGCCCAGTACACCATCATCGCGATCCCGCACACCACGCCCAGGCTGGACACCATGAGCTGCCACTGCGTCTGCGGATCCTTCCCCCATTCGGCGGCTCCCGCCCACACAGCCAGGTTCTTGGGGGTCATGTAGAAGGCAATAGTGGAGAAGGCCACAATGATCCAGCCCGCCGTCCGCATCCGGCCGTTGCGGGAAGGCACCCGGTGCATCGCGAAGGCCATGCTCGGCAGCGCAACGGCAACCCACACCCAGTGGTGGGACCACGAAACCGGGCTGACCAGCAGCATCAACACGGCAGTGGCTGAGACTGCCACGAAATTCTCCTCGACGTCCACGGCCCACTTGATGATCAGGGCGGCAAGGGCTGCCAGCCCCAGGGACAGGACCAGCCATACCAGGCTGGTGGTTGAGGAATCAGGCATGCCGAAGTGGATCAGGAGGCCTTTGAGCGACAGGTTGTCCACGTAGCCAGGCCCACCGATACGTCCCGTATCCGGCAGGATCTGCGTCCAGAACGCCAAGGACGCCTGCGGCAAGACGGCCCAGGCAAAGGCGATCGATCCAAAGAACCCGGCGGCCATCCACCCCAGGGCCTTGAAGTCCTTGCGCACCAGGAAGTAGAGGCCAAACGCCAGGGGCGTGAGCTTCACACCTGCCGCCATGCCGATCAGCAATCCGGCAGGCCAACGGATCAAACCGGCCCGGGACTTACCGTGCAGGGCGAAGTCGGCCAGGATGACGCCCATCAACACAATGTTGATCTGGCCGAAGACGAACGTATCGCGCCACGGCCCCAGGAGCAGGATGGCCCCTGTCCCCAACAACGCGGTGGTCCGGAACCGGTAGTCGGCGAATGCCACCCGCCAGGAGGTCAGGCCGAAGAAGTAGTGGCGAGCCAGCCAGGCGGCCACCACGCCGGCCCCAAAAAGCGCTGCGAGGATGAAGACCAGGCTCCCACCGAAGAAACCCAGTGCGGCCAGTCCCGTGAACAGCAACGCAGCGAAGGGCGGGTAGGTAAACGGCAGGCCATCGCGGACGGCGTACAGCTCGCCGCCTTCAAGGACCCTTCCGCCACCGTAGTAGTAGACCTCGAAGTCGTTCAGCGCCGGCTCGTAGTCCGTGTACAGGAACCAGACCGCCACGGCCAACGTCAACGCGGCGGCCATGGTCAGGATCCAGCCGCGCTGGGCCGTGGAACGCGTCGCCGGTTGGGAAACCGCACGTGTAGAAGATGCCACGGTCCTAGCCATTGCTGATCTTGGCGAAAGCCTGCTCAAGGTCGGCAATCAGGTCCTCTGATTCCTCGATCCCGCAGGACAGGCGCAGGAGGTTCACAGGGACGGCCAGTTCGGTTCCCTTGACCGAGGCGTGGGTCATCTCGGACGGGTAGTTCATGAGGGACTCGATGCCGCCCAGGGATTCCGCGAGCGTGAACACGGACGTGGATTCGGCCACAGTGCGCGCCGCCGCTTCCCCGCCCTTGAACTGGACGGACACCATGCCGCCGAACTTCTTCATCTGCTTGGCGGCGAGATCGTGTCCCGGGTGGTCCGGGAGGCCCGGGTAGAGCACGGCCTCCACCTCGGGGCGCGTCAGGAGCCACTCGGCAACTGCCTGGCCGTTTTCACTGTGCCGGTCCATCCGCACGCCGAGCGTCTTGAGGCCTCGGGTGGTCAGGAATGCGTCCATGGGCCCTGATACGGCACCCACTGCGAACTGGATGAAGCCGATCTTCTCCGCCAACTCGGCGTCCTTGACCACGATCGCGCCACCCACCACGTCGGAGTGGCCACCAATGTATTTGGTGGTGGAGTGGACCACCACGTCGGCACCCAAGGCGAGCGGGGTCTGCAAGTAGGGAGAAGCGAAGGTGTTGTCCACCACCAGGAGGGCACCGGCATCGTGCGCTACGGTGGCGAGCGCCGCGATGTCCGTGATCTTCATCATCGGGTTGGACGGCGTTTCCACCCAAACAATGCGGGTCTGGTTCGCCGCCACGGCGCGCGCAACGGCGTCGAGGTCGGACATGTCAACGGGAGTGTTGCCGATCCCCCAGTCGCCGAGGACCCGGTTGATGAGCCGGTAGGTTCCACCGTAGGCGTCGTTGCCGAGCACAATGTGGTCGCCCGGCCGTGCGATGGCGCGGATCAGCGAATCCTCGGCAGCGAGCCCGGATCCGAAGGAAAACGCGGCCGTGCCTCCTTCGAGTGCCGCGAGCTGCTCCTGCAAGGCGTCACGGGTAGGGTTGCCGCCTCGGCCATACTCGTAGCCGGAGCGCAGGCCCCCGATGCCGTCCTGGGCATACGTGGAGCTGAAGTGCAGCGGCGGCACCACGGCACCGGTACGGGGTTCGAAGTCCTGGCCGGCGTGGACGGCGCGCGTGTTGAAACCTGCGTTGGTGTTGGCAGACATGAAGGCTCCTCTTTCTGTGCTTCTGGCTCGGCGCTTAGTTGCTCAGGTACGCGAGCAGGTCGTGGCGGGTCAGGATCCCCACGGGGGCTCCGGCGAACGTGACCATGACGGTATCGACGTCGGACAGCAGCTCACGCGCGGCGGAAATGGTCTCCAGAGAGCCGATCACGGGCAGGCGCTCGCCCATGTGTTCGGCGATCTTGTCCGTGAGCTTCGCTTCGCCCTTGAACAGCTTGGAGGTGAGGCTCCGCTCATCCACGGCACCAACCACTTCGCCCATCACCACGGGCGGCTCCTGCGTTAGGACAGGGATATGGGACACGCCGAACTCATTCATGATGTTGATGACATCGCGGACGGACTCGTTGGGGTGGATATGGACCAGGTCCGGCAATTCTCCGGTCTTGGACTTCAGCACCTCGCCAACTGACGCTTCTTCGCCGCCGGAGAGGAAGCCGTAGGAGCGCATCCACTGGTCGTTGAAGATCTTGGCCAGGTATCCGCGGCCGGAGTCCGGCAGGATCACCACCACCACGGCGGATTCGTCCAGGTCCTTGGCGGCCTGCAGGGCAGCTACCACGGCCATGCCGGACGAGCCGCCCACCAGCAGCCCTTCCTCGCGGGCCAGGCGCCGGGTCATGGCAAAGGAGTCAGCGTCGGAGACCGCAATGACATCGTCCGGGACGGACTGGTCGTAGTTGTCCGGCCACATGTCCTCCCCGACGCCCTCAACAAAGTAGGGGCGTCCGGTCCCGCCTGAGTAGACCGACCCCGCCGGGTCCGCGCCGATGACCTTGACCCGGCCGCCGTCGGACTCGGGGCGCTCTGCCGAAACTTCCTTGAGAAACCGGCCTGTGCCGGTGATGGTGCCGCCGGTTCCGGCCCCAATCACCACATGCGTGACGCGGCCATCCGTGTCCCGCCAGATCTCCGGCCCGGTGGACTCGAAGTGGCTGCCCGGCGCGGCGGGGTTGGAGAACTGGTCCGGCTTGAAGGCACCGGGAATCTCGCGGACCAGCCGGTCGGACACACCGTAGTAGCTGTGCGGGCTGTCGGGAGCGACGGCGGTGGGCGTCACCACGACCTCGGCGCCATACGCCTGCAGGACGGCACGTTTGTCCTCGCCCACCTTGTCCGGCACCACGAATACGCATTTGTAGCCCTTCTGCTGGGCTACGAGGGCCAGCCCCACGCCCGTGTTGCCCGAGGTCGGTTCAACGATGGTTCCGCCCGGCTTGAGCCGACCGTCCTTTTCAGCGTCCTCGATCATCTTCACGGCGATCCGGTCTTTGATGGATCCGCCGGGGTTGACGTACTCGAGTTTCACCAGGACTGTGGCTTTGATCCCGTCCGTGATGTGGTTGAGCTTGATGAGCGGTGTATTGCCGATGAGGTCCAACACGGACTGGGCGTACTTCATAGGTACAAAGTTACCGTCTGCCCGGGATCGGCCCGTTCCGGGGCCTCCCGGGCCAGCCGCATCTGCTTAGCTTCCCGCGGATTGGTCCGTCTGCCACAGTCCCAGGATGTTGCCTTCCGTGTCCTTGAAGTACGCGTACCAACCCATGGTTGGCACGGCGTCCTTGCCCTGCACCACCGAACCGCCGGCCTGTTCCACCTGGCCGAGGGCGGCGTCGATGTCGTCAACATCAATGGTGAGGATAGGCGTTTTCAGGTTCTCCGACCGGGGAAAGAGGGCTCCGTTGATGGCCCCAGGCTCTTTGGGCATGCCGGTTTGCTCATCAGAGTCGGTGGTGAGGGCGATCGTGTAGTCCATCCCCTGCATGGGGCTGAGGTTCCAGCCGAAGGTGCTCTGGTAAAAGGTGTTGGCCCGTTCTTTGTTGTCCGTGGGAATTTCGAAATGCACAATCGCGGCCATGGCTGGCGCTCCTTATTCCTGGGGATTTTCCTGGGGTGGCGCGGCCTGTTCCACGCCACATCAGGGAGTCTAGCCGCGTACCCCAGCGGCGGTAAGGGCTTCACGGGGCAAATTGTCAGCCCGGCATGGGACCATGAAAGCATGACCATTGCTGAAGCTCCGCCGCTTGTTGCGGCCGCGGCGGACGCATCGCTCAGGTGGCATCCGGGAACCCCTTACCGCCTGGATCAAACGCTGTTCCCGCTGCAGCGAGGCAACGGCGACCCTTCCTTCGCAGCCCACCCCAGCGGATACTGGCTGGCATTCACTACCGCTTCCGGACCTGTGACGCTGCGGCTTTCCTCCGGCGGTTTGGGGTCCGGCTCATGGGTGGACGCACAGGCCTGGGGTCCAGGTGCGGAAGACGCCATCGCCGGTGTCCCGCGCCTGTTGGGCGCCGACGACGATTGGGCAGCTTTCGACGAGCCCGCCTTCCATTCCACCCTCCCCCGCCTTGTCACTGAAGCACGACGCCGGAACCTGGCTTTGCGGCTGCCCTCCACCGGGAGGGTGGTCGATTCACTGGTGCCCACCATTTTGGAGCAAAAGGTCACCACTTTGGAGGCGCGCCGCGGGTACCGGTATCTGATGTACCGCTACGGCACCAAAGCACCGGGCCGGGTAGCACCGCAGGGCCTCCTGGTTCCGCCCACGGCCCGGCAGTGGCTTGCCGTCCCCTCATGGGAGTGGCACAAGGCCGGCGTGGGACCACAGCGTTCGGCCACGGTGATGCGGGCGCTGCAGTCCGCCGTCGGGCTTGACCGCCTGGGTGCGCTCAGCGCTGCTGAAGCCGGAGCCAAAATGCAGACCATTCCTGGCATCGGCATCTGGACGGCCGCCGAGGTGGTGCAGCGGACCCATGGCTGCCCGGATTCGATTTCCGTGGGTGACTACCATTTGGCGGCCTATGTGGGGTACGCCTTGACCGGCCGAAAGACGGACGACGCCGGGATGCTCCAACTCCTGGAACCCTGGCGTGGGCAACGGCAACGGCTGGTCCGCATGCTTTACCTGAGCGGCTTCCGGAAACCCACGTTCGGCCCCCGCATGACGGTCCAGGACCACCGCTCCCACTAACGCAACCCGGGGTCACCTACGGCCCATTCGACCGCTATTTTTGGGCTGCAAGTGACCCCGCGTTGCTTTTAGAGGTGGAGGCGCGTCACCGCTTCCTGGCGCATGTCGATCTTCCGGACTTTGCCCGAGACGGTCATGGGGAAGCTCTCGCGGACATCCACATAGCGCGGGATCTTGAAGTGGGCCAGCTTGCCCCGGCAATACGCCGCCACGTCCTCGGCAGTGAGGGCGGCTGCCCCGGGTTTGAGGATGATGCAGGCCATGAGCTCCTCGCCGTACTTGGCATCCGGAACGCCGATCACTTGGACGTCCTGGATGGACGGGTGCAGATACAGGAACTCCTCGATCTCGCGCGGATAGATGTTCTCCCCGCCCCGGATCACCATGTCCTTGATGCGGCCCTCGATCACTACGTACCCGTCCTGGTCCATGCGGGCGAGGTCTCCGGTGTGCATCCAACCGTCGGCGTCAATCGCTTCCGTGGTCTTGTCCGGTTGCCCCCAGTAGCCCTGCATCACGGCGTAGCCACGCGTGCACAACTCCCCGATCGTTCCCCGTTCCACCGCCTCCCAGCTCCCGGGGTCAACGATCCGGCTTTCCAGGTGCGGCATGGTGCGGCCAACGGTGGTGGTCCGCTGTTCCAAGGTGTCGCCCGCGCGGGTCATGGTGGAAACGGGCGAGGTCTCCGTCATGCCGTAGCAAATGGCCACGTCCACCATGTGCATCTCGCCGATCACGCGCCGCATCACCTCGATGGGGCACAGGGAGCCGGCCATGACGCCGGTCCGGAGCGTGGACAGATCGTAGGATCCGAAGTCTTCCAGCGCCCGTTCGGCTATAAACATGGTGGGCACGCCATACAGCGAGGTCCCGCCGAAGTCCTGCACGGCTTCCAGCGCGGCCGACGGATTGAAGCCCCTCCCAGGAATAATCGTGGCGGCACCGAAGCTGAGTGCGTTGAGGTTTCCGATCACCATGCCAAAGCAGTGGTAGAACGGCACGGGAATCACCACACGGTCGTGTTCGGTGTAGCCGAGGAGCCGCCCGATCGAGTGACCGTTGTTGAGGATGTTGTGGTGGGTCAGCGTGGCACCTTTGGGGAACCCCGTGGTGCCGGAGGTGTATTGCAGGTTGATGGGATCGTGCGGGCCCAGTTGCGCCATTCGCTCACGCAGCGCGGAAGGCCCGACGGCGTCGGCCCGGGTCAGCAGTTCGGCGTACGTCAGTTCGTGGCCGGTTTCCGGTACGCCGGAGCGCAGGCCCAGGAGCGGATCGCCGGGGAGGAACACCAATTCCTTGAGCTCAGGACATGAGGCGAGGGCCGCCCTGGCCATGCCCACGTAGTCGCTGTTCTTGTCCGTGGGTGCAGTGACCAGCGTCCGCATGCCGTTTTGCTTCACCACGAACTCCAGCTCGTGGCTCCGGTAGGCCGGATTGACGTTGACCAGCACCGCGCCGACCTTGGCGGTGGCGTATTGGAGGATGGTCCACTCGGCGCAATTGGGACTCCAGATGCCAATCCGGTCTCCCTTGGCCACGCCCAAGGCGAGCAGCGCGCGGGCGAGACGGTCGACGTCGTCGTTCAGCTTTTGGTAGCTCCAGCGGCGGGCTTCCCCGCCCGGCGCAGCTGCTGCCTCTATCAAGGCGTCGCGCAACGGGAACTGGGCGGCTACGCGTTCAAAATTGGCGCCAATGGTCTCTTCAAGCAGCGGGACGTCAGTGTCACCGGCGGTGTAGGACAACATGACGGAACGCTACCAAGCCGTCGCCCGCAACAGAACCGTAAACAGCTCAAAGGTGAACGTGTCCTCCCGGTAGTGTTGAGGGCATGAGTGCACCCATCGACCTGCAGGCAACGTTCATCCCCAATGACGGCGAATTCTTCCGTGTGAAGCTCGCCCTCGAGATCGCGATCGACGAGGTGGTCAACGAGCCCGGTTGCATCCGCTACGAACTGACCGAAGCCACGGAAGAGAAGCTCGTCCTGACCGAGCGTTGGGAGTCCGAGGAACTGCTGGAGAAGCACTCCAAGGGCATCGCCGTCCAGGACCTGAACGAATCCCTGAGCGCCCTGTTGGCAGAGCCGGTCCAGCTGGAACGCCTCTGATCCCGAAGTCGCTGCAAACGCAATGAGGTCGCCGGAATTGTCCGGCGACCTCATTGCGTTTCCGGCGATCCCGTCGATCGCCGGGGAAGTTCTAGTTTTCTTCGGCCTGTGCAGCGCGCTGCTTGGCGACGTGGGCGTGGACCTCTTCCATGTCCAGGCCCTTCACGGCCTCGATGACCTGCTCGAGCTGCGGACCGTTCAGGGCACCTGGCTGCGAGAAGACCAGGACTTTTTCACGGAAAGCCATCAGCGTGGGGATGGAGGTGATTCCGGCCTCGGCGGCGAGCTGCTGCTCGGCCTCGGTGTCCACCTTCGCGAAGAAGACGTCGGAGTGGTTGTCCGACGACGCCTGGTAAACGGGGGCAAACTGGCGGCACGGGCCGCACCAGGCGGCCCAGAAATCCACCAGGACAATGTCGTTGCCCTCAATGGTCTGTGCGAACTGTTCTCCAGTGATGTCAACTGTAGCCATGATTCCACCGTACGCGACCCTGGTCTGGAAGTCCCGTGCGGGGACCGCCTGTTCGCTTCCCGCGTCACCGGGAATAACCACGGAACCTGCTCCGTTGCGGGGCCCGCCGTGCGCTCCAACAGCGCCGCAAAGAACGCAAAGCAGGCCCCGCCACGGGAGTGCCTAACCGCCGGGCACCGGGTGCCTACCTGCCCAGCACGTATTTCAGGGCCGAGGCGTAGAGTGGCGCCACCTTGTTATGGCCGGTCTGGTTCATGTGGATGTTGTCAAGGTAGTTTCCGTCTGCTCCGGCGATGGTGGCGGTGCCGGCCATGGAAACGTGCGGCCAGCCCCGGAGCGCGGCCTCGCGCATCAGCATGCCATCCACCCAGCGGCGCTGGAAGTGGGTGGAATCGTAGCGGGAGAGCACGCCGTTGATGACGATGGTGCTCCGCGGATACTTACGCCGCAGCTCATCCCACAACTTGTTGGCCTGGGAAAGGATGGCGGCGTCGGTGGCCATGATCCGGGCATCATTTCCGCCCAGGTTCACTATCACCACTCCGGGGTTCCCCTGCGGCAGGAGGATCCGGTCCAGGAGGACGGCGTCCGTCGCGGAACCAACCGAACTCCCGGAGACGTAGCCCATCCCGCCGATACTGCGGACCACCTGGCGTGGGTAGCCTGCCGCGCGGGCCCCCTGTTCACCCCAGGAGTCGAGGTCCAGCTGCGAGTCTCCGAGGATTACGGCCGTGGAAGCATCCACTGCCTCCGCCGAATACAGTTCCTGGGTGGTTTGGTTCCAGATGGTCTCCAGCTTTTGGAAGGCAACGTGGTCGCCACGGGAATCGGTCCAGGTGTCGCGGACGGGCCAGCCGAAGTCGCCCGGGTTCACGGACCACACTTTGTAGCTTGGATGGCCGACAATCCGGGTTCCTGAACCTGGACCCCATACGATCCAGCCGTTGGCGAACTGCTGGACCAGCCCCCCGGCCTTGGGAATCTTGTCCGTCAACGGCAGTCCCAGTTGCCCTGCCCCGCCGCCAAGTGCCACGTAGCGGTTGTGGATGTCACCATGCGTGGTGGAGTGGGCTCCTGTGGCCGCGGACCAGTACACGGTGCCGCCCTGGAACTGCTGGTACACGAAATTCGCCTGGCGGTTCTCTTCTCCCACGGGGTAACCAAGCGCCCCGTTCTGTCCCCCCGTTGAGGACCAGTAAGCCCGGATGGCCCCGGTCAGCACACGGGCCCCGGTGGCCGGAGACCAAACGATGGTTCCGCGTTGGTATTGCTGCGCCGATCCCCCGTTCTTCAGCCCGGCGGCCTCATCCGAGGTGGGGTAGCCGAGCTCTCCGCCCTCCAGGCCGGATTCCCGCCAGCGCCCACGGATGGCTCCCATGGAGGGATGCGCCCCACTGGCTGCCGACCACACAATGAAGCCGCGCTCGAAGACCTGGTACGCACCGCCGTCGGGCAGTCCTGTCCGTTCCCCGGTGACGGGGTAGCCAAGGTACCCGCTGTCAGTGCCCGAACGGACCCAGGCAAGATGGATGGCACCGGTGGTGCGCTGCGCCCCGGTACCCGGAGAAGACGTGATGGCTCCGCGTTCAAACACCTGCTTGGAGCCACCGTTGCGAAGGCCCAGGGCCGTGTCCGTCGTCGGGTAGCCGTGGTATCCCGCCGGGCCGCCGTTGTCCCACCATGCGGTGCGGACCGGACCGTTGACCACTACCCGCGCACCGGTCCGGGCTGACCAGGCGATGTCTCCACCGGTGAAGCGCTGCACGCATCCGGAGGCCGCACATTCCTCTTTGGCAGTTGGCTTGAGCAGGACGCTCCGCGCCCAGGCACTCGTGTTGTACAACTGGCCGATGGCACCTGACACGGACGGCGCCTGTGTATCCGTGGCTACTGCCGGAACCGCTGTTCCAAACACACCCCCGGCCAGCAAAAGAACGCTTGCGCAGATTGAAAGCCCGCGGCGGGCATGGCCACTTTTTGACCCTGTGGAACCCATACTGCTACCCCATAAAAACTTGGGCGGAACGCCCGGCTGCTGCCTCCCCACCGGACACAGTCAGGCAAGTATGTTCGACGGCGGCGCCTACCTGTTAATCGACGCGGCCATTGGTGCAACATCGTTATTTTCCGAAAGCTCTTGCGGCGTGTTGAACATGTGTTTAGTCTTTGAAACATGCGTTCAACCGCAGAGGATTTGACCACCCGGGCACGTATCCGGGACGCCGCCATCGGCTTGTTCGGCCGGGACGGCTTTGCCCGCGCCACCGTCCGGTCCGTCGCAGCGGAGGCGGGAGTGAGCCCCGGCCTGGTGATCCACCATTTCGGCAGCAAAGCCGGCCTTCGCGACGTCTGCGACCAGCACGTCCTGGCCCAAACAGCCAGCCAGGGACGCGAGAAGGCCGACCCCGGGACCACCCGGCTCCTCATCCAGGACTACCTGAACAACCCGCACGAGTACGCCGACGAGATCGCCTACATCCGCCAATCCCTGGGCGACGAGTCGGACGCTGGAGATGCCTTCTTCGACGGGGTGGTCAGCCAAACGGAGGACATCATCCACACTGGCATCAAAGCCGGCACCATCCGCGCCTTCGAGGACGTCCGCGCCACGGCCGTGGTCATCGCGTCCAACAGCCTGTCCATGCTCATGCTGGGCCGGCATGTTTCCCGGGCGCTCGGCACGCCGGTCTCCGAGCCACACGGCATTGGCCCCGAGCTCCTGCGGCACCTGACCCTTCCCGCCCTGGACATCTACACCCACGGTTTCTACACAGACTCGCGGTTCCTCGAATCGGCCCGCGAAGCCCTCCACCACCAACCAAGCACCACCGAAGGGAGCATGCCCCGTGACCCAGGCAATCGTCGTCGAGGGGTTGCGTAAGAAGTTCGGCCACCGCGAAGTCCTGCACGGACTGGACTTCGCCGTGGACGCCGGCACAGTGTTCGGCGTGATCGGACCGAATGGCGCGGGCAAGACCACCACCATGCGCTGCCTGCTGGACATCATCCGTCCGAGCTCAGGAAGCATCTCCGTCCTGGGCCAGGATCCACGCCGGGGCGGAACCGCGTTGCGCCGCCGGATCGGGTACCTTCCGGGCGAACTGCACTTGGAGAACCGGACCACCGGCCGACGCGTCGTGGAACACTTCGAGGCCATCAGCGGCCCCGTGGACCGCGCCGACGTCAAGGCGCTCGCGGACCGTTTGGACCTCGACCTGGACCGGCAAACCCGGAAGCTTTCCAAGGGCAACAAGCAGAAGCTGGGGCTGCTCCAAGCCTTCATGCACAGGCCCGAACTCCTGGTGCTGGACGAGCCCACCAGTGGCCTGGACCCACTGGTCCAGCAGGAATTCCACGCCATGGTCCGCGAGGCCGTGGACAACGGCGCCACCGTTTTCCTCAGCTCCCACGTCCTGAGCGAAGTCCAGCAGGCCGCGGACGCTGTCGCGATCCTGCGCGACGGCGGCATCGTCACCATTTCCACCGTGGAAGCCCTGCGGAACGCGGCCGTGCGGCAGGTGAAGTTCAACGTCACGGGAACGGAAACGCACGACGTCGGCGCGCTGCTGGCCCGGGTGCCGGGCGTCGCCAACGTGGCGCTGCGGGAAGTTTCCCCCGACGGCGCCTCCCGCCCTGCCGTGGAGGCCACTGCCACCCTGTCCGGCCAGGTCCAACCGCTGGTGCACGAGTTGGCCCGGCTGGAACTCACTGACCTGGTGTTGGAGGAACCGGACCTCGAAGAAGCCGTGCTCACGCTCTACACGGGCCACTACGAGGGCAACGGCCACCATTCACCCGGTACTTCGGCTGTCACCGGCCAAGCCGCCGCACCCAAGGAAGAAGCCCATCATGCCTAGGATCCTGCCCCTTTTCACCAAGGCACTGACGGATTCCTGGCGCTCCACCATCGCATGGGGGCTGGGACTGACAGGCGCCATCTTGCTCTACCTGCCTCTCTACCCGTCCATCGGGGGCAGCTCGCAGATGCAGCAGATGATCGATGCCTTGCCACAGGGGATGACCAAGGCCCTGAACTACGACCAAATCGCCACGGGAACCGGCTACACCCAGGCCACGCTGTTCGGGCTGATCGGCTTCCTGCTCATGTCCCTGGCATCCGTGGGCTGGGGTGCCGCAGCCGTGGGCGGCGACGAGGAATCCGGGCTGCTGGAGCTCACGTTGGCCCACAGCGTCACGCGCATCCAGGTGGTCCTGGAACGGGCCCTGGCACTGGTGGTCCGCGTCGCCGCGCTGGCGCTGCTCGTCTTCGTCCTGGTGCTGGTACTGAACGGACCAGCGCAACTGGGTATCGACGTCGGGCACCTCGCCGGAGCCGTGGTGCTGTTCGCCGGGCTGGCACTGCTCAGCGGAACCGCTGCCTTGTGCCTTGGGGCGCTGACCGGCAGGAAGGTCTACGGGATCGCCGCCGGCGCGGCAGTGGCTGTCTTGGGGTACGTTTTCAACGCAGTGGGCAGGCAGAGCCCGAACATGGAGTGGTTGCTGAACCTCTCGCCCTACCACTGGGCCTACGGCAATTCGCCGGTGACGAACGGCGCCGATTGGGGAGCCGCGGTTGGCCTGCTGGGCATTTCGGCGGCGCTCATTGCCGTGGGCGCTGTGGCCCTGCAGCGGCGCGACGTGGGCGTCTAGCTGTTGCCTCGAGTGTGCTCCCGCGCCTCGGCCGCGCCCCAGGTATGCGGGGCCGGACGACGGGCGCCTGGGAGGGCATTGTGTTCGCGCCATTCGTGGATCCATTCCGGAAGTTCCAGATCCGCGGGCGGAGCGCCGAACTCCGCGATAATGTCCTCCTGGCTCACCGGCTTTCCCTTGGCAACCAGGCGCGTGGCGATATGGGCCCGCGCATAGATTTCGCCGTCCACCACCATGCGCTGTTCAAAATAAATGGCTTTGGCGTCCAGGCCGATGATCCTGGTCTCCACCGTGTAGCGCTGCCATAGCTGAAGCGATTTCCGGAAGGCGATGGTCTCCCCCGCGGCCACCGGGCTCCAGCCGCGCTTGCGCATCCTGCGCCAAATGCCGCTGCGCACCATGAGGTCGAAACGGCCCAGGTCCATGAGCGAGAAGTACATGCCGTTATTGACGTGCATCGCGATGTCGATGTCAGTAGGCAGGACGCGCAAGGGCAGGGACGAGGTATCCCAGACAGCGAGCGGTGAACGCTTGGCGGAGGTAAAGAGCAGCATGATCGTGCGGAGAAGCAGGTGCATGCCTTTCATGTTACCCATGAGTAACATGTGCCGGAAAGAGGTATCCATCTGGCGGACCGCACCCGCCAGTCAAGGTGGGTTTATGTCCAACGTTTGCACAAACGTTTACCGCAGGTTCACGAAAACCGTGCACAATATCTGGAACTCATGAACACGTACAACAAACGGGGGGCTCCCTTGAGCACACTGCAAACCACCACGGCCGGCGGGGACGTCTGGCCCGAGCTCGCCATCCGCCAGGAAGTGGTCCTGGCGGACGCCCGAGGGAACCGCATCGAAGGAACCATCGACGGCATGACCGATGACCGCAGCACCCTGTGGGTCCAGCTCAAGGGCGGTCTGGGCCGCCAATTGGTCCACCACCTGGACGGCTACTGGCTCGAAACCCCGGCGGCGTAGTTGCCACGGCCGTGCAGGGCCACACCGTGACTAGTATTCCGGTATGACGCAAGCGCGATACCGGGACCTCGTCGAGTGGCCCCTCATGATCACGGCCCTGATCTTCCTGGGTGCCTACGCCTGGCAGGTCATTGGGCGCGTCGATGGCGCCGCGGCCCAGCCCTTCGAAGTGATCCTCTGGATCACGTGGGGCATCTTCGCCCTGGACTACATCGCCAACCTTTGGCTCGCCGACGACCGCAAGCGATGGTTCTTCTGGAACCTGCACGAGCTCCTCATCGTGGTGCTCCCCTTCTTCCGGCCCCTCCGGCTCCTTCGGCTCGTCACCTTGCTCTCGGTGCTGCACCGCACCGTGGGAGAAACCCTGCGCGGACGCATCGCCACCTACGTGGCCGGCTCAGCCGCAATGCTGGTGCTGGTGGGTGCGCTCGCCGTCCTGGACGTTGAACAGGGCGCCCCCGACGCGAAAATCGTGACGTTCGGCGACGCCTTATGGTGGGCCATCACCACCATTACCACCGTGGGCTACGGCGATCTCTACCCCGTAACACCCATGGGCCGCGTGGTGGCTGCCGCATTGATGATGAGTGGCATTGCCGTCCTGGGTATTGTCACCGCTTCCATTGCCTCGTGGCTGGTGCAGCGCATCGAGGAAAACGCTGAAGGCGTGGCAGCCGCCGTCGAAGACAAGACCCTGGCCGCTGAGGCGCCTGTGCGTGCCGAGATTGCGGTCCTGCTGACCGAGATCACGGCCCTGCGCCAGGAGATCGCCGAGCTGCGGGAGTTAAACGAGGAGCGCCGATAGGTCCGGGGTTGCTTGCACACGCCCGGGCTCGTCAGCACGGGCCGCCCGGGCCGCGATTGACAAGCGCCGCCAGGGACTGACAGGCATACGACGGCGGCCTGGCGGGCCGCAGATCGGCGGGGAGTCGGCGTCGGCCCGTACCGCTACGACCCCCTTTGGAGTCTCCGCTCCCGCGACACGCCCCTGGGCTGCGGCTAGTCGCCCGGCATGGCGGTCAAAGTAGGTCGTGGCGGTACACGCCTGCCGCGCTGGAGTGGGCCGGGCGACACAGCCGGGGAGGTTCCAAGGACGCTTGGCGAAGATGACCGCGTGGGCAAACAAAAAATCCCCGGAACCAGTGGTTCCGGGGATTTCCCGTTTGGGTGGCAGATGAGGGATTCGAACCCCCGTAGGCAGTGCCAGCTGATTTACAGTCAGCCCCCTTTGGCCGCTCGGGTAATCTGCCGAACTTCAAAAGAAGATCACTTCCGGAAGACCATTTCTTTCGATCCGGTAACCGAAGGCAGAGACAACCTTACAGAACTTCCGGCCAAGAATCTAATCGAGTCCCGAGGTGCGGAATTCGCCCGTATTTTCAGGCTTCACCAAGGATCCGGCCGGCCAGTTTGGCCTCGAACTTCGCAGCCTGTTCGGCGGTGATTTGGTTGAGCTCCACGGCCCTCTGCAGGTCCGCGTGGACGCCATCCATCCGTGCCGCAGCATTCGGGACCGGGCTCAGCACGATCGACGCTGCCACGGCGGCCGCTGCCACTGCGCTTGCCGCGGCTGCCGCCGCCGTTCCGATGGAACCGGCCGCAGCGCTTGCGGACTTACTGACGTAGTGGACGGCCTTGTTGCTCATGCTTACCTCCAGGGTGGCTTTTCCAACTGGTACAACTCTCAGGCAGCCGGCTCGGTTCCAACCATGCGTGTGCTGTGAGCGAACTGTGAAAGGGATCCCCAGCCACATCCACCTGCTTCCGTACTAGGCTTGATGGCAGACAAACAGGGCTTGATGGCAGAAAAACCGCCCTTACCGGGCCCCCAACCTAAGGAGAGTCATGGCAGGCGAATCAACATTCGACGTCGTCAGCAAGGTGGACAAGCAAGAAGTCGCCAACGCGCTCAACCAGTCGCAAAAGGAAATCGCACAGCGCTACGACTTCAAGGGCGTCGGCGCGGAGATTGACTTCAGCGGCGAGAAGATCCTCATGAAGGCCAACTCCGAAGACCGTGTGCTTGCGGTACTGGACGTCTTCCAGTCCAAGCTCATCAAGCGTGGCATCTCCCTGAAGTCCCTGGAGCAGGGCGAACCCTTCCCTTCGGGCAAGGAATTCCGCCTGGAGTGCACCATCAAGGAAGGCATCGCACAGGACATCGCCAAGAAGATCAACAAGATCATCCGCGACGAAGCGCCCAAGTCCGTCAAGTCCCAGATCCAGGGCGACGAACTCCGCGTCACCTCCAAGTCCCGCGATGACCTGCAGGAGACCATGGCGATCCTCAAGAAGTTCGAGGAAGCCGACCTGCAGTTCGTGAACTTCCGCAGCTAAAGGGCATTCTGCCGCGTAATCACTGGGCGCTTGTTCCAGTAGTCCGCACAGAGTCCGCAGAATCTCCGAGGACCGCAGCGATCAGCCTTGACCCTGCGGTCCTCGTTTCATTATGGCAATAGCCTGACTGCAGATCGACCGCGAAAAGAACCCACCCGCGATGCCACATTGCCGCTGTGAGTGACTGGCCAAATGGTCCCAATAGTGTGACCATTGTCTGCGGTCAGAGTTGAGGACATAGAAGCTGCAGCCCGCAATTCTCCGAAGAACGTGAACTTCGCCGACTTGGCAGAAGAGGCAGACGATGATGGCGACAACTGAAATACCGAAGGTGGCGCACTACCGCTACACAGTCTCCTGGTCCCCTGAGGACCAGGAGTATGTCGCTCAAGTTACTGAGTTCCCGTCGCTCTCCTGGCTGTCTGCCGACAAGGACGAGGCTCTGCACGGGCTGGAAAAGTTGGTCAACGAAGTAGTACAGGACATGATCAGCGAAGGTGAGCAAGTACCGCTCCCCTTGGCTGAGCGCGAGTTCAGTGGAAATCTCAGGGTGCGCGTTTCTCCCGCAAAGCACCGCCAATTGGTCATTCTCGCCCAGGAACAAGGGGTCTCGCTGAACCGCTACCTCGTTGAACGCCTCGCCGGATAGCGCCCACCCTGCATCAGCGAACAACGCCCGTCCGGGCACCGCGAAAGCCGGGGTCCGCTCTGACCACAGAGCCGGACCCCGGCTTTTTTGCGCCCATAAGTCCATCGATCGCCGTAATGGAGGCAACTATTTAGCGCACAAAGGTTTTGCGTAATGCAGTCTCGCCAGTATCCTTCTTGCTTAGGCGAGCCTAAGTAAGGCTCCCTGAACGAAAGACACCCTGATGACCGCCAACTTCCTGATCGGCCTGCGCGAAGGCCTCGAAGCATCACTCGTGGTGGTGCTTCTCATGGCCTACCTCATCAAGACGGACAGGAAGGCGCTGATCCCCCGGCTCTGGGCCGGCGTGGGATTGGCCGTTGCGGTCTCCCTGGGGTTCGGTGCCCTCCTGACGTTCGGCCCCCGCGGCCTCACCTTTGAAGCCCAGGAAGCGATCGGTGGTGGACTGTCCATCGTCGCCGTCGGCCTGGTGACGTGGATGGTTTTCTGGATGGCCCGGACCGCGCGCACGCTGGGAGGCGAACTCCGCTCGCATGTGGACAAAGCCGCCGACGGGGCCGCGTGGGGCCTGGTGCTCGTGGCAGCGCTGGCCGTTGGCCGTGAAGGCCTGGAAACAGCACTCTTCATTTGGGCCGCTGCCCAGGCAACCGGCGAAAGCACACTTCCCCTGCTCGGCGCCCTCCTGGGCCTGTTGACCGCGGCCGGCCTGGGATACCTGCTGCACCGCGGCGTCCTGAAAGTGAACCTCGGCAAATTCTTCACCTGGACCGGCGTGGGCCTGATCATCATCGCCGGAGGCGTGCTTGCCTACGGCATCCACGATCTCCAAGAGGCTGGCATCCTGCCAGGACTCCACAACCTCGCCTTCGACGTCTCAGCCGCGATCCCGCCGTCGTCCTGGTACGGCACCTTGCTGAAGGGCACGCTCAACTTCTCCCCCGCCACCACGTGGCTTGAAGCGGCAGCCTGGCTGCTCTACGTCATTCCGGTGCTCTTCCTGTACATCAGGGCCAACCGGGCTGCACCTCCCAAGGCAAAGAACTCCCCGTCCTCTTCAACTGTCACGGCCCACCCGTAGCCCGCGTGGCACTTTCCTCCGAATCCAAGGATCCCTCAATGTCTGGAACTTTCCGGCGCTCCGCGTCGTCCTCCGCTTTCCGCAAGACCCTCGCCGTGATCGGTGCCGCAGCAGCTGTACCCCTGGTTCTGAGCGGTTGCACGGACAACACCAAGACCTCCTCGAATGCCACGGATGGCCCCATCCAGGTCAGCAGCACGGCCAGCGAATGCAAGGTGTCCTCGGCAACGGCGCCAAGCGGCAACCTGACGTTCCAGGTCAAGAACGACGGCAACGAAGTCACCGAGTTCTACCTGCTGGCCGAGGACGGCCTGCGGATCATTGGCGAAGTGGAGAACATCGGCCCGGGGATCTCCCGCAACCTGGTGGTCACCGCACCGGCCGGCAAGTACAACACCGCTTGCAAGCCCGGCATGCAGGGCGATGGCATCCGTGCCTCGTTCGAGGTCACCGAGTCCGGAAACAAGCCCAGTGTGGACGCCGACTTCCAGAAGCTCCTGGACACGGGAACCCAGCAGTACGCCGCCTACGTGAAGGACCAGACCGAACAGTTGGTCACGGGCACCAAGGCCTTCGCCGACGCCTTCGCTGCCGGGGATGCGGCCAAGGCCCGCGAACTCTACGCCTCCACCCGCATGCACTGGGAGCGGATCGAACCCGTGGCTGAGTCCTTCGGCGACCTCGACCCCAAGCTTGACGCCCGTGAAGCGGACCTTGAGCCCGGCCAGGAATGGACCGGCTGGCACAAGGCAGAGAAGGACCTGTTCCCGCCGGCGGGCTACACCGCCATGACCGAGGCCGAGCGCAGCGCGATCGCCAAGCAGCTCGTCGCCGACACCGAGGACCTGGGACAGCGCACCCGCACTGTGGAACTCACCGCCGACAAGCTGGGCAACGGGGCCAAGGAACTCCTGGACGAAGTCGCCACCGGCAAGGTTACGGGTGAGGAAGAAATCTGGTCCCACACGGACCTCTGGGACTTCCAGGCCAACGTGGACGGCGCTCGGATCGCGTTCGAGAGCCTGAAGCCTGCCCTGGAGCAGAAGGACGCCGAGCTCGCCAAGTCCTTGGACGAGAAGTTCGCTGCCCTGCAGACCGAGCTCAAGAAGCACGCCAAGGGTGATGGCTTTGCCTACTACAACGAGCTCAGCCAGGAGCAGGTGCAGCAACTCGCTGCCCTGGTCGATTCCCTCGGCGAACCGCTGTCCAAGCTCACCTCAGCCGTAGTCCTGTGACCGGCTGCCCCTTCGGGCACACCGATGGTGATCACCGCCCGGACCAACTGAATGCCGCCACCGGCTCCGGTGAGGGCGCCGCCGTCGTGCCTTCTGCCGGGGAGGCAAACCACGGAACGTCCGACGGCGGTGCTGCCGCCGGCGGTGGTGCCTCGCGGTTGTCCCGGCGCGGGCTGCTCTCGCTCGCCGGCGTAGGCGGCGCCGGTGCCGTGGCGGGGCTGGCCGCAGGCTTCCTGGGCCACGACGCCGTGACAGCGGGGAGCGCGAGCGCTGCCACGCCCGCCGCGGATTCGGTGGTCCCGTTCTTCGGTGAGCACCAGGCCGGAATCAGCACGCCGGCGCAGGATCGCCTGCATATGGCCGCCTTTGATGTGACCACCGAGGACCGTAAGGAACTGGTCAAACTCCTGAAGGACTGGACCGCAGCCGCCGAGGCGATGACCGCGGGCAGGGCAACGGGCGCCACGGGTGCTGTCGATGGTCCTTACGACGCGCCACCCGAAGACACCGGGGAAGCCCTGGACCTGGAAGCTTCCCAGCTGACGCTCACGTTTGGCTTCGGTGCCGGGTTGTTCGAAAAGAACGGCAAGGCACGCTTCGGTTTGGATGGCCGCCGGCCCGGGGCTTTGATCGACCTCCCCCACTTCCCGGGCGACGATCTTCAGCCCGGCCGGACCGGCGGGGACCTGGTGGTCCAGGCCTGCGCCGACGATCCCCAGGTGGCTGTGCACGCAATCCGCAACCTGGCCAGGATCGGCTTCGGCAAGGTCCGTGTCCGGTGGTCGCAGCTCGGCTTCGGCCGGACGTCGTCCACGTCAAGGGCCCAGGTGACGCCGCGCAATCTCTTCGGCTTCAAGGATGGCACCAACAACCTGAAGGTTGAGGACCAATCGCTGTTGAACGAGCACGTGTGGGTGCCATCCGGCGATAGCCCGGAGGAGAACTGGATGACGGGCGGAAGCTACCTCGTGGCACGCCGCATCCAGATGCACATCGAGATCTGGGACCGCACCTCCTTGCGGGAGCAGGAGGGCCTGATTGGCCGGACCAAGGGCGTGGGTGCGCCGTTGTCCGGCGGCGACGAGTTCACGGCCCCGGACTTCAAGATCGCCGGGCGCGACGGCGATCCGCTGATCCCGCTGGATTCCCACGTTCGGCTCGCCCACCCGGAGCAGAACGGTGGGGTCCGGATGCTGCGCCGCGGCTACAACTTCACCGACGGCTCGGACGGACTGGGCCACCTGGATGCGGGCTTGTTCTTCATCGCCTTCGTGAAGGACCCCAGGACACACTACGTGCCCATGCAGTTGGCGCTGGCCAAGGGCGACACCCTGTCCGTCGAGTACCTGAAGCACACCGGATCGGGGCTCTTCGCGGTACCGCCGGGTGTACAGCAAGGCGGATACATCGGCGAAGGGCTGTTCGCCTAGCTGCCCGTTGCTGGCCCGCTGTCCCGTTGCCGCCCAGCAACAGAACAGCGGGCTTCAGGCATTTTCGGCACTTCGTGCCGCGCTTTTAGGAGAGCGGGCGCCCGGCCATCTGTTCGAGCCTGCGGATGCGGTCCGCCATGGGCGGGTGGGTAGCGAACATCCGCCGCATTCCGCCTCCCCGGAAGGGGTTGGCGATCATCAGGTGCGAGGCATTGACCAGGCGCTGGTCCTGCGGCAGGGGCACCTGGGTCACTCCGGATTCGATCTTGCGCAGGGCAGAGGCGAGGGCCAACGGATCTCCGGTCAGCTCGGCCCCGTCCTCGTCGGCGTCGTACTCGCGGGTCCGGGAAATGGCCATCTGGATCAATGAAGCTGCGAAGGGCGCCAGCAAGGCCATGGCGATCATCGCAATCGGGTTGGCGTTCCGCCGGTCCCCTCCCCCGAAGAACAGCAGCATCTGGCCGACAGAAGTAATGACACCGGCAACGGCCGCTGCGACCGAGGAGGTCAGGATGTCCCGGTTGTAGACGTGCATGAGTTCATGGCCCAGCACGCCCCTGAGTTCGCGCGCATCCAGCAGGTGCAGGATTCCCTCCGTACAGCACACGGCCGCGTTCTTGGGGTTGCGGCCCGTGGCGAAGGCGTTCGGGGTCATGGTGGGCGAGAGGTAGATCCGCGGCATGGGCTTGTTGGCCCGGACGGAGAGTTCCCGCACGATCTGGTAGAGCTGGGGTGCCTGCGCTTCGCTGACGGGGTAGGCAGCCATGGACCGGATGGCGATCTTGTCGCTGTTCCAGTAGCCGTAGGCCGTGGTGGCGACGCCGATCAGCGCCATGATGACGATGGGCGCGGAACTGCGGGTGCCGGCGCCGATGATGGCCCCCAAACCCAACAGCACAGCCCACAGCACACCGAACAGCGCGGCGGTTTTGAGTCCATTGTTGTGTTTGTGCACGGTGTTCTTTCGCTTTCGTTGGCCCTTTTGCTGGAGTTCTGTCTGGATTAACGTCGACGCCGGCCAGCATGTTCCGGCATTCGGCGCCGACGCCTACGGCAACGGATGCTTCGCATCGTAGGCCACGAAGCCCGGCTGTACGCGCGACGCCAGCCATGCCAGGACCATGCAGAGCACCCCGCCGATCAGCAGCACGCCACCTTCGCTCAGGAACTGGGTGACACCGCCGGCCAACAGATCCCCCACTCGGGGACCGCCGGCCACCACCACGATGAACACGCCTTGCAACCGTCCCCGCATGTGGTCCGGGGTGGCCGACTGCAGGATGGTGGTGCGGAACACGGCGCTGACTGAGTCCGAGATTCCTGCGAGCGCGCAACAAGCTGCAGCAGGGATGAGCCATAACGTCACGCCATTCCGCCCGGAATCCCCCGCCATGAGCACCACTGCGCCGAATGCGGCTATGGAGGCGCCCCAACCCACCACGGCGAAAACCACGGCGCTGCCTTGGCGGCGTACGCGGCCGAGGGGACCGGAAAACAGGCCAGCGAGGAAGGCACCTACAGCCGTGGAGGCAAGAAGCACACCCACGGTGGTCTCACCCCCGCCGATCATTACCGCCCCGATCGCCGGCATGAGGGCGCGGGGCTGGGCGCAGATCATGGCGATGAGGTCGATGATGAAGGTCATGCGGACGTTCGGCCGGGTGCCCAGGAACCTGAAGCCCTCAACCACCGAACGGAGGCCTGGCCGCACGGCGTCCTTGGAGGGCGGGAGCGGCGGAAGCTTGAGAAGGCCCCACAACGCGAACGTGAAGCTGACGACGTCGATGGTGTAGGTCCAACCGAAGCCGATGGTCGCCACCAGGACGCCCGCCAGCAACGGCCCCGCCGTCATGGACAAGCCGAAGGTCAGCATGTTCAGGGCATTGGCGGCCGGCAGCAGGTCCTTGCGCACCAGGAGCGGGATGATGGCACTGCGCGCGGGACCGTTGATGCCCTGCGCTCCGCTCTGCACGGCAACCAAGGCGTAGAGCAGCCAGATGTTGCCAACCTCGAACCAAGCCTGGAGCGCCAATCCTGCGGTGGTAACCCAGAGGACCAGGGAGGCCACCAACGCCACCTTTCGGCGGTCATAGGCATCCGACACCGATCCGCCGTAGAGCCCGGCAATGACCAAAGGAACCAAGGCGAAAATGCCCAGGAGCCCCACGTACAGGCTCTCCTGGGTGAGTCGGTAAACCTCCAGGCTGACGGCCACCAGCGTCAGCTGCGTGCCCACGGCAGCTACCGATGCCCCCAACCAGAGCCTCCGGAAGGCCGGGCTTTCTTTGAGGGGAGTGATATCTGCCAGGAGTCTTGCCACCCAGCAACCCTACCCAGTGCCCGGCGTGGGCAGGACTCCCGGCGTAACCACACCCTTGGTAGGCTCACCCGGGGAAGGAAGGAGGGGTACGTATGGCGTTGTCACGTCAATTGCTGTTCCGTTCCGCCATCTGGGAAATAGCCCGGCCCCGCCACCCGCTGACGGCGGGACACCTTGTGGTCCGGTTGTCCGATCCTTCCACCGAATTCGGCGAGGCCTCCGCTGCCGACTGGCTGCTGTGCCATAACCTCGCCCGGGCCGCTTTGCAGGATGTCCTGGGTGTCGTCCGGTGCGCCGTCATGTTCGCGCACCGCTGGCATCCGCTCGGCTCGGCCCTGGGTGAGCCGGTCGCGGAATCCTCCACCCCCACGTTCCACCTTTTCGGCCGTTGGGCTTCTGAAACCACGACGCCGGGACGCCAGCTTGCGCTGCCTGCCCACCGGCGGCTGGCCGAACCAGAGGAAACCCTGGAAAGGGTGGACTCGGAACTTCGGGAGTCGCTTCGTTTCTTTGCGGAGGGCCCCTTCCTGCCGGAACAACCTTCGGCTGTCCACCACCCACGCACCCAACCGCCGCCGGGGGTGCCGTTCGCACCTGGCCCAGGCGCCGGCGTCGTGCGTGCCCGGACGCTGGTGCCCCTGGTGGCGGCGGTGGATGCCTCCCGGCACCATAGCGTCATTGAACCTGCCAGTGGAGCCGCCTCCATAGCCGGGCTGCTTCCCGGCGAACTGGTGGCCATGGCCGCGTCGCTTGGTGCACTGCCCCTGACGAGCGGCCTGAGCGGCTTCAGTTGTGTAGCCGTGGAAGGCGAACGCGCCGGTTCTGCCGTGCGGATCCATGCCGTGGGCAGATCCGGGGCCGAAGACGGGAGTCCGCTGTTGGATGTGTTCCGTTTACCGGAAGTTAGTCTCGCCTTATTGTGAACTCATCAAAATAAGTGTTTCAATGAATGCATGACCGATCACACGACCGACCAGCAAGCATGGGCCGCAGCCCTGCATGCCCATGGACGGCGCGTGACCAAACAGCGGCTGGCAGTGTTGGCTGCGGTCCAGCATCATCCGCACTCTCCGGCAGAGGGCATCCTTGCCGCTGCACGCGAAGAGCTTCCTGAACTGACGGCGCAGTCCGTTTACGTGGTGCTCAGCGACCTCACGGATTTGCAGATGCTGCGACGCTTCGAACCCCCGCACTCACCCGCGCTGTACGAAACGCGGGTAGGCGACAACCACCACCACGCCGTGTGCATCAGTTGCGGCCGGGTGGAGGACGTGGATTGCGCGGTGGGACACGCACCGTGCCTCACGCCGCACTGGGACGAGAACTCCAAGCCAATGACCATCCAGATCGCAGACGTCCTTTACCAGGGAATCTGCCAGGACTGCCAAGCCAAACAACAGCTTCCCAAACAACCAGCAACCCAGAAATAGGAGAAACATGACTGCCATTTCGACCACACAGTCAGGTGCCCCCGTTACGTCGGACGCGCACTCCAAGTCCGTCGGCGCCGACGGTGCCATCATCCTCACCGACCACTACCTGGTGGAAAAGCTCGCACAGTTCAACCGCGAGCGGGTTCCGGAGCGTGTTGTGCACGCCAAGGGTGGCGGCGCTTTCGGTACCTTCAAGACCACCTCTGACGTCTCCAAGTACACCAAGGCCGCTTTCCTGCAGCCGGGTGCCGAGACGGACATGCTGATCCGCTTCTCCTCCGTGGCCGGCGAGAACGGCTCTCCCGACACGTGGCGCGACCCCCGCGGTTTCGCCGTGAAGTTCTACACCACCGAGGGCAACTACGACCTCGTGGGCAACAACACCCCGGTGTTCTTCATCCGCGATGGCATCAAGTTCCCGGACTTCATCCACTCCCAGAAGCGCCTCCCGGGTACCCACCTGCGTGACGCTGACATGCAGTGGGACTTCTGGACCCTCTCCCCCGAGTCCGCACACCAGGTCACCTGGCTCATGGGCGACCGTGGCCTCCCGGCTTCCTGGCGTGAAATGCAGGGCTACGGCTCGCACACCTACCAGTGGATCAACGCCGAGGGCGAGCGCTTCTGGGTCAAGTACCACTTCAAGTCCAACCAGGGCGTCAACTCCATCACCGGCGAGCAGGCTGAAGCCCTGGCCGGTTCGGATGCAGACTTCTACATCCGCGACCTCCACGAGAACATCGAGGCCGGCAACTTCCCGTCCTGGGAACTGCACGTCCAGGTCATGCCTTACGAGGACGCCAAGACCTACCGCTTCAACCCGTTCGATCTCACCAAGGTGTGGCCGCACGCTGACTACCCGCTGATCCACGTGGGCACCATGGAGCTGAACAAGAACCCGGAGAACTACTTCGCGCAGATCGAGCAGGCCACCTTCGCGCCGTCGAACTTCGTGCCGGGTATCGCTGCTTCCCCGGACAAGATGCTGCAGGCCCGCATCTTCTCCTACGCTGACGCACACCGCTACCGCGTTGGCACCAACCACGCCCAGATCCCCGTGAACCAGCCCAAGAGCCCGGTCCACAACTACAGCCAGGATGGCCAGGGACGTTACCTGTTCAACTCCCCGTCCACCCCGGTCTACGCTCCGAACACCGTTGGTGGCCCGGCTGCTGTTGAGCCGGCTTCCCCGGCCGGTGGCTGGGAGAACGACGGCGAGCTCACCCTCTCCGCACACTCCCTGCACGCTGAGGACAGCGACTTCGGCCAGGCCGGTGCGCTGTACCGCGAGGTCTACGACGAGGCTGCCAAGGCACGCTTCCTCGACACCATCACCGGTGCTGTTGGCGGCGTGAAGAGCGCCGACATCAAGGAACGCGCCATCCAGTACTGGACCAACGTTGATGCCGAACTCGGCGCCAAGCTGCGCGCCAACCTCGGCGCCGGCGAAGGTGCCTCCGACGCAGAAGCAGCCAACAAGCTCTAAGCGTCAGCCTTAACGGGAACACCCCGCTGCGGATTCTTCTCCGCGGCGGGGTGTTTTTCTTTTCCACATAGGCTTTTCCCGCTATGGCTTCGCCCGGTAGCGCATCCCTAGGATCCTTGCATGAGCACATTTGAAGGAATCCCCTCTGCCGCTTTCCGCTTCTACGAGGAATTGGAAGGGAACAACAACCGCGAGTGGTGGCTGGAGCACAAAAAGACGTACGACGCCGAGGTGAGAGAGCCGCTTTCGGCTCTCCTCTCGGGGCTGGAACCGGAGTTCGGGCCGGCTAAGATTTTCCGGCCCAACAGGGACATCCGGTTTTCCCAGGACAAGTCGCCGTACAAGACGGCCCAAGGTGCCTTCGCCGAAAGCAAGGAAGGCGTGGGCTTCTACGTCCAGATCAGCGCCGACGGACTCCTGATCGGCGGCGGCTACCACTCACATACCCCTGCGCAGTTGGCCCGGTTCCGCGCCGCCGTGGATGCCCCGGGCAGCGGCGAAGAACTCCGGAAGATCGTTGACGCAGTGGCCGCTGCGGGCTTTGCCATCGAAGGCGAAAAGCTCAAGACCGTGCCCCGCGGGTTCGACAAAGACCATCCACGGGCCGAACTCCTGAAGCATAAGTCACTCTCAGCAGGCGTGGAGGTGGGTGAGCCGGAGTGGCTCTCCACCGCAGCGGCCCGCCAGGAGATCGCCGCCCGCTGGGAAACCCTCCGGCCATTGGTGGACTGGGTCAGCGAACATGCCGTACCCTAGCCCACGGGAGAGTCCACAGCCTCCTTGGCCGCGGCGAACTTCTCGTTCAACCGTGAGTGGCGCTGGCCGTAGGCGAAGTAGATGACCATGCCAACAACCAGCCAGATGCCGAAGAAGATCCAGGTCTGCACAGCCAGGTTGGTCATCAGGTAGAGGCAGAGGATCGCGGAGATCCACGGCACTACCTTGCCGAAGGGCACACGGAAGGCAGGCTTGAGGTCAGGGCGCTTCTTGCGAAGCACCAGGATGCCCAGGCTCACCATGACGAACGCGGACAACGTGCCGATGTTGATCATTTCCTCGAGCAGGTCAACGGCGGTAAGCCCGGCAACCAGGGCCACCGCCGCACCACAAATGATCTGCAGCCGGGCAGGCGTGGCGCGCTTCTCGCTGGTCTTGGACAGGGCACGGGGCAGGAGACCGTCCCGACTCATGGCGAGGACCACGCGCGCCAGGCCCATGAGGAGCACCATGATCACGGTGGTCAGGCCCACCAGTGAACCGAAGGCAATGACCTTGGCGGCATCGTTGTTACCCACGGCCTCGAAGGCCGTAGTCAGCGTCGGGGCTTTCTCGGCCGCGAGCTGCGTGTAGGAGACCATGCCGGTCAAGGCCAGGGAGACCAGGATGTAGAGGAGCGTCACCAGGGCCAGGCCGCCGAAGATGCCGCGCGGAAGGGTCTTCTGCGGGTTCTTCACTTCTTCAGCGGAGGTAGCAACGACGTCGAAGCCGATGAAAGCGAAGAACACCAGTGCTGCGCCCGCGAAAATGCCGAGGGTTCCGTATTGCGCCGGTACGGCACCGGTCAGGAATCCGAAGAAGGACTGCTTCATGACGTCGTCCACGCCACTGCCCGCGGTGGGCTGCGAGGCAGGAACGAACGGGGTGTAGTTGGAGAACTTCGCGTAGGTGAAGCCGACGACGATCACGAACAGGACCACGCCGATCTTGATCAGCGTGAAGATGTTGCCGACGCGGGCGGACAACTTTGTCCCCAGCACCAGCAGCACCGTGAAGATGGCGACAATGAGGAAGGCGCCCCAGTAGAGGTCCACGCCTCCGATGTTGATGGCGGGAGGCATGTCCACTCCCATGAGGCCAAAGACCTTGCTGAGGTAGATGCCCCAGTACTTGGCGATCACGGCCGCAGCGGTGAAAAGTTCAAGGATAAGGTTCCAGCCGATGATCCACGCGAGCACCTCGCCCATGGTGGCGTAGGTGAAGACGTAGGCGGAGCCTGCCACGGGGATCGCCGTGGCGAATTCCGCGTAGCACATGATGGCCAAGGCGCAGGTGACAGCCGCAACCACGAAGGAAATGGTGACCGCCGGGCCTGCGAAGTTTGCCGCTGCCTTGGCGCCCACGGAGAAGATACCGGCGCCGACGGCGACGGCGACGCCCATGATCATCAGGTCCCAGGTGCTCAGGCTTCGCTTGAGCTTGCGACCGGGCTCATCGGCGTCGGCGATCGACTGCTCGATTGATTTGGTCCTGAAAATGTTCATAAATATGCCACATTCTGGATGGGGGTGGTATAGGACTCATCAAGGATAGTGTCCGGCCAATGGACGGCCATATTTGTCCCAAATAATGAGACAACAAATGGACTAGTGGGGCTGATGGTGCTGCTGTGACTTCCGCTAATGCCCCCGCCACATCATGCGAAAGGCCCCATTCAGGCGGAAATTCGCCGTCATGGGGCCTTCCAGGTACTCAGGCTTGGACGTTCAGGAATGCTTGCTGTCAGACACCTGGCACGTCCCAGTCCATGATGGTGGAGCGGATCAGGAACCGTTTCCCTTCGGGTGCCTCCACGGAGAAGCCGCTCCCCCGGCCTTGGACAACATCCACTGTCAGGTGCGTGTGGGACCAGTAGGCGAACTGTTCCCTGGACATCCAGAACTCAAGGGGCTTGGCCCCAATGGAGTCTCCGTCATCGCCGAGATCGAACCTGCCCAGCAGGACGTCGGAGTCTCCCGTCAGGAAGTCACCGGCCGGATAGCACATGGGCGCAGACCCGTCGCAGCAGCCACCGGACTGGTGGAACATCAAGGGTCCGTGTTGCTCCCAGAGCTTGCGCAGCATTTCCACTGCGGCCGGGGTCAGTGCCACCCGGGAGAAGCCCTCCCCCGGCAGTGTCACCGAAGCTTCCAGGATGTCCGGGGTTGCGGTCATCAGAACTTCAAGACCACTCGGCCGTCGATCTTGGCGTGCTTCATCTCGTCGAAGACGGCATTCACTTCAGAGAGTTCGCGGGTGGAGACCGTTGGCTTGATCTTCCCCTGCGCGTAGAACTCGAGCGCTTCCTCCAGGTCCTGCCGGGTGCCTACGATCGAACCCCGGACGGTGAGGCCCTTCAAGACGATGTCGAAGATCGGCGCCGGGAAGTCTCCGGGAGGCAGTCCGTTGAAGACGATCGTTCCGCCGCGTCTGGCCATGCCGATCGCCTGGCCGAAGGCGGAGGGATGGACAGCGGTGACCAGGACTCCGTGGCAACCGCCGGTTTCCCGCTGGATGACCTCGGCTGGATCCTCGTGCAGGGCATTGACCGTCAGTTCAGCGCCGTGTTCCCGGGCGAGTGCCAGCTTGTCATCCGCAATGTCCACGGCCGCCACCCGCAGGCCCATGGCCACGGCATACTGGACGGCTATGTGGCCCAGTCCACCGATTCCGGAGATGGTGACCCATTGGCCGGGCTTGGCTTCGGTCATCTTCAGGCCCTTGTAGACGGTGACTCCGGCGCAGAGCACGGGAGCAACTTCCACGGGGTCCGAGCCTTCCGGGATGCGCGCGGCGAAACGGGTGTCCACCAGCATGTACTCCCCGAACGAGCCATCGATGCTGTAGCCGCCGTTCTTCTGCGACTCGCACAGCGTCTCCCAGCCTGTGCGGCAGTACTGGCAGTCGCCGCAAGCGGACCAGAGCCAGGCGTTGCCTACGAGGTCTCCTACGGCAACGTCCGTGACGCCTTCGCCCAGTTCCACCACTTCGCCCACACCCTCATGGCCGGGAACGAAGGGTGGCGTCGGCTTGACCGGCCAGTCGCCTTCGGCGGCGTGCAGGTCGGTATGACAGACCCCCGACGTCAGGAGGCGGACCAGCGCCTGGCCGGGACCCGGCGTCGGACGTTCCACTTCCATGACCTTCAGGTCGGTTCCAAATTCGGTAACTACTGCTGCTTGCATGGTCGTCGACATTGACGATCTCCCTCTTTCAGATGAACAACAGGATGTGTTGTGCACGGCGGCCGCCACAGGGACCAGCTGACGGACGGCTGCCGTGCACAAGCTCTTTAGAAGAAGCCGAGTTTGTTCTCGTTGTAGCTGACCAGCAGGTTCTTGGTCTGCTGGTAGTGGTCCAGCATCATGGCGTGGTTCTCACGGCCGATGCCTGATGACTTGTACCCGCCGAAGGCAGCTCCTGCGGGGTACGCGTGGTAGTTGTTGACCCAGACGCGTCCGGCTTGGATTTCGCGGCCCGCCCGGTAGGCGACGTTGCCGTTGCGGGACCAGACGCCGGCGCCGAGGCCGTAGAGGGTGTCGTTGGCGATGCCGATGGCGTCGTTGTAGTCGCTGAAGCGCGTCACCGAGACCACGGGGCCGAAGATTTCCTCCTGGAAGATCCGCATCCGGTTGTGGCCTTCGAAGATGGTGGGCTGGACGTAGTAGCCGCCGGCCAGGTCGCCTGGAAGCTCGGCCCGGGCACCGCCGGTGAGGACCTTTGCGCCTTCCTGCTTTCCGATGTCGATGTAGGAGAGGATCTTCTCGAGCTGGTCGTTGGAGGCCTGCGCGCCGATCTGGGTCTCGGTGTCCAGCGGGTTGCCCTGGATGATCTTGTTGGTCCGGGCGACGACGTCGGCCATGAAGGAGTCGTAGATGCCTTCCTGGACCAGAGCACGGGACGGGCAGGTGCACACTTCACCCTGGTTGAACGCGAAAAGCGTGAAGCCTTCCTGGGCCTTGTCGTAGAAGGCATCGTTCTGGGATGCGACGTCGTCGAAGAAGATGTTGGGGCTCTTGCCGCCCAGCTCCAGCGTGACGGGGATGAGGTTGTTGGAAGCGTACTGGCTGATCAGGCGACCCGTGGTGGTTTCACCGGTGAAGGCAATCTTCCTGATGCGCGGGCTGGAAGCGAGCGGCTTGCCCGCCTCGACGCCGAAACCGTTGACCACGTTCACGACACCGGCGGGCAGCAGGTCACCAATGAGTTCCATGAGGACCAGGATCGACGTGGGCGTCTGCTCTGCCGGCTTCAGGACCACTGCGTTGCCTGCGGCCAGCGCCGGGGCGAGCTTCCACACGGCCATAAGAATGGGGAAGTTCCAAGGGATGATCTGCCCCACCACGCCGAGCGGCTCGTGGAAGTGGTAGGCCGTGGTGTCATCGTCGAGCTGGGACAGGTGGCCTTCCTGGGCGCGGATCGCGGAGGCGAAGTAGCGGAAGTGGTCGGCGGCCAAAGGGATGTCGGCGTTGAGGGTCTCGCGGACGGGCTTTCCGTTGTCCCACGTTTCGGCGACGGCCAGGAGCTCCACGTTCTCGTCGATCCGGTCGGCGATCTTGTTGAGGATGGCTGCGCGTTCAGTGGCTGAGGTTTTGCCCCACGACGGCGCCACCTTGTGCGCGGCATCCAGGGCCAATTCGATGTCTTCGGCCGTGCCGCGGGCAACTTCGCAGAAGGCCTTGCCAGTGACAGGAGTGATGTTTTCGAAGTAGCCGCCCTTGACCGGGGCTACCCATTCCCCGCCGATCCAGTTCTCGTAACGGTCCTTGAAGGTGACCTTCGATCCCTCTGCACCTGGCTGTGCATAAACAGTCATTGCTAGCTCCTTTGCTGCGAATCACGGTGGCTGTCGCCATTGATCCGAGCCTAGGAGCGGGAAGGTTGCAGCTACGTTGCAACCCTGTGAGGCGAGTCACTCAGACGGCCAACTCGTCCTCCAGCCGCTCAAGATCGGCCACGATCGCAGCCCGCTTGGGCGAGCGCGGCGGCAGGAGCTTCAGGATCGCAAGGCGGAGTTCGACGTCGAACCTTGCCTCGGGCAGTTCGGCGTACTTGAGCAGCGAATCGGCGCTGCCGTCGCTCAGCAGCGCCTCGCGCAGCAGGTGCGAGACCCGTTCGCGCAACTGCACGACGCCGGGCGCCTCCGATCGTGGGAGGACGGCACCTTTGTAGATCTCCAAGGCAATCCGGTGGGCTCCGCGCTGCAAGCAGGTGAGGACCTGGCCTGAGTCGGGCAAGAGCTCCACAGGCAAGCGGTAGGGCCGGGATTCAGGGACCGCTTCCGGGCTGAGTTCGTGGATGACCTTGCGCAGCCGGACCATCTCGGCCCGGAGCGTCACGGCTGAACCTTCCCCGGGGTACAGCTGGGTGCATAGGTCATCTGCGCTCAGGCCTGCGGGGTGGTTGCCGAGGATCGCGAGGATTTCGCTGTGCCGTGCGGACAGCGTCGCCGTCCTGCCGTCGATGCTGAGCAACGCCTGGTCGCGGCCCAGGAGTTGGAGGCTGTTGCGGTACAGCGACTGCTTGTGAGGTTTGTCCCCGGAACCGGCGCTTGCGGCGGAAGGTGAGCTCCGGCGTCGTGGTTTTGCGTTTGCTGTCGCAGCGAGTTGCAGGCGTTCGATCCGTAACTGTGCCTGGGCCGCCGCCACGGTGGCTTCCACCAGCGAAACCGTGTGTGGGGCCACGGCTGTCTCCGTGCCCGTGATGTCGACGACACCCAGAAGGGCCCCGGAATCGGGATCGTGGAACGGAACGGCCGTGCAGCTCCACGGATGGACCGAACGTTTGAAGTGTTCAGCGCCGGAGATCTGGATGCTGCGGTCCAAGGCGAGCGCGGTACCGGGTGCGCTGGTCCCCACGGAGGCCTCGGACCAATCCGACCCGGCAACGAACATCATGCCTTCAGCCCTGCGTTGCATCACGGGGTCGCCATCAACCCAGAGGAGGCGGCCGACGTCGTCCCCCACGGCCACCAGCAGGCCGCTGTCATGGCTGGGCTGGATCAGGAGCTTACGGATCACCGGCATGATGGTGGCGAGCGGATGCCGCGCGCGGTAGTCCTCAAGTTCGTCAAGGTCCATGGCGAGCGGCGCTTCGGCCACGTCCGGGTTGGCTTGCAGGATGGCCGAACGTTGCCAGGACTCGCGCACCAGGCTGCGGAGGCCGGCCAGGTCCGCCGGATCCCCGGACTCCAGGTGCTCGTGGCCCGTAAGGGCACGCCGCTGCAGCAGCTTGGCGGCTTCGCTACCCGGAAGCGGCGGGTGGACTGGGCTCTTCATCGAACTCCCTGGCTGCGGTACATGCCGCGGTAACGGGGCGGCGTTCACGGCGGGCGGTACGGGCCAGTCTAGTTCGGCACCCGGGCTTTGGGTACAGCGATGCCTGCCGCCGGCCAGGTTGCGCCGGGGTTCAGCCGCGGGAGATGCGGATCATTTCCTCGCGCGGGACCACCTTGATGCGTTCCCGGACCACGCCGTCGCCATTGTCCGCGCCACCGGACCACGCCTCACCCAGGGCGGCCTCGTGGGCGTCCAGCCGGTTCCAGCCCTCCCACGTGGTGTACTCGACGCCACGCTCCTCCAGGAGGTTGATGATGGCCTGGGGGTCGGGGTTCTCCGCCGGGGGCAGGTTCAGCCGGTCCTCGAGCAGGCAGCCAATGGTTTCCAGTGCGTCCCCCTTGGTGTGCCCGATCAGGCCCACCGGACCGCGCTTGATCCAGCCCGTGGCGTAGATTCCCGGTACGGGTTGGCCGTCGGCACCCAGGACGCGACCGCCGTCGTTCGGGATGACGCCGCGGCGGGCGTCGTACGGCAGTTCCTCAAGGGGCGAGCCGTGGTAGCCGATGGCCCGGTAGACGGCCTGGACGGGGTACTCGATGAATTCGCCGGTGCCCTTGGCGTTGCCCGTGCCGTCCAATTCCATGCGTTCGAACTTGATGGCGGACACCGTGCCCGGGTTATCGGGCGAATCCAGGATCTCCACGGGGCTGTGCAGGAAGTGCAGGTGCAAGCGGCGGGAGGACGGCTGCTCCGACTCGGCGTGTTCCTCCACCAGCCAGTTGGTCAGGGTGTTGACCATGGTCTTGATCTGGTTGTTGGTGCGGATGGCCTCATCCGAGGCGTCATCGAACTCGAAGTCTTCCGGGTACAGGACAATGTCAACGTCCTTGCAGTGCGAGAGTTCGCGCAGTTCCAGCGGGGTGAACTTCACCTGCGCAGGGCCGCGGCGACCAAACACGTGGACGTCCGTGACCGGCGATTTCTTCAGGCCCTGGTACACGTTGTCCGGAATTTCGGTGACCAGGAGTTCTTCGGGGTGCTTGGCCAGCATGCGGGCGACGTCGAGTGCGACGTTGCCGTTGCCGATCACCGCGATCTCCTTGGCTTCAAGGGGCCAGTCGCGGGGAACGTCCGGGTGGCCGTCGTACCAGGAGACAAAGTCCGCGCCGCCGAAGGAACCTCCGAGTTCGATCCCCGGAATGTTCAGGTCGGCGTCCTTGATGGCTCCGGTGGAGAAGATCACGGCGTCGTAGAAAGCCCGGAAATCGTGCAGCGTCAGGTCCCGGCCGTACGTCACATTACCCAGGAAGCGGATATCGCCCCGGTCCAGCACCTTGTGGAGCGCGTTGACGATTCCCTTGATGCGCGGGTGGTCCGGCGCTACGCCATAACGGATCAGGCCATACGGCGCGGGGTACGCCTCGAAGAGATCGATGCTGACATCCACCTGCCCGTCCTTGACCTCGTTGGACTTGGTCAGGATGTCCGCGGCGTACACACCGGCCGGGCCTGCGCCGACGATCGCAACGCGAAGTGGACGACTGGGGGTTGTTGCGGCTGAGTCAGACACCGGGAGCCCTTCCGAAGCAGTGAGCCACGCCCGTTGTTGGGGCGCGCAGGTTTCCAATTCTAGATCTCGACCCCTGCCCCGGCCGCTCATATGGCAGGACTCACACAAATTCCTAATGTTTCAGGGAATATTGCGGAATATTGCGTCCGCGGGTGGTGTTGGCGCTTTTGTGTCGACACCCGAACAAACCACCGCAGCCACGTCCTCTTCGAACCAGCCCACGACGGCGGGCGGCGGTGGCAGCAGTACGGATTCGGGTGCTGTTGCGGTGAAACCGGTTCGGAGTGAGACCACCACGGGTGTGTTGTTTGGTATCGGCGCGTACGGGCTCTGGGGTCTGCTCCCCCTCTACTTCTTCGTGCTGCAACCGGCCGGAGCCATCGAGATCGTCGCCAACCGGATTGTCTGGTCCTTGGTTTTCTGTGCCCTCCTGATCACGATCACGCGGTCCTGGAGAACCCTTTTTGCTGCGGTGAAGGATCGCTCAGTGATGGGACCGCTGGCCTTGGCAGCAGGCCTGATCGCGGTCAACTGGCTCACCTACACCTTCGGTGTCACCACCGGCCATGCGGTGGAGACCTCCCTCGGCTACTTCATCAACCCCTTGGTGTCCGTGCTCCTGGGCGTGTTCGTCCTGAAGGAAAAGCTGCGGCCACTGCAGTGGGCCGCCGTGGGAATCGGCTTCGTCGCCGTTGGCGTGCTGACGTTCTCCTACGGGCAGCTCCCGTGGATCGCGCTGCTCCTGGCCTTCAGCTTTGGCCTGTACGGCTTCGTCAAGAAGAAGGTGGGACCCAAGGTGGACGCGCTCACCAGCCTCTCCGTTGAAACCGTGGTGCTGGCCCCCTTCGCAGCCATCACCATGGTGGTCCTCGGAGCTACCGGCGTTGCCACGCTCACCACCCAAGGTCCGGGACACTTCTGGCTCATCCTGGCCTCGGGCGTCATCACCGCGGTTCCCTTGCTGTTCTTTGGAGCATCCGCCCGCCGCCTGCCCATGACCACCATCGGCCTGCTCCAGTACTTTGCCCCGGTGCTCCAGTTCATCGTGGCGCTCACCGTGTTCCACGAGGCCATGACCTCGGCCCGCTGGATCGGTTTCTGCGTGGTATGGCTGGCCCTGGTGCTCCTCACCATCGACATGCTCCGGACCGCCCGGAAGAACGCGGTGCTCCGGAGGCAGGCGAAGCTCGCGGCTGCCTGAGTCCCGGGGTTTCGCCGGGTTCTGGGAACGCTGCGCCGGGTTGCGCCGGGTTTCGCCGCGTTCGTGGGAACCCTGCAGGTTCGCTGGAAGTTTCCCGGCGAAAGCGCAGGCTTCCCGGGAGTTGGCCGGGTTCGTGGGAACAGTACGGGCCCCTACGTGAGCACGTCCGGGTTTGGCTCCCTCAAGCCCTCCCCCGCGCGTTCGGCGGTTTCCAGGCCCAACACGGGCACACCCCGCATCCCGGAAACGTCCACCTCCACCAAGGAATCCGCCAACGGCTTGAACGAATGGGCTCCAGAGCCCAGCAAGCGGAGGCCCACGAGGGCCAATCCGCCCGGCAGCTGGATCCGGATCCGCCCTGAGGCAGGCATACGCGTGACGATCGCAAAAACCCTGCCTGTGGACTGGTCCTCGGTGAAGTACCCCCAGCCGGGGTATTCCCAACCGTCAGCAAAGCCGCAGCCGTACACCGCCTCACCGTTCACCGCGAGCCATTCCCCCACGCCGCGTGCGATGTCCACCTCGGCGGGAGCCATGGAACCGTCGCCACGGGGCCCGAAATTCAAGAGCAGGTTCCCGCCCAGGGAAGTGCAGTGGGCGATCATGTCCACAATGTCCAGGGGGTGCTTGAGCGTGGACTGCGCCCATTCGCCTTGGTGGTAACCCCACGATGCCTGCGGAATGGTCATGCACGCTTCCCAATCGCGCTTGGCAACGCCGGTGTTCCAGGGTTCGGGCAGCCTGCGCTCGTATCCGCTCTCGTAGTCGCCCATGAGCCGGCCGTTGGAATCCACGTGCCGCGCACCGAAATCGTCGGCCCGTAAGCGGCTGTTGACCACCACGCCGGGGATGCGTTCCTTGAGCATTTTCTCCACCTCCCACGTCCACCAGCCGTTGGCTTTCACCGACTCGTCCCAGGTCCCGTCGAACCAGAACCCCTTCACGTCCGGATACCTGTCCGCCAGCTCTTCCAACTGTTTCATCGCGAAGTCAAGGTAGCGTGCGAAAGCCGCGTGGTCGCCGTCGTTCTCCAACGTGAAGCGCCAGTCCGGGTGGTGCCAATCGAGCACGGAATAGTAGAAGCAGACATCGATCCCACGGGCCGTGTAGGCCTCGATGAGTTCGGCCAGGACATCACGGCCGGACGGAGTGTTGCCCATGTGGAAGTCCGTGTAGGCACTGGGCCAGAGGCAGAAACCGTCGTGGTGTTTGGTGGTGATGGTCATGTACTTGGCTCCAAGGGCCACCGCTGTGTCTGCCCACGCGCCGGCGTCGAAGTCCGCCAGCGTGAAGTCGTTGGCCAGCGCCTCCCACCGCGCCTGCGGAATGCCGGCGATCCGCGGGAGGAACTCGGCCGCGAACTCCACGTCCTTGCCCTCCCACCGGCCCGCGGGCAAGGAGTAGAGACCCCAGTGGATGAATTGGCCCACGCGGTGTCCGCGGAAGCGCCGCATGGCGTCATCCTCGCGGGGATTCTCGCGTGAAGCACCGTACTTGAGCTCGATCACTTCCCCACCTGCCCGTCCCACGGCACGAACGACGCCAGGTCAACGGATTGGGTACCGCCGTCCGCCCACCTCACCGTAACTTCCGTACCGGAAACCACGACGGCGGCCATCGCCTCCAGCGATTCGGGTGCCGGGGCAGGACCCCGGGTAAGCGTGTGCAGGGCCACGTGCACTGTTTGCTCCGTGCTCCGCCGGGCAGCGAGATGCGGCACCGCCGAGTGTTCACCCATGGCGTTGGCCCCCGTGTACCAGGTGGTTCCAGCGTCCTCCCAGCCATGCAGCCCGGTGACCGCCGCGAAGACGTCGCCATTGTCCACCCAGGCGGTAGCGCAGGACGTTCCCACGGACACATGCTGGTTGCCTGCAACCGCGTGGCCACCCTCACGGACCCGGTAATCCACCGGACCGCGCACCAGATGGCAGCGCACTTCGTGGATCCCCCTGGTTACCGACACCGTGGTGACGGCAGTACCCGCGAGCGCCTTGCCGTACAACTGCGGAACATGGACCGAGCCACTGACCACGCCGTCCGTGCGGCTGCCTCGGAGCGCACAACGCCGGCTCGCCACGCCGTCGGATCCCAGCAACGCGAGGTGGCCGTCAATGTTGTCCGCCCACGCCTGTCCCGTTCCCGGCGCGGTGTGGGTGGAATAGGAGAACTTGGCATAGTGCGGATCGTCCGGATCCGGTCCACCGCCAACTGGCAGGCCGCAATGGTCGCTGCCGTGGTTGGTCAGGCGGGACAGGCCTCCGTGGGTACCCAACGTCCACCCCAGGTCCGGCAGCGGGCGAACGATGGGCGGACCATCGCTGGGCTGCGGCTCCTCCACGTCCTGCCACACCGGGTGTTCCGGCGGAAGGGCCAGCCCCAGGAAACCAATGCCGGCCAAATAGGGCGAGCCAAAACCGCTGTAGGCCTGGCACGATCCTTCATGCGGACCGTACCACCCCAGGCTCAGGGGTTCGTCGACACCCACGCCGTGGGCGGTGAAGTTCGCCAAGACCCCTGACGCCAACCTCCGCGTGGCCCCGGAGGACAACGGATTCACTCCGGACATTTCAGCGCACCACAACGCTGCCAGGACGGCTGTCCGGTACGCCAGGGAACGCCCCACATGGAGCACCGCCCCGTCCGTGGCAAACATCAGGCTCTGCGTCGAGACAAACTCACGCAAACGCTCCAGATGCCGCTGCCCGTCAGGGGTTTCCTCCCGCCCTGTCATCTTGTACCAGGCCCAGAGATAGGGGTGGATGGCCCACGCGTTGTAGTAGTCGATCGAATGTTCCGGACCATCTGTGTACCACCCATCGCCCAGGTACCAGGATTCCACCCGGGCAACGTTGCGCCCGCCCGTGCAGCCGGAGACATCCTCGCCCACCGAGCGAAGGAACCCCTCGGCCATGGCAGGGAACAGCTGCCAGTTGTTGCCCCACACCTCCAAGCGGGCGTGGTGCCGCAACCAGCCGGCCACCTGCTTCTTCTCCGACTCCGTGAACGGATCCCACAACCACTCACGGGCAATGAACAGTGAGAAGGCTATGTTGGCCGCCTCCACGATCGAATTGGTCACCCCCAGCAACGGCGACTTGCAGGTCACGCCCAACGGCCACCGTTCCTTGCCCACGGGATCAGTACCGGCCAGCAACGACTCGCGGTACCACTCCGCCAAAGCCAAACGGTCCTGGCCGCGGGCTCCGACGATGCGCGGAGCCGCCAGCAACAGGCTCCGGCCAATGGTTTCCATGCCCTCGCGGCGCTCGCCGTCGCGGGTGACGCGCCCGGGGAGCCTTGGACTGGCCTTGAGCGGGCTGGAATAGTTCCGGATGTGCTCCAGCCAGTGATCGGCTGTGGCCTCCCACTGTGCCCGCGTCCAGCCCGTGAACGGGGAGGGTGCGGTCTGTGGTTTGGGCAGCCAGGGCAGGTTGGTGGGGAAGGGCTGTTTCACGGTGCTGGATCCTTGGGTCTGGTGCGGGAGGGCTGATGCACGCTGATGAGTCTGATTGCGGCCGGAGCGCTATTTGGCCAGGGCGGATTCGTATTCGCCGCGGATGGTGTCTCCGCCGTTCTTCTTCCAGTCCGCCACCGCAGTCTTGAGTGCGTCCATGGAACCACGGCCCGCAATGACCGCCGTGGCAGCATCGGAGACTGGCTGGCCGAGCTTGGCCCCCTTGCTCGCATTCGTGGGGCTGAACAACGTGCCGCACGGATCTTCCACGCCCAGGGGAATGAGCTTGGAATAGGCGTTGTGCATGACGTCCACAATGTCCTTGTTGCTGGGATCGTAGACCACCTGCTGGGGAGCTGCGAGGTACTTCCACGGCACGGCGTTGTCCAGGAGCGCGCGGTCGGTGACCACGGGGTTGCCGTTGGCATCCAGCGTGTAGTCCACGCCCTCTGCACCGTAGTTGAGCAGCAGGTACTCTTCACTGCCAAACGGTGCGGCCAGGAAGTTGGCCACGGCCAGGACTTCCTTGAGCTTGGCCTCATCGGCCTTCTTGAGCATCACGGTGGCGAAAGTGATGTTGTCCAGCCACGTCTGGGCCTTGCCGCCGTCGTGGCCCACCGGAATGAACGGGACCGCCTTGTTGGCCTTGTTCGCTGCCGGAACACTGCGCCCGTAGCCCGTGGGACCGATGTACGCGGGCAAGCCGTCATAGATCATGGCTACCTTGCCTGAGATGAAGGAGTTCACCATTTGCGACTTGGTCCAGCCCTCGGAACCCGGGACATACAGGCCGTCCTTGTAGAGCTTGGCGGCGAATTCGATCGCGGCAAAGTATTCGTCCGTTTCGAACGCCCTGGTGAGTTTGCCGCCGTCGTTCTTCCAGACGTTCGGGGTGCGGAACATGTGGTGGAGCATCGTCAGCCCGAACTTGGTGCTGCCCAGGGCCCACTGGTTCTTGGCAGGGTTGGTCAGTTCCTTGGCCACACGGTAGAAATCGTCCTTGTCCTTGATGTCCTCGGTGGACTTCAGGCCCACGGCTTCCAGGAGAGTCTGGTTGACGAAGCCCGAGCCGCCCGTGAGGTTCCGCGGGATGGGCAAGGAGTACAGTTTTCCGGCCTGGACGGTCTGCTTCCAGAAGACCTCCGGGATGGCAGCCAGGTTGGGGTAGTCCTTGACTTTGTCCCCGCCCAGCAACGGAGTGAGATCAGCGCATTTCGCTTGGAGAAACTCCACGATGTTCGGCACGGCGGCACCGTCGTTGAGCATGAGGTCCGGCAGTTCGCCGCCGGCAATGATGGTGTTGAACTTGGTGGCGTAATCGTCCGAGGACACGGACGTGATGTCCACTTGCCCACCCAGTCGCTTTTCGATCGCCTGCCATGCCGGGTTGTCGGCACGGCCATTCGGGGCCGTGCCGAAGAGGTTGGTGATCGCCGTGATCCTGCCGCCGTTCAAGGGCGCCTTCGCGACGCTCCGGAAAGGGGCGGGGTACTTGTAGAACGCGGCCGGAACGCCCTCGGCAGTGCCTGGAATGTCTGCCATGGACGCCTTCAGCGGAACGGTGGTGGGCAGCAGGGCTTCGCTCGCGTTGGAGGCCACGCCGGTGGTTCGCTGGCCGCAACCGGCCAGGGCGCCGCCGCCGAACAGGGCCAAGGCGCCGATGCCTGCGACCGAGAGGAAGTTCCGGCGGCTGGGGCCGGCAGAGGGTACTGCGTTCATGGGGCTTCCCTTTCAAGTGGAATGGTTGATTAGCCTTTGATGGCGCCGGTGAGGACGCCCTTGGTGAAGTAGCGCTGGAGGAACGGGAAAACGATCACGATCGGGACCAGGGAAATCACGACGACGGCCATCTGGATCGCTTGGGACGGCACCGCCACTTCGGCGACTGCCGAGTCCCCCATGGGCTGGCCGAGGAGGACGTACTGGCGAAGGATCATGGACAGCGGCCATTTGTCGTCGTTGAGGTAGAGCATCGCGTTGAAGAAGGCATTCCAGTACCCCACCGCGTAGAAAAGCCCGACGACGGCCAGCACACCCCGGGAGAGGGGCAGCACCATCTGGACCAGGATGCGGAAGTCCCCGGCACCGTCGATCCTTGCGGCCTCGAAGAGTTCCTGCGGGAGGTTCATGAAGAAGGAGCGGACCACCACCAGGTTGAACGCGCTCATCAGCGTGGGGAGGACCAGTGCGGCGTAGCTGTCCAGCAAGCCGAGTTCCTTGACCATGAGGAAGCTGGGAATGATGCCGGGGCTGAAGAGCATGGTGAACAGTGCCGTCATGAGGAAGAAGCGCCCGCCTACGAGGTCCCGACGGGTCAGGCCGTACGCCATGGCAACAGTGACCAGCAGGGAAAGGGCCGTTCCAACGGTCGTGATCAGGAGCGAACGGACCAAGGCGTCCGTGACCACGCCCCCGGCAAAGATGGTTTGGTACGCGGCGAACGTGGGCTCTTTCGGGAAGAGCACCAGTCCGTTGTTGGCGGCGATCTCCGACTGGCTGGACAGGCTCGTGGCCAGCACGGCGAGCAGCGGATAGAGGGCCAGGAAGCAAATGGCCACCAGGGCAATGGCCTTGGACAACTGGACAGCAGTGTTGGGCTTCTCCATCCAGGCCGGCCGCTGGCTGCGGCGGTTTACCCTGGCCTTGGCGCCGGCGCGCCCCGGACGGGCCACCAGGGTGCTACTTTGACTTGCCATTGGAATAGACACCTTCCTGTCCAAAGAAATGCGCGAGCTTGTTGGCGCCAAGGACCAGGACCAGGCCAACAACGCCCTTCACTAGTCCCACCGCCGCGGCCGGACCCCACTGTCCGTCCTGGATGCCGTGGAAGTAGACGTAGGTGTCCAACACTTCACCGGCGCCGGGGCCCACGTTGTCCCGCTGCAGCACGATCTGTTCGAAGCCCACCGAGAGAATGCTGCCGAGGTTGAGGATGAGCAGCAGGATGATCACCGGCATGATTCCGGGGAGCGTGATGTGCCACAAGCGGTGACGCGCGCTCGCGCCATCCACGGCGGCCGCTTCATACAGTTCCTGGTCCACGTTCATGAGCGCCGCCAGGAAGATGATGGTTCCCCAGCCAGCGTCCTTCCAGATGGACTGGATGGTCACCAGGAAAGGGAAGAATTCGGGAGTGGTCATCGCGTCGAAGCGCGGCAGCCCGAGGTTTTCCAGCAGGTGCGGAACGGCGCCCGTGGCACCCAGGACTTCGGAGAACACCGCAACGATGATCACCCAGCCGATGAAGTGCGGCAGGTAGACCACGCTTTGGACGAACTTCCGGATCCTGTCCGAGACGATGCTGTTCAAGAGCAGCGCCAGGCAAATGGGCACCGGGAAGAACAGCGCCAACTGGAGTCCCGTGATTACCAGCGTGTTGCGGAGGGCTTCCCAGAAGGCGCCGTCCTGGAACATCGCCGCGAAGTTTTCCAGGCCAACCCACACGCTGTCCATGAAGCCGAGGTAGGGCTTGTAGTCCAGGAACGCGATGATGTTGCCGGCCAAGGGAACGTAGTGGAACACCACGAAGTAAAGGAACCCCGGGGCGATCAGCAGCAACATCACCTTGTCGCGCCGGATCCTGGCCAGGAGGCTTTGCTTGCGGTGCCCGGGCAGCGTTGCGCCCGGAGGCCGTGAACGACGGCGGCCTTCCGCCACCGGGGCCTGCCCGCCGACGTCGGACCTCGCCTGGGGCGGCAGTGTCTGGCTGTTGGTGCTCATGCTTGTCCTCTGTCTGCGCCCCTTGGCGTGCGGGGCGGTGTGGAGTGGCTGGGGTACTCTGGCGCCCCGCGTTGGAATAGTAAGCGTTTACTATGCGTGACAAGCTATCCAGAGAACCTATGTGATGTCAATAACATGCCCAAAGCCGCACTTTTCGGTATGTAGAGCGATTGACAGGCGGCAGACCACGCACCTACTGTGGCGATCAAATAGCAAACGCTTTCTATAACTTTCTACGAGATGCGATGGGATCCACGTGACCACCAAGCTCCAGCAGGCCGGCACCATCAAGGCCGCCTTTGTGATGGGCCGCAACGTCCTGCCCACCTTGTTCAGCACGGAGGACCGAGCCAGGTTGCGCGGCATCGTGAGGCTTGTCAGGGACCAGCCCGTCAGCGACTTCTCGGCACCTGGCGCCCTGGGGGAGCTCGCAGATACGGAGCTCCTGATCACCGGCTGGGGTGCGCCCGTCATCGACGGCCGCGTGCTGGACCAACTCCCCCGCCTTCGCTGCATTGTCCACGCCGCCGGAACGGTCAAGACCTTCCTGACACCCGAGGTGTACCAACGCGGCATCGACGTGTCGTCGTCGGCCTCAGCCAATGCCGTCCCGGTCGCGGAGTTCACGTTTGCTGCGATCGTCATGGGCTTGAAGCGTGCCCGGCGTTTCAGCGAGCAACTCCGCACCACAGGCGCCTCACGAAGCACCTTGGGATTCCCGTCCATCGGAACCAACGGCGTCACCATCGGGCTCATCGGAGCCTCCCGCGTGGGCAGGTTGGTGATCGGCCTGCTCAAGAACCTCGACGCAAGGGTCCTGGTCTACGATCCCTACCTGGACGCCGTCGAGGCTTCCCGCCTGGGAGTGGAGTCTGTGGGGCTGGACCAACTCTGTTCACTGTCGGATGTGGTCAGTGTCCACGCCCCGGACATCGCCGAGACGCGTGGCCTGATCGGCCGGCGACAACTGGAACTCATGAAGGACGGGACCCTGGTGGTCAACACGGCCCGGGGAGCCTTGATCGACTCCGCCGCCTTGACCGAAGAGTTGGTATCCGGCCGGCTGGATGCCTACCTCGACGTCACAGATCCCGAGCCCCTCCCGTCGGGCTCTCCGCTCCATGGGCTGCCCAACGTGGTCATCACACCCCATATCGCAGGCGCCTTGGGGAATGAGGTGCACCGCCTGGGCAGCCATGCGGTGACCGAAGTTCGCAGGTTGAGCGAGGGCTTACCCCTGGCTTATCCGGTATTGGCCGCGGATCTTGCGAGAATCGCCTAGTGACTGAAAAGAGTTCCCCCACAGACCAGCTCCCCGGACGCAGCGGCACCGGCGCAACCATTGCCGACGTCGCGCAGGCCGCCGGGGTGTCAGTGGCCACCGTGTCACGGGCCCTCAGCGGCAACTATCCCGTGGCCAAGGCCACCCGTGAGCGCATCTTCCGTTCCGTGACAGAACTGGGCTACGTGGCCAATGCCCACGCAAGGGCCCTCGCAGGAGCCACCACGCGCACGGTGGGCATCATCATCAATGATGTTGCGGACCCCTTCTTTGCCTACATCGCCCGCGGTGTTGAACGGCAGGCGAGCGCTGAAGGCCGGCTATGCCTGATCACGGCAACCCATGGGGACAAGGAACGCGAACTTGCCCTGGTGGACCTCATGCGCGAGCAGCGGACGGATGCCGTGATCGTGGTGGGTGGAGCCTCGGACGATCCCCGGTACCGCAAGCAGATGGCCGACCGCGCGCGGGCACTGGCAGCCGCCGGTTCCTCGTTGGTGTTGTGCGGCCGCCCTTCCCTGGGCCCTGGTGTCCCCACCAAGATGGTCACCTATGACAACGAAGGAGGCGCCTTCGCTATTACCGACTACCTCATCTCGCAGGGGCACCGCAGGATCCTGTACGTAGGCGGCCCCCGCGATTTCTCCACCACGGCCTCACGGCTGGCAGGTTTCTACCGCGCCTTGGATGCCCGGGGCATCGAGCGGGATCCTGATCTGGTACACGAGGGCGCCTTTGGCCGGGGCTTCGGCTACAGCCGGATGAGGGAACTGCTGGACCAGGACCTCCACTTCACGGCCGTGTTCGGCGCCAACGACCTTGTTGCCGCCGGAATCCTGGAAGCCTTGGAAGAGCGGGGCCTCCGGGTACCCCAGGACATTTCCGTGGTGGGCTACGACGACGTTCCGGTGGCCAGTGAACTCCGGCCACGCCTCACCACGGTGCGGGTCCCCCTGGAAGAACTCGGGCGCGAAGCCGTCCGGCTGGCACTGGCAGCCACTCCCCACGACGCCGGTGCCACCGCAGACAACACCCTCACCGTCGGAACGCACATCGTGATCCGCGATTCGGTGTCACCACCCAGCAGATCCTGAGCACTTCTGTTCACTTCTGTTGAGGTGGGCCTCGCCTGATCGTAGGGTTGCTGAAAATTTCCGCCGCACCCATGTAACTGGCACTAGTGGTTGTTCTCAGGGCTGGGAACAACCACTACTGCCAGTTAGTTGCGGCCACACCTCTCGAAACGGAGCAGTTTTGAACTCAACAGGACACCACATGAGCCGCAGGACCCTTTTCCACGTTGCAGGCGCAGCTGCCCTCGCCGGAGCCATGTTGGCCAAGGCCAGCCCCGCCCTGGCAGCACCGGCAGGGCTCAAGGAACTCATCGACCGCCGCAAGCTGGTCCTCACCGGCGCACGGAGCGCAGAAGGTGTTCCCGAACTCGCCACCCAGCTGGAAGGAATGGGGCAAACTGCCGGAAACTGGTGGACTTCCATGGATAAAGCCCCCGTCCGGACCTCCCTCTGGAACGACATCCCGTTGACCGGAATCGGACAATCCGCCACGGCAACGGGGAACCTGGGGCTGCACTTCAACAGGCTCTACGACATGGCCTTGGGGTACGCCGTGCCGGGTAACCCCTACGCGGGCAACGCGGAGCTCGCGGCGGACATCGTCGCCGGGCTCAAGCTGCTCAACGACACTGCCTACAACCCCGGCATCCGAGCCGCCGGAAACTGGTGGTTCTGGGAGATCGGGGTTCCGCGGAAGTCGGTGGACATCCTGACCCTGCTGTATGCGGAGATCCCTGAGTCCCTCAGGACTTCCCTGCTCGCCGCAGTCCGTTGGTTCGCGCCGAACCCGAATTGGCGCGGGCGTGCTACATCCTTGGCGGAGACCGGAGCCAACCGCGTGGACAAGTCCTTGGCGTGCAGCATGCGGGGCATCCTGGACAACAACACGGATGAGATCGCCTTGGGCAGGGACGCCTTGAGCGACACCGTGCGCGGAGGAACCAACAGCGTGTTCACCTACGTGACCAGCGGCGATGGTTTCTACACGGACGGCTCGTTCGTGCAGCACAGTTACCTGCCCTACGCGGGGACCTACGGGGTGGTGGCCTTGGCCGGCATTGCCGAAATCATCGCGATGCTGGGCGGCAGCACTTGGGCCATCAACGACCCCAAGCAATCAGTGCTCCTGGACGCCATCGAAGACACGTACGCTCCGTTCGTATGGGACGGCCGGATCATGGACACCGTGCGCGGGCGTGCCGTTTCCCGCCAGCGCGAGCCGGACTACGTGAGCGGCTTTGGCTTGATCTCCGCTGTCCTCTTGCTGGCCCCGGGCTGCGAAGAGCCCTACCGTTCGCACTTCCTGGCACTGGCGAAGGGGTGGTTGGAACGGTGCGCGGACCAGAAGTTGGTAGGCCACCCCACGCAAAGCCTGGCGAAGTCCTTGCTGTCCCTGTCGGTGTTGTCCGATGCCTCCGTGACGGCGGCCCCGGCTCCGGTCTATAGCCGTATGTTCGCGGACCAGGACAGGCTGGTGCACCACCGGCCAGCGTGGGGCTGCACCGTCAACCTCTCATCGAAGCGCATTGGCCGCTACGAATGGGGCAACAGCGAGAACAACCTGGGCTGGTACCAGGGTGACGGCATGACGTTCGTGTACACGAGGCAGGACCCGTCACAGTTCAGCGCCGATTTCTGGCCCACCGTGGACCCCTATGGACTGCCCGGCACCACGGTCAACGATCAGGTACGTGCCAGCGGTGCCGGCGGAGCAGGAACAGGCATTCCCCGCGCCTACCAGGCCTTCGCGGGTGGGCTCACAATCGACGGCCGCTGGGGTGTCATCGGCATGGACCACCTCAACCACAACAAGACCCTCTCCGGCAGGAAGTCGTGGTTCTTCCTCGACGACGCCGTGGTGTGCCTGGGTTCGGCCATCACCGGCACAGGTGGCGCTTCGGTGCAGACCACCATCGAAAACCGCGCCTATGCCCAGGGCAAGGTACCGGCGTTGCGGACCGACTCCCGGAACCGCGCCATGGCCCCCGGGGATGCGGCCGTGGTCCTGAAGCGCTCGCTCCATCTTGAGGGTCACGGTGGTTATGTTTTCCTTGACGCACCGGGAGTCACGGGCAGTCCCGAAGTGGCCGTGGTCCGCCGTACGGGCAGTTGGTATGACGTCAACTCCGGAGCAGATACGGGCGGCAGCAAGGACAACGTCACGCGGGACTACGTGACGCTGACGCACCGGCATGGCAAGGATCCCTTGGGGTCCGGCTACGCCTACATGATGCTGCCTGCCGCGACTCATGACGCCACGTTTTCCCAGTCGGCCAACCCGGACGTGAAGGTGCTGGCCAACTCGGCGGAGGCCCAGATGATCCAGGTGGGCAAGGAAGGCCTGGTGTTGGCCAATTTCTTTGCGGCAGTTGATGCGGCCGGTCATGCGGCATCCGGTCCATGTACGCTCGCCACACATCAAACAGGCGGCAAGCTCACCGTCTCGATTGCCGATCCGTCCCGGACGCAGGCCAGCGTCCGGATCACTCTTCCCGGCACGTGGAACACCCTGCTTAATGCCGATGAGGGCGTCACCCTGGTGGGCAGCAACACCATCGAGGTCCAGCTCGACGGTCATGGCCACCAGAAGAACCTGACGCTGGGCGCCTAGGCGAGCTCCGCCGTCGAACCTGCCCGGCGAGCACCGCCGTCGAACCCGCCCGGAAACCTGCGAAACCGCCGGAAGGTTCCGTGCGAAATCGACGGTTTCCCGCGAAATCAGCGGTAACGTCCAACGCAAAAGAGGCGGGCCGGGGAACCCCCGGCCCGCCTCTCGCAGCAAGACCTTAAGCGTGCGCCTTGATGGCCTTCGCCAGGACGTCAAGACCGTCCAGCAGCAGTTCGTCGCTGATGACCAGCGGAGGAAGCAAGCGGATCACGTTGCCGTAGGTGCCACAGGTCAGGATGACGACGCCTTCCTGGAGGCAAGCGGCGGCAACAGCCTTGGTGAGCTCGGCGTTCGGCTCCTTGGAACCGGCCTGCACCAGTTCGATGGCGAGCATGGCGCCACGGCCACGGACATCGCCAACCACGGAAACTTCAGAGGCCAGCTCGCGGAGCTTGCCCAGGGCGAGTTCCTCGATGTGGCGTGCCCGGCCGTTGAGGTCGTGCTGTTCCATGGTGTCGATCGCGGCGAGTGCTGCTGCACAGGCAACCGGGTTGCCACCGTAGGTGCCACCGAGGCCGCCCGGGTGGACGGCGTCGAGGAGGTCGGCGCGGCCGGTGATCGCGGACAGCGGGAGGCCGCCGGCGATGCCCTTGGCCATGGTGATGATGTCCGGGACAACGCCCTCGTGGTCAACAGCGAACCATTCGCCCGTGCGGCAGAAGCCGGACTGGACCTCGTCAGCAATGAAGACGATGCCCTTTTCCTTGGCCCAGGCGGACAGTGCCGGGAGGAAGCCTTCGGCCGGAACAATGAAGCCACCTTCGCCCTGGATGGGTTCGATGATGATCGCGGCAACCTGGTCGCCACCGATCTGCTTCTCGATCATGGTGATGGCGCGCTTGGCGGCCTCGGCACCGGTGATTTCCGGGTTCTCTTCACGGAACGGGTAGCTCATGGGCATGCGGTAGACCTCGGGCGCGAACGGGCCGAAGTTGGTCTTGTACGGCATGGCCTTGGCGGTCAGTGCCATGGTCAGGTTGGTGCGGCCGTGGTAGGCGTGGTCGAAAGCAACAACGGCGTCGCGGCCGGTGGCCAGGCGGGCAACCTTGACGGCGTTCTCCACCGCTTCGGCGCCGGAGTTGAAGAGCACGGTGCGCTTGGCGTGGTCGCCCGGGGTGAGGCGGTTCAGCTGCTCGGCAACGGCGACGTAGCCCTCGTACGGGGTCACCATGAAGCAGGTGTGCGTGAAGTGCGCGGCTGCGTCCTGGACAGCGGCGACGACGGCGGGATCGGACGCGCCGACGCTGGTCACGGCGATGCCGGAGCCGAGGTCGATGAAGGAGTTGCCATCGACGTCGCGGATGATGCCGCCGTCGGCGTCTTCAACGTAGACGGGGACGCCGGAAGCGACGCCGGCAGCAACGACGGCGGAGCGGCGCTCAGCCAGTGCCTGCGACTTGGGGCCGGGGAAAGCGCCGTTGATGTTGCGCTTCTGCTCGATGCGGTACGAGAGTTCGTTCGCGGTGGTGGTCATGGAGTTTCCTTCTTTACTGATGGGGGCCGCACCGGCCGGGGTCCTGGCCGGTGCGAAGCGAAGTGGGGAGCCGGAGGGGCTATGCGAAGGGGTTATGCGTCCAGCGCACTCATCACGTGCTTGATGCGCGTGTAGTCCTCGACGCCGTACATGGAGAGGTCCTTGCCGTAGCCGGACTGCTTGAAGCCGCCGTGGGGCATTTCGGCCGTGAGGAGGATGTGGGTGTTGATCCAGACGGCACCGAAGTCCAGGTCGCGGCTCATGCGCATGGCCGTGCCGTGGTCCGTGGTCCAGACGCTGGAAGCCAGGGCGTATTCGACGTCGTTGGCCAGCTCGAGTGCTTCGGCTTCGGTGGTGAACTTCTGGACCGTGATGACCGGCCCGAAGGTTTCCTTCTGCACGATGTCATCGCTCTGCTTGGCGCCGGTGATGATGGTGGGCTCGAAGAAGAAGCCCTTCTCGCCCGCACGGTGGCCACCGGTGACGATCTTGCAGTTCTCCGGCAGGTTCTCCACCACGGAGGTCACGGCGTTGAAGTGGTTCACGTTGTTGAGCGGGCCGAAGTAGTTGTCTTCGTCGTTCTGCGAGCCGGTCTGCAGGGTCTTGGTGTGCTCCACCATTGCCGCCACCACGTCATCGTGGACCGAGTCCTCGATGAGCACGCGGGTGATCGCTGTGCAGTCCTGGCCGGCGTTGAAGAAGGCGAACTCGGCGATGGCCGCGGCGCTCTTCTTGATGTCGGCGTCCTTGAAGACGATCGCGGGGGCCTTGCCGCCGAGTTCCAGGTGTGCGCGCTTGAGGCCCTTGGCTGCACCACTGGCAACCGCGATGCCTGCACGGACCGAACCCGTGATGGACACCAGGCCGGGGACCTTGTGCTCCACCATCAGCGAGCCGGTTTCTCCGGTACCCAGGACAACGTTGAGGACGCCGGCCGGGAAGATCTCGCCGGCCAGGCGTGCCAGGACCAAGGTGGATTCCGGGGTGGTGTCCGAGGGCTTCAGGACGACGGTGTTGCCCGCGGCCAAGGCGGGGCCGATCTTCCAGATGGCCATGAGGAACGGGTAGTTCCACGGCGCAACCTGCGCCACGACGCCGATCGGTTCGCGGCGCACATAAGAGGTGTGGCCCTCGAAGTACTCACCGGCAGACTTGCCTTCCAGCAGGCGTGCGGCACCGGCGAAGAAGCGGAGCTGGTCAGCGCCGGCGGCAATTTCCTCGGAGGCGATGAGGGAACGGACCTGACCCGTGTTGCGGTGCTGCGCTTCGACGAGTTCGTCGCTGTTGGCCTCCACGGCGTCGGCGAGCTTGAGGAGCATGAGCTGGCGCTGGCCGGGGGTGACGTGCTTCCAGGTCTTGAAAGCCTCGCTGGCGGCGGCCATGGCAGCGTCAACATCTGCCTGCACCGAAATGGGCGACTTGGCGACGATCTCCCCGTTCGTGGGATTCACGACATCCAGGAGACCCGTACCTGACGGCGTGACGAATTCGCCGTTGATGAAGTTCTGCAAGGTTTGAACCACGGTGTGCAACCCTCTTTCGGTGTGTTGGCATGGGCTGGTTAGCTGATCAGAGCCTATGCCAGTGAGGTGCCCCACGGAATAGCCAGCTGCACACTCACTGACCCGGCTCTTAGTGCGCTTGCCCAGTGCCGGGTTACCCTTGTATCCATGGCTATGTCCCTCGCTTCCCTCCTTGCTGTCCCCTCCCTGAAACTCCGGAAAACGGGCGCTGCGGAGACCACGTGGAACCAGGACATCAGCTGGGTGGCAGTGACCGAACTCGAGGATCCGCAACGTTTCCTCAGCGGCGGCGAATTGGTCCTCACCACCGGCTTGCGCCTCAAGAGTGCCGCGGACCAACGGCGCTTTGTCCGGCAGGTCCAGCGTGCGGGCGCCGTGGGCATCGGCTTTGGCATCGGGCTCACCCACGAGGCAGTTCCGGAACCCCTCATCGCCGAGGCCAACCGTTGGGGATTGCCCTTGGTTGAGGTGCCGTACGCGATTCCGTTCATCGCCATCGGCAAGCTCGTGGCCGAGTCGCATTCAGCAGACCACTATTCCAACCTGGAAAGACTCCTGGCCGGCCACCAAATCCTGGCCCGCGCCCTCCTCACCGGCGGCGGACTGGCAGAACTACTGAAGCAACTCGGCAGCATGCTGCGCACGGATGTGGTCCTCACCCAGTTCAGCGCGCAGCTCTACAACAGCCTGCCCGGGAAGCCTGCCCCCACCGCGGAGGGCTGGGCCTCCTATCCGATTCCCACGGGCCGCCGCGACGCCTGCACGCTGTGGTTGCGCCAGCCCTTCATCGACTCCGGCATTGTCAGCTATGCCCAAAACCTCATCAGCGTTGAACTCAACAACATGGTCAAGCAGCGTCAGGCCCAGCGCGCCATGGCCGGCCAGGTGCTGGACGACGTCATCCACGGGACCCTGGAAACCATCGAGGCCGCCCGTCGTTTGGCCGGCGTGGGCATCAACAGCACCCGGAAAAACGTAGTGCTGGTTGCCGAATCCACGGCCCACCACAAGCAACTGGTCAGCATCTCGCTGCCGCAGGCGCTGGAAGGCGGCGTGAGCGCCGTCGTCGGAAAGGACCTGGTCGCAGTGGTGGCGGACGACGGCAGTTCGGCCACCTCGCTGGCAAAGAGCCTCAGCGACCACCTGCAGGAGGCAGGAATCCACGCCGTGATCGGCATCGGCGGCGCCTACACCAAGCCGAACGGCCTGCGATGGAGCTACTTCGAGGCGCGCGACGCCGTGGCGCACGGCCTGCCGGTCAACGAGCCGGAGCGGCTTAGTTTGACGTCGTTGCTGTTGGCGAGCGAAGACGTCCCGCTGGCGGACATGGCGAGCGAGTCCCTCACTCCCCTGCGCAAGTTCGATGCCGCCCATGGTGCCGAACTCGTGGCCACGCTCGAAAGCTACCTGAACCACAACGGTTCTGTTGCAGCCGTCGCCGAGGCCCTGACGCTGCACCGGAACACGGTCCGCTACCGGCTGGCCCAGATCACCGAACTCACCGGCTACGACCCATCCCAGACCCAGGACCGGGTGCAGTTGTGGCTGGCCTTGGCGGTCCAGCGCCTGGGGTCGCGGAACCCCCGGTAGGACGTACGACGGCGGCACTCCCGTTGGGTGCCGCACCGCCCCCTGCGTTTCACGCTGGAGAGATTCGCCACAGAAGTCTAGACATTAGACGTCAAACGTCTAACCTTTAACTATGGCGACGACTTCACTCACTACGACGACAGGAAACATCCCTACGATCTCTCCCGCCGGCACTGCTGCTGCTTCGGTAGCCAGTGCCCGCGCGCCCAAGCCGCGCGTCGTCGCCGTCGTCGGCATTATTGCCGTGGTGCTCATCGGCCTCAATCTGCGTGCCGGCATCACCAGCGCCGCTGCCCTTTTCCACGAACTGCAGCAGTTCCTGGGCTATGGCGCTTTGGTGGCCTCGATCCTGCCCTCCATCCCGCTGCTGTGCTTCGCCGTGGCCGGGCTGGGGACCTCGTGGCTGACCCGCCGGGTAGGCGTAGAGAAAGCCATCTTCATCGCTTTGGCGCTCTTGGCGGCAGGCCTGTTGGTCCGTGGTGTTCCCGCCACTGGCGCACTTCTGGGCGGCACGGTGCTGGCGATGTCCGGGCTGGCTGTCTGCAATGTGGCCATGCCCTCGCTGATCCGTGAGCACTATTCCGAGCGCACCTCCATGATGACCGGGCTCTACACATTCACCATGTCCGGTGGCGCCACGTTCGCAGCGGCCGTCAGCGTTCCGTTGGCGCAGCAGCTTGGTTCGCCGTCCATGGGCCTGGCAGCCTGGGGACTGCTGGGCGTGGCCGCACTCCTCGGCTTCCTGCCCGTGGTCCTGCACAGCCACCGCAATGCCGCCAAGACCGAACGTCCCCGGGTGTCCATGTGGCCGCTGCTGCGCACCCGGTTGGGCATCCTCATCACCGCGATCTTCACCTTCCAGGCCTTCCTTGCCTACGCCGTGATGAGCTGGTTCGCCTACATCCTCACGTCGCAGGGCCTGAGCGCCTCCGAGAGTGGGCTGCAGTTCGGCGTGATGCAGCTGGTCTCCGTTGCTGCCGGCATGGTCCTGCTGGCGTTCGGTTCCCGACCCGGCATGCTGCGCCCTGCTTTGTACCTGGCCAGCAGCTCCACCCTGGTAGCCATCGGCACCATGCTGTGGTTGCCCACGTCGCTCGCCGTCATCCCGGCAGTCCTGTTCGGCTTCGGGCTGGGCATCTTCCCGCTGGTCCTGGTGATCATCAGCCGCAGCGGCGGCTCCACGGCCGAGACCACTGCGCTCTCCACCATCGCCCAATCACTGGGATACTTGATTGCGGCAATCGGCCCCTTCGGCATGGGGCTGCTTCACAGCGCCACCGGTGGCTGGGTGTTGCCGCTGAGCCTGCTGTCCATCGTGGCCGTGGCGCTCATGGTCACCTGCCACCTGCTCACCAGCAAGCGCACAGCATCCAAGACCCAACCGAGGACGGCATGACCCTTACCCCTTCGCATCGCCCGGTCCTGGCCGAGGAGATCACCGCCAAGCTGCGGGACATGATCAAGTCCGGTGAATGGCCGTTGCAGGAACGCATCCCGGCGGAGCCTGAGCTCATGGCCACCTTGGGCGTTTCGCGGGGCACCTTGCGTGAAGCCATCAAGGCCCTGGCGCACTCGGGCATGCTGGAGGTCCGGCGTGGCGACGGCACGTATGTGCGGGCCAACAGCGAGATCTCCGGCGCTGCCCAACGCATGTACCAGGAACACACGCAGGAACACATCGTGGAGGTCCGGCTGGGGCTGGACACCCAGGCGGCCCGCCTTGCCGTCAAGCACGCCACGGCCGAGGATATCGCCGAAATGCGCCGCCTGCTCGCGCTCCGCCACGATGCTTGGCTTGCCAAGGACTACCCCACGTGGGCCGGTGCCGATTGGGAATTCCACGAGCGCGTCGCCCAGGCGTCCGGCAATCCCCTGTTACACCAGCTGTACGTATCCTTCGGCGGCGTGTTCCACAACGACCTTCTCCGCCAGCAGCGTCAGGACGGCTTCAACGGCATCCCGCGCGAAGGCCACGACGAACTCGTGGATGCCCTCGAAGCCCACGATCCCGAGGCGGCCGTCTCCAGCGTGTACCGGAACCTCGACTTTTGCGCGGACAAGAGCCCGGTTCAGTCCTGAACTTTTAGGTTGTGAGCCCGCGATTCCCTTGCAGCCCAGCAACGGAATCGCGGGCTTTCGACGTCCTAGCGAGCTAACTCGATCCCCGCTCCGGCAGCGTCCCGGAACCGGGCGTCGATCAGCACCACGTCCCGGCCCGCCCGGTCCAGCAGGCTCGCGGCAACACTGGCCCGGTACCCGGTGGCGCAGTGCACCCAGATCCTCGTCCCGGGCAACTCAGTGATCCTCGTGAGGAGCTCATAAACGGGGATGTTCACGGCATCCTGCACATGGGAAACCTTGAATTCCTCGGGCCTCCGCACATCCAGGACCACGTCTTGGGACGCCCTCTCCCGCAGCAGTAGCCTCCAGTCGCCGTGCGGGTAGCTCCTTCGCCGCACACCCGGCGCCATGGCCTGCAGCACGCCACTGGCTGCGCCGTCGCCGTCGCGGGTTTCAGGCCCGACGGCGGCATCCGGACTTTCGATGCCGATCCTCGCCAGGTCCCGGATCGCCGTGTGCACTTCTTCGTGGGACCCCAGAAGGGTGAGCGGCTGTTCCCAAGGAATCACCCAGCCCAGGTAGCTGGTGAAGTTGGAACCGTTGCCGTACTCGAAAGCCACGCTGCCTTCCAGATGATCCTCCGCGAAAGCCACCCTGTGCCGGAGGTCCACCACCCACTCGCCGTTGTGCAGGCGGCGGGCCAACTCTGAAGGTTCAACGGATTCCGGAACATCCAGGTCCGCGGCGGCAGGGCCCGCAGCGTTGAGGGGGCTCATGTGCGCGTAGTAGGCGGGGTAGGCCGTGATGTTCGCCAGGAGTTCTGCCACGAAGTGGTCCTCACTGGGGTCGGTCAGGGCATGGTTGGACGTTGCCTGCTCCCCCAGGGTGGAAGCATCCTGGTGGCTCGCCGGACCGATGGAACAGAAGGATCCAAAGCCGTGGGTTGGGTAGAGCGCCGCGTCGGGAGATGCCGAGGAAACAAGCCGGCGCACCGAATCGTACTGGGCGTGCGCCAACGCGGCCGTGTCATTCGGGGTCACGAGGTCCGTCCGTCCAACCGAGCCGTACAGCAAGCTGCCGCCGGAAAACACGGCCTCCGCACCGCCGTCGTGCGTTTCATCCCGCACCACGTACGCAAGGTGCGTGTGCGTGTGGCCCGGGGTGGCGACCACCCGCACGGACAGGCGTCCTACGGAAAAGGTATCGCCGTCCATGACCGGCGCCCGCGCAAACGAAACCTGGTCCGCGGCGTTGACCAGGTAGGAGGCGCCTTGTTTCTCCGCGAGGACCAGCCCACCGGTGACGTAGTCGTTGTGCAGGTGCGTCTCAGCGACATGGGTGATCCGCACGCCCGCTTCAAGGGCGGCTGCTTCGATGCGGTCGATGTCCCGCTGGGGGTCGATCACCAGTGCAACCGAGCCGTCGTGGACCAAGTAGCTGCGGTCGCCCAACTGGGGCGTTTCGATGACCACGACGTCCATGCTTCAGGGTACCGCTGACGGTTGACCCCTTTAAAGCAGCAGCGGGGCCACTCGAAATGAGTGACCCCGCTTGCCGGATAAAAAACTAGACCTGCGCAGCTACGCCGTCGCGGGAGATGCTGACCATTTCCTCGCGCGGAACAACCTTGATGCGCTCACGCTTGACCTCAACACCGTGCGACGTGCCGGCCTCGGTGGCCGCTGCGCCGAGGGCGAGCTCGTGGGCGTCCAGGGCCAGCCAGCCTTCCCAGCTGGTGAACTGCACGCCGCGGGCGTCGAGCAGGTCCACCACGGCGTCGGCGGAGGGAACCTCGGCGAACGGCAGGTTTTCGCGGTCCTCGAGCAAGTACGTGACGGTCTCAAGCGCGTCGCCCTTGGTGTGGCCGATGAGGCCAACCGGACCACGCTTGATCCAGCCCGTTGCGTAGAGGCCCGGAACGTGCTGGCCGTCGGCATCCAGGACGCGGCCGCCGTCGTTCGTTACGACGCCCTTCTTGTGGTCGAACTCAACGTCCGGCAGGGCCGAACCGAAGTAGCCGATGGCGCGGTACACGGCCTGGACCGGGTAGTCGATGAATTCGCCGGTGCCACGGGCGTTGCCCGTGCCGTCCAGCTCGGTGCGCTCGAACTTGATGCCGGCAACCTTGCCCGGGGTCTCCGGGGAGTCGACGATCTCCACCGGGCTGTGCAGGAAGTGCAGGTGCAGGCGGCGGGAAGCCTTGAGCTCGGAGAGGTCCTCGGGCTGCTCGGCGATCCAGTTGGTGAGCGTGCCAACCATGGTCTTAACCTGGTTGTTGCTCTGGATGGCCTCGTCCGAGGCTTCGTCGAACTCGAAGTCCTCGGCGTAGAGGATGATGTCGACGTCCTTGGAGTGCGAGAGTTCGCGGAGTTCCAGCGGGGTGAACTTCACCTGGGCCGGGCCGCGGCGGCCGAAGACGTGCACGTCGGTGACCGGCGAAGCCTTCAGCCCGGCGTAGACGTTGTCCGGGATTTCGGTGACCAGCAGGTCATCGGCGTGCTTGGAAAGGACGCGGGCCACGTCCAGGGCCACGTTGCCGTTGCCGAGGACAGCGATTTCGGTGGCTTCCAGCGGCCATTCGCGGGAAACGTCCGGATGTCCGTCGAACCAGGAGACGAAGTCGGCGCCTCCGAAGGAACCCTCAAGCTCAATGCCCGGGATGTTCAGGTCCGCGTCCTTGATGGCGCCTGTTGCGAAGATGATGGCGTCGTAGTGCTTGCGGAGGTCCTCGATGGAGAGGTCCGTGCCGTAGTCCACGTTGCCGAAGAAACGGATATCGCCGCGGTCCAGCACCTTATGGAGGGCGTTGACGATGCCCTTGATGCGGGGGTGGTCCGGAGCCACGCCGTAGCGGATCAGGCCGTACGGTGCCGGGTAGCGGTCAAAGAGGTCGATGCTGACGGTGAGTTCGCCGCTCTTGACGGCTTCGCTCTTGGTCAGGATGTCAGCTGCGTACACGCCGGCAGGGCCGGAGCCGATGACGGCGACGCGAAGCGGACGGTCCGCAGAACCTACGGGGGTGCTAGTTGACACGGCTGTGTTCCTTCTTCTTCTCAGTCCTCCCAACTGAGTCGCAGTTGTGCGCGTTTTGAGGGCTCATAACGCGCACTATTGCGACTTAGTTGGGTTGGGCGGGGCTTAGTTGGTGCGGACGCGGGGACGGTTGGGGGTAATGGTGCTGTAGTCAGCGGTCTTGAAGTGCTGGGGCGCAAACGGGCTGACACGGACAACATCGCCAATGACAATCACCGCTGGATTCGCCACGCCGACGGCTTCCGCCTGGTCGGCGATAGTCTCCAACGTGCCGATCGTGACGCGCTGTTCCGGCAAATACCCGTTTTCTACGATACCTACTGGAGTGTCCAAAGGCAGACCCGAGCCTGCCAGGGCGGCCGCAGACTCACGCATTTGGGCCACTCCCATGAGCAACACCACAGTGTGGTCGGGGCGTGCGGGGACTTCGGACAACTCTTCATGGCCGGTCACCACGCTGAAGCCCTTGGCCAGTCCACGGTGGGTCACGGGGATGCCGGCCGCGGCCGGAACCGAGATTGCGGATGTCACGCCGGACACCACTTCAACCTCGACGCCGTTCTGCCGGCAGAATTCTGCTTCCTCGCCACCGCGGCCCAGGACGTAGGGGTCGCCGCCCTTGAGGCGGACCACGCGGTTGCCCTTGAGGGCTTCCTCCACGAGGATGCGGTTGATCTCAAGCTGCGGGACCGGGTGGTGGCCTGGGGTCTTGCCCACCTCGATCACGCGGACGTCCGGCGCCAGTTCTGCCAGCAGCCCGCGCGGGCCAAGACGGTCAGCAACTACGACGTCGGCCTGGCCCAGCAGGCGGCGACCGCGGACGGTGATGAGTCCCGAGTCGCCCGGGCCACCGCCAATGAGGGCTACCGAACCGTTGGCTCCGGGCTTGCGGTGCCGGCGCAGCGGGAGATCGCCGGTCTCCAAGGCTGTCGCAACGGCATCACGCAGGGCCATCGCACGGCGCGGGTCTCCCCCGGCGTTGATGGCGATCTTGACGTCGTCCACCACGGCCACGGCGGGGGTCCATGCGGCCGATGATTCATGGTCGGAGGCGTTGACGCACCAGATGCGCTGCGCTTCGGCGTCGTTCGCTACCTGGGTGTCCACGGCGGGAGTGCCGGTGGCAGTCTGGACGAACCAGACGCCGTCGAGGTCTTCCGTGCGGTACTCGCGCTGCTCCCAGGCCAGCAGGCCCGAATCCACCAGGCCGCGGAGTTTTTCGGAGGCAATGGGAGCGACGACCGTAACTTTCGCTCCGGCGTCGAGCAGTCCCTTGGCGCGGCGCGCCGCGACTGGTCCGCCGCCCACCACCAGCACCGGGCGGCCAAGGAGGCGCAGTGCTGTGGGGTAAATGTCCTGTATTGCCATGAAAAAACTGTAGGGCTGGCGCGTAACATGCTTCAAAGGCCCGGACACACCCGGTAACGCTGGGTAATGCAGCGTCACAAAAGGAGTTTCCGCTACGGTGCCTCCAGTGCCGGACTCCAGCCGAACGCAGGGGCGACGTGTTTGGCCACATTCCCCAGGAGCTTTGCGTTGTACTCCACGCCCAACTGGTTCGGAACCGTGAGCAGCACGGTGTCCGCTGCCTGCACCGCCGCGTCCTGCGCGAGTTCCTCGGCCAGTTGCTCCGGGGAGCCGATGTAGCTCTTGCCGAAACGGGACAGGGCGCCGTCGAGTATTCCCACTTGGTCCTCGCGATCAGCCTGCGCGCGCAGACCAAAGTAGTGGTTGTCTTCCGCGTCCACGATCGGAATGACGCTGCGGCTTACGGAAACCCTTGGCTCGAAGTCGTGACCCGCAGCTGCCCAGGCATCCCTGAACATCTGGATCTGTTCGGCCTGCAGTTGGTCGAAGGGCACGCCGGTGTCCTCGGTAAGGAGTGTTGAGCTCATCAGGTTCATGCCTTGCTCGGCCGCCCAGACTGCGGTCTTCCTGGTGCCGGCACCCCACCAAATCCGTTGTGGAAGGCCGGGTGACTGTGGCTGGATGGGAAGCAGCCCGGTAGCGCCTCCTGCGTAATGCGGGTCTGCCTGGGCTACGCCGTGTCCTGCAATGGCCTTGCGGAACAAGGCAGTATGGCGTCGTGCCATGTCGCCGCCGTCCTCGCCCTCCTCAGGAACGTAACCGAAATTGGAAGCGCCGTTCAGCGCCGGCTCGGGTGAACCACGGCTCACGCCGAGCTGCAGCCTGCCGTCGCTGATCAGGTCTGTGGCCGCTGCTTCCTCCGCCATGTACAAGGGGTTTTCGTAGCGCATGTCGATCACGCCCGTGCCCATTTCGATGCGACTGGTACGTGCGGCGATGGCGCTCAGGAGCGGGAAAGGCGAAGCCTGCTGCCGGGCGAAGTGGTGCACGCGGAAGAACGCGCCATCAATGCCCAGTTTCTCGGCCTCAACAGCGAGCTCGATCCCCTGCTTGAGGGCTTCGCCTGCAGTGGGAACCAGCGAACCGGGGACGCGGGCCCAATGGCCGAAGGACAGGAAGCCGATCCGTTTCGTGTGCATGTCCGGGACAACGCCGTGCCGTGCCCGCTCATTCCGCGCAGGTCAGGTTTGTGCTGCGAACCACTCGGTGCCCGGAGTACAAAGTGCCTCCCGTGCCCGCGCAGGCTGCCACCGCCGTCGTGCGTAAAACCCTAAGCAGCCCGGCGGTAGTGCATGGCCACGGCTCCGTTGCTGAGCGGCACCGCCTCGACCAGTTCGAGGCGTCGGGTGCCCGGCAGCCCGCCCTGATAGAGGGTGGGGCCGTGGCCGGTGATCATGGGGTGGAGCAGGAATTTGTACTCGTCGATCAGGTCCAGCCGGTCCAGCTCCGTGGCCAGCTTGCCGCTGCCCACCAGCACCCCGTCGGGAGTGTTGTCCTTGAGTTCCTGGACGGCTGTCCGCAGCTCGCCGGTCAAGTGGTGGCTGTTGGTCCACGGGAACTCGCTTCGCGTTCCGGAAACGACGTACTTCGGCTTCGTCTCCAATTTGTCCGCCCACTCCTTCAGGGCCGGCGGCGCATCGACCTCACCGAGGGCGACCAGCGGCCAGTAGGCTTCCATCATTTCGTAGGTGGTGCGGCCCCAAAGCATGGCCCCGCCTTCGTCCAAAAGGCGGGTGAAGTGGTCATGCGTCTCGTCGTCCGCGATGCCCTCCCGATGGTCGACGCAGCCATCCAGCGTGACGTTGATGCTGAAAGTAAGGAGTCCCATCTGGCGATCCTAGCCCTCGGATGCGGGCGCGTCAGCGGGTGCCTCCCGCTGCGGCACCCGTTCCCGCCACTCGCACCCCGCACCCCGCGACTGAACCCGCCACGTTGCCGCCGACCGCACCAGTTCGCGCCATCCGCACCCGTTAGAACGGGAGCACTGGGCGCGAAGGGGTGCGGGGCAGACGAAGAAGGGGAGCGAACGGCGGGAACGGCAGCACAGGGCGCGAAAGGTTGCGGGGCAGACGAAGAAGGGAGAGAGCAACCGCGGAAAACGGACGATACGTGGGAGAGGATCGCTGGGAAAGGGGTGTTCGATGAGAGAGCGTCCGCAACAAAGGGGTGTTCGATGAGAGAGCGTCCGCAAGAAAGGGGTGTTCGGTGAGAGCGCGTCCGAAGGTAAAGCCCGACGGCGGGAGTCACCGTCGGGCTTTATGTCGCCTTTCGAAAGGGCACGTCGCGTTTCGAAAGGGCTCGTCGCGTTTCGAAAGGGTTAGCGGGAGCTGCCTGCGAGCAGGCCGCGGCGCTGCAGGAGGCGCTTCTCGATCGGGCCGAACACGAGCAGCTCGATCAGGATGCCCACAAACAGGATGAGCAGGATCGCGGACATCACGATCGCCATGTCGGACAACGCACGGCCTTGGTCGAGCAAGGAGCCCAAGCCGAAGCCGATGGTGCCGCCCACGGCAATGATTTCCGCGGCCATGAGGGAGCGCCATGAGAACGCCCAGCCCTGCTTCAAGCCGCCGATGTACCCGGGGAGGGCGGCCGGAAGGACGATCTGCAACGCCATCTGCACGCGGTTGGCGCCAAGGACAGTTCCCACGCTGCGGTATTGCGGCGGGATCTGGTCGACGCCGGAAATCAGGCCGTTGATGATCGACGGGATGGCACCCATGAGCACCACGAAATAGACGGTGGCATCCGTGAGCCCGAACCAGATGATGGCGGCGGGGACCCAAGCCACGGAAGGCAGGACCTGCAGGCCGGAGATCAAAGGACCGAAAGCGCGCCGGAGCGGAGCAACCTGCGCCAGCAACAAGCCCACAGGAGTTGCCACCACCACAGAAATCAGGAAGCCCACCAAGCCACGCTGCAGCGAAGTCCACACGGATTCCTGGACCTTGCCTTCGCCCCACAGGACGCCCAGCTGGGTGAGAACATCAATCGGGCCGGGAACCTGGTCGCGGCGCTTCAAACCCAGGGAAACGTAAAACTGCCAAACGAGCACGAGGACCACCAAGGCCGCCACTGGCAACAGGATGCGCTTCCAGTCAATGCCGGCCTTGCGCCGTGTGTCCGACTGGAGGTTGTCCAGGCCCGCCTCAAGGTCCCGCAGCTCGGAAGGGTTGCCCTTGATGGACGGCGAGGTGATGTGGTTCTGGTCGCTCACGGGGAGGGTCCGCTCTTCGGTGGTCTGGTTACTTGGCATGGCGGCGGATCTCCTCGCGAAGTCGTCGGGTAATGACGCCGGTGAGCTCCCCTGCCCGGCCGGCGTCGGTGCGGTGTTCTTCGGTGACATCCCACTCAGCCACCACCCGGCCGGGACGCGAGGACAGCAGCAGCACCCGCTGGCCCAGGCGCACGGCCTCGCGGACGTTGTGGGTCACGAAGATGATGGTGCGGCCTGTTTCCTTCCAGATCCGCTCAAGTTCGTCGTGGAGGAGGTCGCGCGTGATGGCATCCAGGGCAGCGAACGGCTCGTCCATGAGCAGCACCTGCCGGTCCTGGGCAAGCGAACGGGCCAGGGCCACGCGCTGGCGCATGCCGCCGGACAGTTCGTGCGGACGTTTGTCACCGGCACCGCCGAGGTGGACGAGCTCCAGCAGCTCTGTTGCCCGGGCACGACGGCTCGCCTTGCTGCTGGACTTGTCGGCGAGCTGCAGGGCGAGTTCAATGTTGCCGCGCGCCGTCAGCCACGGGAACAGTGCCGAGTCCTGGAACATGAAGGCCGCACCGTCGCTGGGCACCTCAAGGGCGCCCGACGTCGGGTGCTCCAGTCCCGCGATGATGTTCAGCAGGGTGGACTTGCCGCAGCCGGACGCACCGAGGAGGGCAACGAATTCGCCCTGCCCGATGGTGGCGTTGACGTCGTCCAGGACGGGGGCGCCGTCACCGAAGCGTTTGCCCAAGTTCTCCAGTACGACTGGCATGGTCCCGTCCTTCGTTTGTTGTTCGTGAAGCTGGTACTGCGTGCGCCGCGACCGGAGTGGTCCGGTTGCGGCCAAGGCCGGTCCGCGTCCGGGGTGGAAGCGGACCGGCCTGTGTAGTGCTTAGTCCTGGCCGAGTCCGGCGGCGGAGGTCTTCTTGCCCTCCACCTCGTTCAGGGTGCGGAGGTCGAAGATGCCGTTGATGTCGGCGGTCTTGGTGGTACCTGCGTCCACGCCGTCCTGGAGCAGCTTCTTGTAGGTCCCGGCCAGCGGGTCAGTGGTGAACTTGATGTTCTGCAGCGCCCGGTCGATCACATTGGCCGGGAGTGGCTTGCCCGCGGTGTCCTTCAACACGGCGTTGATGGTGGTGGCCTTCTCCTCGGCCGAGGCCGAGTTCAACCAGTTCACCGACTCAACGTGGCCCTTCAACAACGCCTTGACGGTCTCGGGGTGTTCGGCGGCGAACTTCTTGTTCACGATCAGGATGGTGGTGGTGAAATCACCCTTCTCCCACAAGTCCTTCTCATCCACCAGGACCTTCGCCCCGGCCTCGAGCACCAGACGGGAGGCCCACGGCTCAGGCAACCACGCGCCGTCGAGCTTTCCGTCCTGGAACAACTTCAACGTCTGGGCGTTCTCGGTCGGGTTGATGGTCACATCACCACTGCCATCAGGGCTGGTCTTATACCCCTGGTCCCCCAACCAGGCCCGCAGCGCCACGTCCTGGGTGCCACCGAGCTGCGGCGAGGCCAGGACCTTGCCTTTGAGGTCCGCTGCGGAGGTGATCCCGGGCTTGACCACCAACTGGGCACCACCGGCGGCCGCACCGGCGATGATGCTGATGGACTCCCCGTTGCTCTTGACGAACGAGTTGATGGCCGGGTTCGGGCCAATGTACGTGGCATCGATCGCGCCGGCGTTCAGCGCCTCGATCGCGGCCGGGCCGGCGTTGAACACCTGCGTGCTGAGCTTGGTGCTGCCGAGCTCCTTGGCGATGAAGCCCTTGCTGGTACCCACCAACGCCGGGCCGTGGGTGACGTTACTGAAGTAACCAAGCTTCAGCTCAGCCGCCGGCGAGGTGGTCACAGCCGGGGCAGCCTGGTTGTTGTTCGAAACAACCGAGGCCACGGCCGCGCCCGCACCGATCAGCAGGACGAGGCCGACAGCCAGACCGACCTCCACGGCACGGCGGCGTTTGGGCTTGGTGGACTCACCCGCAACAATGCGGATGGTGCCTGGATCAGGCTTCTGCGACTCGGGGGTGTTTGCCATGGGGAGGTCCTTAGAAAGCTTTGGGGATGTGAAGCGGGGCGAAGATCGGGCCCCTAACATCGCCCATCGAAGGCAAGGAAGGACCGTTCCAGGGAGGTCATGAATTCACAGTAGGGACTGTCATATTTCGCTTCAATCCCGGAGAAATCGGGGTTCATGAAGGTTCATGTGGCGTCATATTCGTCGCCAAGGCTTCAATATCCCGCGGATTCGTGCGGCAGCAACCTCCCACCAAACGGGCACCCAGCGCCCGCCAGTCAGCAGCGTTCCCAGCCAGGGTGCCGACGCGACCGGCACCCTCGGAAGCTCCCCAGGTCTTTGTCACGGCGTCGTAGGTTTCACCCGAATTCGGGTATGCCACCAGCGGTGCGTCGGTGAGGTTCCGGAGGGTGCCCAACGCCGGGGTCACAAGTTCCAGCGGCACGCAATTAAGCCCGACGGCGGCAACGCGCGGTTCCGTGCGGAGCAGCGCCGCCACGTCCGTCAGGGGCGTTCCGTCACTGATGCGGGCACTGTCCCGCAGCGTAAACGTGAACCAGCTTTCGACGTCGAACTCCGTCACGAGCGCCAGCAGCGCCTCCGCCTCGGCAAAGGATGGCAACGTTTCGCAGGCAAGGAAGTCCACCCCGGCGTCCACGAGCGCGGCGATGCGTGGGCGGTGGAAATCCCGGAATTCCGCGGAAGAAAGCGTGTAATCGCCGCGGTACTCGGAGCCGTCGGCGAGGTAGGCTCCGTAGGGTCCCACCGACCCTGCCACCAGGAGGGAGCGGGCACCGGGGTGCGCAGCGTAGTACTCCTGCCGGGCTTCGTCGGCCAGCCTGACGCTCCGGGATACAAGCTCCAGGGATTCCTCCACGGAAAGGCCCCGCCGCGCGAAGCCTTCCGGCGTGGCCTGGTAGCTGGCCGTGATCGCCACGGAGGCACCGGCGTCGAAATAGTCCCGGTGGACCTGCTTGATCAGGTGCGGCTGTTCCAGCAGGACCTTGGCGGACCACAACGGATCGTCAAGATCGCAGCCGTGGACTTCGAGTTCGGTGGCCAGGGCGCCGTCCAGGACCAGGTCAGTTCCTGCGTCAAGGAGGGTGCTCAAGGTGGTGTTCCGGGGCATGGTGCCTTTCCAAAAAAGAAACCGCGGCCTGTTCGGATATCCCGCCTTTGATGGCCGGGACCAGCGAACAAGCCGCGGTTCTGTGTCTTTGCGTGTCCTTAGATGACGTAACGTTCGTCTTCGTGGTCGCCTGGGTGGTCCTTGACCAGGCCGGCGGCAAGGGTGTTGCCATCGATCGGGTCGATCACCAGGAACGCACCCGTGCGGCGGTGGCGCAGGTAGTTCTCCAGGGGCAGCGCAGCGGCGAGGCGAAGCTGCGCGTTTCCGATGTCGTTGAGCTCCAGGCTCGACGCCGGCTCGGACTTGAAGGTGGCGAGGTCAAGCTTGCCGGACACGCTGCGGACCAGTGCCTGGACCGTACGGGTTCCGTGCTTCACCAGGACCTTCTGGCCTTCACGCAGGGGCTTGGGCGAGAGCCAGCACAGCGAGGCGTAGAGGTCTGCGGAAGCTTCGCGGACGGTGCCTGCTGCAGCGATCGTGTCCCCACGGGCAATGTCGAGTTCATCGGCCAGACGGACCGCCACGGACTGCGGGGCAGCTGCTTCTTCAAGCGAGCGGCCGGCGAAGTCGATGCCCACCACCGTGGTGTTGCGCGGTTCGTGTCCCGGAGTCAGCACCGTGACCTGGTCGCCAACCTTGACCGAGCCTTCGGTGATCTGGCCGGCGTAGGCGCGGTAATCGCGGTAGGCCTCAACGTCCAGTCCACCGGCTACGGCGTCGGGAGCCAGCGCACCTTGCGGGCGGATCACCAGCTGGACCGGGAAGCGGAAGCTTTCCAGTTCGGCTTCGAGCTCGTCGGCGGCCGGAAGGGTTTCGAGGACCTCCAGCAGGGCGGGGCCGTTGTACCAGGGGGTGCGCTCCGAGCGGTCCACCACGTTGTCGCCGTCCAGCGCCGACACGGGAACCACCAGGAGGTCGGCTACGCCATCCGAGCCAAGGCCCAGCTCGCGGGCAACCTTCTGCACGTCCGCTTCAATGTCGCGGAACACCTGCTCGCTGAAGTCCACCAGGTCGATCTTGTTCACAGCCACGATCACGTGGGCCACGCGCAGCAACTGCAGCACGGACAAGTGGCGGCGGGTCTGCTCAAGGACACCCTTGCGGGCGTCGATCAGTACGACGACGGCATCCGCAGTGGACGCGCCGGTCACCGTGTTCTTGGTGTACTGAACGTGGCCGGGGCAGTCCGCCAGGATGAAGCTGCGGCGGTCCGTGGCGAAGTAGCGGTAAGCGACGTCGATGGTGATGCCCTGTTCGCGCTCGGCACGCAGGCCGTCGGTCAGGAGCGCCAAGTCGATGCCGCCCTTGTCGCCGCCGAAACCGCGGTCCGCGGAGGTGCGGGCAACGGCGTCGAGCTGGTCGGCAAGGATCGCCTTCGAGTCGTGGAGGAGGCGGCCCACAAGAGTGGACTTGCCGTCGTCCACCGATCCGGCGGTAGCGAAACGGAACAGCGTGGACGGAAGCGGCGCGGACTCGAGTCCGGCTTCCAGGAAGGTGGTTTCGGTGCTCATTTAGAAGTAGCCGTCCTTCTTGCGGTCTTCCATGGCTGCCTCGGAGATGCGGTCATCTGCACGGGTGGCGCCACGTTCGGTCAGGGTGGAGGCAGCGACTTCAACAACGACGTCGGCCACGGTGTACGCGTCGGATTCGACGGCACCGGTGCAGGACATGTCGCCCACCGTGCGGTACCGGACCGTCTTGGTGATGACGTCCTCGTGCGGGAGCGGCTGGGAAACCTCGCCGACCGCGCGCCACATTCCGTCGCGGGCGAAGACCTCGCGCTCGTGGGCGTAGTACAGGCCGGGGAGCTCAATGTTCTCGCGCTCGATGTAACGCCAGATGTCCAGCTCGGTCCAGTTGCTGATGGGGAACGCGCGAACGTGCTGGCCGACCGTGTGGCGGCCGTTGTACAGGTTCCACAGCTCGGGACGCTGGTTGCGCGGATCCCACTGGCCGAACTCGTCGCGGAGGCTCAGGATGCGCTCCTTGGCACGGGCCTTGTCCTCGTCGCGGCGGCCGCCGCCGAAAACGGCGTCGAACTTGTTCTTCTGGATCGCATCCAGCAGCGGAACCGTTTGAAGCGGGTTGCGGGTGCCATCGGCACGCTCGGCCAGTTCGCCGCGGTCGATGAATTCCTGCACCGAGCCCACAACGAGCTTCAGGCCCAGGCGCTCAACCGTGCGGTCGCGGAAGTCCAGGACCTCCGGGAAGTTGTGGCCGGTGTCCACGTGGAGCACCGGGAAGGGAACCTTGCCCGGCCAGAAAGCCTTGGTGGCCAGGTGCAGCATCACCACGGAGTCCTTGCCGCCGGAGAAGAGCAGCGCGGGCTTCTCGAACTCGGCAACAACCTCGCGGATGATGTGGATGGCCTCGGACTCGAGGGTGTCCAGTGAGCTGAGTCGCTCGACCGAGGATCCGCCGTGCCCGCTTCGCGATGCCCGCCACGCCGCGGCGGATTCCTCGGTCTCGCTCTGCAACTGGTTCAACTCGAGGTCCTCGCTGGTTGTAGAAGTGCTCATGTGTGTAGTCCGCATTCTGTCTTGTCGGTACCTGACCAGCGGCCGGCTCGGGGGTCTTCGCCCGGGGCCACTTTGCGGGTGCAGGGCTGGCATCCGATGGACGGGTAGCCCTGGCTCAGGAGGGGGTTGACGGGAAGGATGTTGTCCTCGGAGTACTCCACCAACTGATCGAAGGACCAGTCCACCATGGGGTTCACCTTGACCAGGCCGAAGCCTTCATCCCACGTGACCACGGGGGTGTTGGTCCGGGTGGGGCCTTCGTCGCGGCGTACGCCGGTGAACCACACCTCGTAGCCACCAAGCGAACGCCGGAGCGGTGCCACCTTGCGGAGCGCGCAGCACTGGCCGGGATCGCGGGCAAAGAGGTCCTTGCCCAAAAGGCTGTCCTGCTCTTCCACCGTGTGTTCGGGGAGGACGTCCACCACGTTGACCCGCAGGTTTGCCGCAACCTCGTCACGGGTCTGGTAGGTCTCCTTGAAGTGGTAGCCGGTCTCCAGGAACAGCACGTCGACGCCGGGAATCTGCTCGGCCACCAGGGCCGGCAGGACCGCATCAGCCATGGAGCAGGCCACCGTGATGGCGGGCAGTTCGAAGTTCCGTGCCACCCACGCAATCACGTCGGCTGCGGGCGCGTTCCAGTCGAGCTCGGCGGCGCCGGCTTCGGCCAGTGCCTTGAGCTCTTCGTTGGAGCGCTTGGTAATCACTGTCACTGGAGATCTCCTTCGTCTGCGGAGTGTGCCCACTCAGCGAAGGTCTGGCCCTCGGCGCCAACTTCGACGAACTTGCGGACCACACGCTCCACGTAGTCGGGCAGGTTTTCGACCGTGACCTTGAGGCCGCGGACGGTACGCCCCAAACCGGCTTCTTCGCGCTCGTTGTTCGCCAGCCCGCCACCAAGGTGGACCTGGAAACCCGGGGTGGGGTCGCCGTCGGGCGTCGGCAGCATCATGCCCTTGAGGCCGATGTCAGCAGTCTGGATGCGGGCGCAGGAGTTGGGGCAGCCGTTGATGTGGAGGGACAGTGCCTGGGGCAGCTGCTTGGTTTCCACGAGGTCGGCCAGGCGGCGTTCCAGTTCGGCGATGGCCGTTGCAGCGGTGACCTTGGTTTCAACAATGGCCAGCTTGCAGAACTCGATGCCGGTGCAGGCGATGGTGCCACGGCGGAACACGGACGGACGGGCGGAGAGGCCCAGGGTGTCCAGTTCGGCGATGAGCGGCTCCACCTGGTCCTTCTCAACATCCAGGATGACGAGCTTCTGGTGCGGCGTGGTGCGCAGGCGGTAGGTGCCGTGCTGCTCCAGCGTTTCGGCCAGCTTGACCAAGGACTCACCCGACGTGCGGCCCACAGTGGGGGTAACGCCGATGAAGAACTTGCCGTCCTTCTGCTCGTGGACGCCAATGTGGTCGCCCGGCGAGGTGGGCTTCGGAGCGGCCGGGCCGTCCGGGAGGTTGAAGCCGAGGTATTCGTCCTCGAGGATCTGGCGGAACTTGGCCGGACCCCAGTCGTTCATGAGGAACTTCAGGCGGGCCTTGGTGCGCATGCGGCGGTAGCCGTAGTCGCGGAAGATGCTGGTGACGCCGAGCCATACTTCGGCGGCAACATCGGCAGAGACGAACACGCCAAGTCGCTCAGCCAGGCGCGGGTTGGTGGAGAGGCCGCCACCAACCCAGAGATCGTAGCCGGCACCGAGCTCGGGGTGGACGACGCCCACCAGGGCAAAGTCGTTGATCTCGTGCACCACGTCCTGTGACGGGTGGCCCGTGATGGCCGTCTTGTACTTGCGGGGCAGGTTGGCCAGCTCCGGGTCGCCGATGAAACGCTCGGACAGTTCGTGGATCAAGGGCGTGGGATCGATGATCTCGTCCTTGGCGATGCCCGCAACCGGGGAGCCCAGGATGACGCGGGGAACGTCGCCGCAAGCCTCGGTGGTGGACAGATCCACAGCTTCCAGGCGGCGCCAGATTTCCGGGACATCTTCAACGCGGATCCAGTGGAGCTGGATGTTCTGGCGGTCCGTCAGGTCGGCGGAGCCGCGGGCGAAGTCCACGGAGATCTGGCCGATGACGCGGAGCTGCTCGGTGGTGAGGGCACCGCCGTCGATGCGCACGCGCAGCATGAAGTACTTGTCTTCGAGCTCGTGCGGTTCAAGCGTCGCCGTCTTGCCGCCGTCGATCCCGGGCTTGCGCTGGGTGTAGAGGCCCCACCAACGGAACCGGCCGTGCAGGTCCGTGCCGTCGATCGAGTCGAAGCCTTCCTTGGAATAGACAGACTCAATGCGCTCACGGACGTTCAGCCCGTTGTCTTCCTGCTTCCAGGTTTCGTTGGCATTGAGGGGCGTGGTGCCGTCAACCTTCCACTGACCGTGGGGCTTGGCGGCCGGGCGGGTGCGTGCGGGACGCTTCGAGACTTCGGTGTCCGCGGGCGCACCGGCTACAGCTGTTTCTGTCATATATCGAGGGTAGGTGTGGCCAGATTTCGCCAGCAAAGGTCCGGAAATGTTGAGTCACCTAAGGAAACACTTCGTCATGAACAGTCCTGGGGCCTTGTCCGCACCAGCTTCTTATGCAGTCCCTCGCCCCGTCATTTCGCGGCCGAATGGTTTAGGAAAGGCTGTCCTTTATTGCGTCGTACCGCTCCAGCGCGATCTCGGCCAGAACCGGTGAGGGCAGCAGCGGGTCCGTCACAATATCCGCCCCTGCCTTGAACAACTGGTCGTGGAAATAGCCTGTCGCCAGGAGGTAGGACGCAATGAAAACCCGGCCCCCGCTTCCGGTGAGCTCTGAACGCAAGGAGGCAACGCCGTCGGGCACGTTGGGCTGGGCGCTGGCACCGTAAGCCACCCGGACTTTGTTCGGCAGCAGTTCCGCGAGCAGTCGAGCCTGCTCCTCCGAGTCAACCGAGCCGTCCGGAAGGGACGATCCCGCGGCAGCCAGCAGGACGCCGTCGTTCTCCTGCAGTCCGGAGGCGCGCAAGCGGGCGGCCAGCAGCTCCGCCAGTCGCGGATCCGGCCCAATCGGCTTCGCGGCCACTACCTCGGGCCGGGTCTTGATCGCTTTGGGCACGTCAACCTTGATGTGGAACCCGGTGCTGAGCAGAAGGGGTACCACCACGGCCTCGGTCCCCTCGGGCAGCCCCTCCACCACCCCGGACAGCTCGGGTTCCTGGACGTCCACGTAGGCCTCCAGGACCTGAAGCCCCGGCCGCAGTTCCTCGATTTCGGCCATGACCTGGCGAATGGCTGCCTGGCCCTCGGCGTTGCGGGTTCCGTGGGCACAAGCGATCAAGACGGGGCTGTTCATGGGAGCTAGCGTAACGTTGAGCCAGCACCTGTTGTGAAGCGCGCTCCAGAAAGAACCGTCCACTTGATTTCCATCGACATTGTTCTTCTTTGGCTCGACCTCATTGGCGTGTTCTTCTTTGCCGTTTCAGGCTCGCTGTTGGCCGCGCGGAAGCAGTTCGACTTTGTTGGCTCAGTGCTGCTTGCCTCCATTGTTTCCCTGGGCGGCGGTGTCATCCGGGACATCATCATCGACGCCGGTCCCCCGGCTTCCTTCACCAACCCCGCCTATCTGGCCCCGCCCTTGCTGGCCGCGCTGCTGGTCTACTACTTGTTCTCCTCGGTCCAGCGGTTCACTTCCCTTTTGACCCTGTTCGACGCCGGCGGGCTGGCCCTGTTCTGCATCACCGGTACGCTGAAGGCCCTCACGGCGGGGATGAATCCCGTGACCTGCATCCTGCTTGGCGTCACCACGGCTGTTGGCGGCGGCCTCTTGCGGGACATCACGGCCAACGAGATTCCCACCCTCTTCAACAACCGCGACATCTACGCCCTCCCGGCCTTCGTCGGCGCCGGATTGACCACATTGCTGTGGCATCTGGGTGACTTCAACGGACTCTGGGCCTGCCTTGTCGCGGGCATCGTTTTCGCCTTCCGCGTCACCGCCTGGCGACGCGGGTGGTACGTGCCATTGGCCGTCCGCGGTTGGCACCGCGCAGGGGTTGGCCCGGGGGCGAATTCCGGGGTCCGCGATTAGCTAGGATTAGAGCATGACTGACATGTTCCTCGAGAAGTTCCGCGCGCTGGTCCCAAAGTATCTCGAGGATGAATGGCAGGAAGAAGACGGCCTCACGCCCGGCGAACTCGATGACGCACTGTCCGAGCACTCCTTCACCATCCCCCTGGTTCTCCGCGAGTTCTACCTCGCCCTGGGCGGCTGCGAAGACCTCATGGAGGCGTACCACTACTTCTGGGATCCCGAGGAACTTGAAGTCGATGACGAAGGCTTCCTCATGTTCCTCGAGGACGAGGACGAGCAGTTCACGTGGGGCTTCCGCGTCGCAGACCTCGGCGTCCCTGACCCCATCGTCTTCCGCCGCAACAATGCCCGCGGCCAGTGGAAGAGCGAGGAAGGTACGTTCTCCGAGTTCGTCTTCGACATGTTCGATTGGGCATTCAACGACGAAGACTAGGTTTTTCTTGTTTCGCAGCCCCCGGGCAGCCCGTTGTGGTTGCCGGGGGCTGTTTTTGTTGTGCGGCGCCGCTGGCCCGGGCCCCTTCGCCGTTTTCGCCCGGCCCGTGTACCTCCACGACCCACTCCTCCAGCTCCTTCGCCCGGCCTGTGTGCCTCCACGACCCACTTTGAGCGGGAAGCCGACGCGACACTCCGGTGCCCGGCCCTCCCGGCCGTCTAGTGCCCTCAAAGTTGGTCGTGGCGGTACAGCGCTCAGAACATTAATTACGACGGCGGCTGGCTGGCCAGGTATCGGAACGGCCCGCCACACTCCCCCGTCCCTGTTCGCCTCATCCATCCGGCCCCTGTACCGCCACGACCCGCTCCTCCGGCACTTTCGCCCCATCCACCGGTCCCTGTACCGCCACGACCCACTTTGAGCGCTAAACCGACGCAACACGCCGTTGCACGGGCCTCCCGGCTACCTTTTGCCCTCAAAGTTGGTCGTGGCGGTACAGCGCTCAGAACATTAATTACGACGGCGGCTGGCTGGCCAGGTATCGGAACGGCCCGAAACGCCCGGCCTCCCTGTTCCGGAGCACGGCCAGGACTTCGTCCACCATCTTCTGTGGCTGATACACGACGTCTGCATAGTAGTAGTGCAGGCTCGTGAGGCCTCCGAGGAGTCCTGCATTGTTCCGGTATTGGTCCTTCTTCACCTGTTTCGGCTCGAAATGAGTCCCGCCGTCGAGTTCGACGATCAGGCATTCCTCGATCAGGCAATCAACTTCACCGACCCCTGGGACATCCGCGTGCATCCGGACTTGCAACCCGGCCCGCGTGAAATGGGTATGAGCGAGCACCTCCAAGAGCGAGTCGGCCCTCGGCAGGACAAGGTCCAGGATGGCCCTGGCTACTCCGTTCCGGTTGCCGTTCATCTTGGTCTTCAGGAAAGTCGTGGTCAGCAATGCATGACTGACAGCACTCTGCACCATGACCAGGGCTTCCAACTCGGGGAGACACCTCATGGCATGCAGCAGGACGTCGGCGACTCCTGCCACGGGTAGATAGGGATGGTCCGGGTGCAGGCGCTGGCCGTGGTGGACAATCCGTCGCCTGGCAAGCCCGGTGCCGCAGCTCAGGTGGAGTTGCTCACCAGCGTGGAGCGGACCATCTTGGAGCGTCCACAGGCCATAGAACCGGGCGGCGGAAACGCATGTCAGTTTTCCATTGGCCCGGAACGCCGCCACGATGTCCGGATCAGCGTCCTTCCCGATGTACACACCTCGATGGAGCCTGCTGATATCGCCCTCCTTAACTGCTTTAGCCAATCCCCTGCGGGTGAATCCGGCTGCATAGAGGGAAGCGGTGGTCGCAGCCCCATGACGGCTGCGGAGAAATTGAGTGACATCCATCAGCCCATGCTGTGACTCCGCCAAGGCCGCACGCTGCACTCAGAAAGCCGTATGTGGAAAACCCCCGTACCCCCACCACCCACTCTGCAGCGTCCCCACCGGCGGAGACTCCTCAGCCGGCGTGTCATGGATTCGTCGGCACCAAAGTTGGTGGTCACGGCACGGATGACCTTTGTAAAGGACAGCACTTCCATCGAAATTTCTTTGACCCGCGGAGTTGCTTATGTGACAGAGTTGTCATAAGCTATTCACGGATCCACTAAATGCCTCCGGTGGGTCTGATGCGAACGGAGATTGTGGTCCCGGTTCGGTGCAGCGTATGACTCGTAACGTTGCAGCGAGCCGGGGCCATTCCATTTTAGCCCTCGCCACCACCCGCCAGCCCAGCCGCGCGCCCAAAGCCGAGCGCCGCCGTCGTGGTGTGCCAAGCAGAGCCAGGTGCCGCCGTCGTGGTGTGCCACCAAAGACAGGTGCCGCCGCCGTCGTGGTGTGCCGCCACGACCAACTTTGACGCCGACAGCCGAAGACACGCCGCAAAACCGAGCCCCTCAAAGCCCCAGCCCACCCAAAGTGGGTCGCGACGGCACCCACGGAAGCCACCAAACCCTGGCCCAGCCGCCGCCGTGTAGCCACCAAACCGTGGCACCGCCGTCGTCGTGTGCCGCCACGACCAACTTTGACGCCGACGACACGCCGCAAAACCGAGCCCCTCAAAGCCCCGGCCCACCCAAAGCGGGTCGCAGCGGCACCCACGGAAGCCACCAAAGCCAGGTGCCTCCGCCCTGTGCCCTCCAAAGCCGAGCACCGCCGTCGTGGTGTACCGCCACGACCAACTTTGACGCCGACAGCCGAAGACACGCCCCAAAACCGAGCCCCTCAAAGCCCCTGCCCACCCAAAGTGGGTCGCGACGGCACCCACGGAAGCCACCAAACCCTGGCCCAGCCGCCGCCGTGTAGCCACCAAACCGTCGCACCGCCGCCGCCCTGTGCCCTCCAAAGCCGAGCACCGCCGCCGTCGTGGTGTGCCGTCACGACCAACTTTGACGCCGACAGCCGAAGACACGCCGCAAAACCGAGCCCCTCAAAGCCCCGGCCAACCCAAAGCGGGTCGCGACGGCAAACGACACCAAACAAAAAGCAGGCCCCCAACCCCGGAGGGTCAGAGGCCTGCCTCAACGCAGAAGAAAGGCTAGCTGCTCCGGTCCACCACGGCGTGGGCGAAGTTGGTCAGGGAGGACTTCACAACACCCTCCGGCAGCGGGGCCAAGGCGGCAACGGCCTCGGCAGACCACTCGCGGGCGATCTTCCAGGACTCGGCGGTGACGGGATGTTCGCGGAGGCCGGCGACAGCCTCAGCCAGGGCAGCGTCGGAAGACAGGTCGCCATCCACCAGTTCAAGCAAAGCCACGGCCGAGGCATCCCCAGCGGCAGCGTCACGGCGGAGCAGCAGCACGGGAAGGGTGGGCACGCCTTCGCGAAGGTCGGTGCCCGGGGACTTGCCGGACTTGACCTTCACACCAGTGACATCGATGACGTCGTCAGCCAACTGGAAGGCAACGCCGACCTTCTCGCCGTATTCAACCAGGACGTCCTCGTACTCAGGAGCGGCACCGGCGAAAATCGCGCCGAGCTGGCCCGAAGCCGCAACCAAGGACCCCGTCTTGTCCGCGATGACGGAGAGGTAGTGGTCCACGGCGTCCTCGTCCTCGCGGGGACCGACGGTCTCGTGGAGCTGGCCGAGGCACAGGCGTTCGAAGGTCCGCGCCTGGATGCCAAGTGCGCGGGAGCCGAGCTCGGACACCAGGATGGAGGCGCGGGCAAAGATGAGGTCGCCGGTGAGGATCGCGACGGAGTTGCCCCATACTTCGTGGGCCGTCGGGGCTCCCCGGCGGAAGGGCGCGGAGTCCATGACGTCGTCGTGGTACAGCGTGGCCAGGTGCGTCAGTTCAACCACGACGGCGGCCTGGACAACCTCGGGACGGGAAGCATCGCCAAGGTGGGCGCACAGCAGGGTCAGCAAGGGACGGATGCGCTTGCCGCCGGCCTCCACCAGGTGGCGCGACGTTGCGTCAGCCAGCGGATCCGAGTTGGAGATGGCCTCGCGAAGCTTCTTCTCCACGCGGGCAAGGTTGGTGGTGATGGCGGGGCCGAGCTCGGCGTCGCCTGCGATGGCGGCAAAACCGGCGGGCAGCTGAAGGCCCGTTGCGATCGCGGTGGTGTTGGGGGCGGGCTCGTTGGAGTCCGGCAGGCCGTGCCCGGCATGGGTCCAGCTGTGTTCGGCAGAGTTCGTCACGGGTTAACCCTAACTAGTTGGTGCGGAAACCGCGGTGTCGGACCCTGCCGCTGCAAACGGGCGGGTGGAGGAAGTGTTGGACGTGGGTGGAACGAGCATTTCCAGGACCCGGATCACCCGGTCTTCGAAGCCCTTCGCCGAGGAGTCCGTGAGGTTGGCCAGCAGCCGGACCACAAAGCGCATCAGCACGGGAATGGGCATGCCGGTCCGCAGGGCGAGCTTCATCACGGCGGGTTTGCCGATCAGGAAAGCAAAGGCCCGTCCGAGCGTGAAATGCGAACCCCACTGGTCCCGCACATAGTCCGCGTACCGCGAAAGGTGCGCATCGGCGTCGTGCGTGTTCCATCCGGCAGAGGCAGTACGGGAGGAAGCATCGATCAGGAACTCCGCCGCAAACCGTGCCGATTCCATGGCGTAGGAGATGCCCTCGCCGTTGAACGGGGACACCATGCCGCCGGCGTCGCCCAGCAAGAGCAGCCCGGGCGAGCAGTGCGGGGTGCGGTTGAAGCCCATGGGCAGCGCGGCGCCACGGATCTCCCCCACCTGGTTCTCCGGGGTGAAGCCCCATTCGGACGGCATCGCGGCGGTCCACTCACGCAGGACCTGCTTGTAGTCGAGCTTGCCGAATTCCTTGGAGGAGTTCAGGATGCCGAGGCCCACGTTGGACGTGCCGTCGCCCACGCCGAACACCCAACCGTAGCCGGGCAACGGCTTGCCGGACTTGCCGGGCAGTTCCAGCCAGCCTTCCATCCAGTCGTCGTTGTGCCGGGGCGAGGTGAAGTAGGTGCGCACGGCCACACCGAGGGGCCGGTCGTCGCGCTTGTGCATTCCCAGCGAGACTGCGGTCCGCGTGGAATTGCCGTCCGCGGCGAGCACGACGTCGGCAAAGAAGTCGCGCGTTTCCCCCGTCTTGCGTCCGGACTCGTCAAGGATCGCGGCGCGCGCGCCGATGACGCGGCCGTCGTCGTCCTGCAGTGCGGTGGTGACGCTGTGGCGTTCAAGCACGACGGCGCCTGCCGCCTCCGCGTGCCGGGCGAGGGATTCGTCGAAGCCGAGGCGGGTTCGAATGAGTCCGTAGGTGGGAAAGCCGGAGACCTCGGGCCAGGGCAGCTCGATGGTGCGGCCACCGGCGATCAACCGGAGACCCTTGTTCCGGCGCCACCCGTCCTCAACGGTGTGCGGCAATCCAAGCTTCTGGATCTCCCGGACAGCCCTTGGAGTGAGCCCGTCCCCGCACACTTTTTCGCGCGGGAAGGAGGTCTTTTCCAGGACCGTAACGTCGATGCCTGCCTGGGCCAGGTAATACGCGGCGGTGGACCCTGCGGGGCCCGCGCCAACTATCAGTACTTTCACGGTGTCCTAAGTCAGCCTGACTGTGCGCCCGTCCGGCGCGGTTTGATCTGGCGGCGCAGCTTGGCCACGGGAACGCTTTCGCGGTGTTCGGAGGGCTTCTGCGCGCGGTGCACTGCGACGATGCCGCCGCTGAGGTTGCGGTAAGTGATGTCCGTCCATCCTGCGTCGGCAAGCCACTGGGCCAGGTGGTCCTGGTCCGGCCAGGCGCGGATGGATTCGGCGAGGTAGACGTAGGCGTCCGGGTTGGAGGACACCTTGGTGGCGATGGCCGGCAGGGCACGCATGAGGTACTCGGTGTACATGGTGCGCCACAGCGGAACCACCGGCTGGGAGAACTCAGCAATGACCAGGCGACCGCCGGGCTTTGTCACGCGGAGCATCTCCTGGAGGGCCTTGCGGGGTTCAACGACGTTGCGCAGGCCGAAGGAGATGGTGGAGGCATCAAAGCTGTTGTCCGCGAACGGGAGATTGGTGGCGTCACCGGCAATGAAGTCGATGTCCGGGCGGCGGCGCTTGCCAACCTTGAGCATCCCCAGGGAGAAATCGCAGGCCACAACATCCACACCGGCATCGGCGTAGGGCTCGCTGGAGGTACCGGTTCCTGCAGCCAGATCCAGCACGCGCTGCCCGGCCTTCACGTCCATGGCATCCACCACGATCCGGCGCCACCGCCGCGTCTGCCCCATGGAGAGGACGTCGTTGACAACATCGTATTTAGGGGCGACATCGTCAAACATCGTCGCAACTTCGTCCGGACGCTTTTCCAAGGATGCTCGGTTCACCCGTCAATTGTCTCAGACAAACAGCCAAGTTTGCTGCGCTGTAGAAGAAGGGGCGGGTTCTGCCTGCACCCGGGAGTACTGTTGTTCCATCATGACCAGCACGCTCCGCACTTTGACAGTCCCCCTCGATGTCGATTCATCCTCCGGGGGGCTGCCGTCGTTTCTGGTGCGTGACGACGTTCTGTGCTGGTCCCGCCGCGAAGCCGGCCTGGTGGGATACGGGGAGCTGACCCGCTTCAGTACCACCGGTCCGGAGCGTTTCCTCGAGGCCGATATCTGGTGGCGGCACCTCATCCTTGAGGCCGAAATCACCGACCATGTTGAGCTGCCTGGGACGGGGCCGGTGGCGTTCGGCTCCTTCGCTTTTTCCAAGACCTCGCCGCATGTTTCCCGCCTGATCCTGCCGGAGCTTGTGGTCGGCATCCGCGACGGCCGCGCCTGGGCCACCCAGCTGACGTTCGACGACGGCCCCCTCACCGAGGCGACTGTCCTGGCCACTGTGGAACGCTGGCTGTCCGGCACCAACGGTGACGAACCCGCCGTCGTAACTTCCGACGTCGGGCACTCACCTGACGGCGACGCGCTCAACGGTTCGCGTGGCTCGCTTGGGCGCGGGTCGCTTACCGAAGCAGCGTGGATGGAAGCTGTGACCAACGGTGTGGAGGAAATCCGCGCCGGCAAGCTGGAGAAGCTGGTGCTGGCGCGCGACGTCGTTGCCACCCTTCCAGCAGGGGTCAACGCCGCGGAGGTGCTTCGCCAACTCGCGGCACGGTACCGGGAATGCTGGACGTACGGCGTGGACGGTTTGGTGGGGGCCACCCCGGAGATGCTGATCCAGGTGGAGGGCCGCACAGCCCAGGCCCGCGTGCTGGCCGGGACCCTCGACCGCAGGGACGCCGAGGGCATCGACGGCTCCCCCATGGAATACGCCGAACGCGTGCTGGCCGGGTCGGAGAAGCAGCGGCACGAACACGAGATCGCCATCGATTCCCTGACCCGGCAGCTGGCCCCGTTCTCCGAAGCGATGAACTCGCACAGCGAACCCTTCATCCTGGAACTGCCGAACGTGTGGCACCTGGCTTCGGACGTGAAGGCCGAACTGGCGGACATCGAAGGCCATGTGCCAACGTGCCTCGCTTTGATCAACGCCCTTCACCCCACCGCAGCCGTATGCGGAACACCCACCTTGGTTGCCGGCGCGCTGATCAGGAAACTGGAACATCTGGACCGAGGACCCTACGCAGGTCCGGTCGGCTGGCTGGACGCGGCAGGCAACGGCGAGTGGGGCATCGCCCTGCGCGGAGCCGTGATCGAGGACGCCAACACCGTGCGCCTGTATGCGGGCTGCGGCATCGTTGAAGGCTCACAGCCCGAAGCTGAATTGGCCGAAACCTGGGCCAAGTTCCGTCCGATGCTCGAAGCCCTCGGCATCCGCCGCTGAATCTGGGATTCCAGACCGGGACTCTCCGACCCCCCTTGCATATTCGCTAAACTGGTTATCCAATAGTGAAACTTAGTTTCCTGTGATGCACATCTCACGTTCGGTACTACACTAAAGACCGACTCAGTCCAGCATCCACTGCAACAAAAGGTAAAAATATGCAGATCTCCCGTTCGGTTCTGTCCGGTACCAAGATGGCCGCCGTGCTCGCAGCAGGTGCTTTGGCCCTGACCGCATGCGGTGGTTCCTCCACTCCGGCCGCCTCAGGTTCGGGCCCCCAGCTCATCAACGCCGGCAAGCTGACCGTTTGCTCGGACATCCCCTACGAGCCTTTCGAGTTCCAGAAGGACGGCAAGAACGTCGGCTTCGACATGGACATCGCGGCCGAAGTTGCCAAGGACCTCAAGGCTGAACTCAACGTGGTGGACAGCTCCTTCGAGGCTATCGAAACCGGCACGGCCCTCACTGGCTGCGACGTTTCCATCTCCTCCATCTCCATCACCGATGTCCGCAAGAACGTCATGGACTTCTCCAGCCCCTACATGGATGACGACCTGACCCTGGTGGCCTCCACCGCTTCCGGCATCAGCAACCTTGACGGTGCCAAAGGCAAGAAGGTGGGCGTCCAGCAGGCCACCACCGGCGCCCAGTACGCCAAGGACAAGGGAATTGACGCCCAGCAGTTCGAGGACTCCGGCCTCCTGGTCCAGGCCCTCAAGGCCGGCACCATCGACGCCGCCGTCGGCAACCAGTCCGTCCTGGGCTACGCCATCAAGGATGACTCCAAGATCAAGCGCATCGAGGACTACGCAACCGGCGAGAAGCTTGGCATTGCCATCAAGAAGGGCAACACCGCCATGGCCGACTCCGTGAACGCCACCCTGAAGCGCCTCACGGATGACGGAACGCTGGCAAAGTTCAAGACCACCTGGTTCGGCGAAGCCGCAAAGTAAGGCAACCGGCTCCCGATATCCACGCAAGCGGGGCCCCGTAACTCTCTGTTAAAGCAGTCGGTTCGGGGCCCCCGCTGCGCAACATGATTGTGAGAACACCATGGCAATGACTGCACGTCAACGAGCCAGAGTCAGTCTTTACGTCCAGGCCGGAATCTTCGTTGTGGCTGTGGCCGCAGTGATCATCGCCGTGGACTGGAAGACCATTGGCAACAGCGTCTTCAACTTCGCCAAGATCGGCCCCATGTTCCCGGGAATCTTCCTGGTTGGCCTCAAGAACACCCTCATCTACACCGCACTGGCATTCGTGGTGGGCCTCTCAGGCGGCCTCCTGCTCGCCCTGATGAAGCTCTCCTCCTTCCCGCTTTACCGCTGGATCGCCACCGGCTACATCGAGTTCTTCCGCGGTGTTCCGGCCCTGCTGGTCTTCATCGCCTTCGGCTACGGCGTGCCCCTGGCCTTCGGTGTGCAGTGGGACGTCAACATTGTGGTCATGGTGTCCTTGGGCATCGTCGCTTCGGCCTACATCGCTGAAACCCTCCGCGCCGGCCTCCAGGCTGTTCCCAAGGGACAGATGGAAGCCGCCCGGTCCCTCGGCATGCCGCACTGGCGGGCCATGGTCTCGATCGTGATCCCGCAGGCCTTCAAGATCGTCCTGCCTCCGCTGACCAACGAGATCATCCTGCTCACCAAGGACTCGTCCTTGATCTACGTCCTGGGCCTCACTGCGTCCCAGTACGAGCTCACCAAATTCGGCCGCGACGGCATCTCCAGCCTGGGCGCAGGCCTGACCCCGCTGCTGGTGGCCGGCGCGTTCTACCTCGTGATCACCATCCCCTTGAGCCTCCTTGCCCGGAAGTTCGAAAGCCGCTCTGCGCGGACCAAGCGATAGGACGGACAGTCATGACCAACTCCGCAACAGTCCGCGCTGCGGGCGTGGACATCAAGGACCTCCGCAAGTCGTACGGCAACAATGAGGTCCTCAAGGGCATCTCCCTGACCGTCGAGCCCGGACAGGTGGTCTGCCTGATCGGTCCTTCGGGTTCGGGCAAGTCCACGCTCCTGCGCTGCGTCAACCTGCTTGAGCAGCCCAACGCCGGCACCATCAACGTGGGCAAGTTCGAGGCCACGGATCCGGATGTGGACCTCAACCGCATGCGCCAGAGCGTGGGAATGGTGTTCCAGCACTTCAACCTGTTCCCGCACCTGAGCGTCCTGGACAACTGCACCATCTCGCAGGTCAAGGTCCTCAAGCGGTCCAAATCCGAGGCCGCCGACGTGGCCCGCCGCAACCTGGAACGCGTGGGGCTTGGCCATCTTGCGGACCGTTACCCGGACCAGCTTTCCGGCGGCCAGCAGCAGCGCGTTGCCATCGCCCGGGCGTTGTCCATGGATCCGCAGCTGATGCTTTTCGACGAGCCCACGTCCGCGTTGGACCCCGAAACCGTGGGCGACGTCCTGGCTGTCATGCGCAAGCTGGCCCAGGAAGGCATGACCATGCTGGTGGTCACGCACGAGATGGGCTTTGCCCGTGAAGTGGCCGACCGCGTGGTGTTCATGGACGGCGGCGTTGTAGTGGAGGAGGGCGTGGCCGAGCAGGTCATCAGCGCCCCCACGCAGCCACGAACCAAGGAATTCCTGCGCCGCGTCCTGGACCCGACGCACATCGACGTCGTGGAGGACTAAATCCCCCGTTCAGCGACGAAGGAGGGCGGCACCCGCATTCGGGTGCCGCCCTCCGTGTTTCTTAGCGCGCCATTTGACGCCCGGCGCACCCCTGCTTCGCCCGCGGCGCACCCTGCGATCGTTCCTGACGCACCCACTCCCGCCCGGCGCACCCCTGCTTCGCCCGCGGCGCACCCTGCGATCGTTCCTGAGGCACCCACTCCCGCCCGGCGCACCCCTGCTTCGCCCGCGGCGCACCCTTTCACGCCTTGCGCCCCCGAGGTTACGGGCGCGGACGGCGGGAACGGGCGCGGTCGATTCCTAGCCTGCCGTGAGGACCTTGCCCACGGCTGCGTTGATGGCTTCCTTGATCCGCGCATGGAGTCCCCGCAGGCCCGCCCGATCCACGCGCACTTCCACTATCGCGCGTCCCTTGAGCGGCGCCCTGAGCGCTTCGGCCAGTGCCGCCGTCGTACTTACCGCGCTGTGCCCGACGCCGTACGCCGCCGCGAGTGCCGCGATGTCCACTGAGTGCGGGGTTCCGAAGAGGCGTTCGACGGCGGTGCCGTAGGCGCCTGAGTCTTCCACCACACCGTGTTCCAACAGGCCGAAGATGGCCCCACCGGCGTCGTTGAGGACAACGATGCGCAGGTCCGGGGTGGGTTCGCCTTGGCCGAGGAGAAGGCCGCCGACGTCGTGCAGGAAGGTCAGGTCACCGAGCAGAACCGTGGTTTCGCGGCCGCTGCCAAGGGCGATGCCGGTAGCCGTAGCGAGGGTGCCGTCGATGCCGGCGAGGCCGCGGTTGGCGTAAACCGTGGCAAGAGGATCGGGGTGGGGTTGCCCGGCCAGGTCTACATCGCGAATGCCGTTGGAGGAACCGAGCACCAGCTTGCCGCGGGCATGTTCCCACACCGTTGCGCCGACCGACGGTCCGTTGGCAGCGGATTCGCCGGCCAGCACGCCGTCGAGCGAGTGCTGGGCGGCGGCGCCCGCGAGGAGCCAGGAGTCGAGCCACTCGGCTGACCCACGGCCCGCGAACTCCGCTAGTTCCGGCAGGGTTTCGATCGGCGTTTCCCTGCGGCGGCCTTCGTCGTACCACGCCACGGGAACGGGCTGGTAGATCACGGACTCGATGCCTTCACGGGCCAACAGTGCGCTGACCGGACGGGACAACGTGGGACGGCCGAACAGGACAACGCGGTCAATGGGCGTCGGAGAGCCGGGGCCGAAGTGCTCGAGCAGCAACCGGTACGGGCCGATTGCATTCGGGCCAAAGCGGGCGTTCGACGAAGGTTCCGCAAGCAACGGCAAGCCCTGGGCCCGGGCGAAGGCTTCCGCTACCGGCCCGGCATCGTGGCCCGCGAGGACCACGGTGTTTCTTTCCGGAAGGTCGCTGGGTGCTGCTGGAAGATCAAGTGCCTGCGGACCGGCGTCGTAATGGAAGGGGCCATGGCCCGCGGCGGGCGGCAGGGCGTCGTCGGGTTCCGGCACCAGAGGGTCCCGGAAGGCGAGGTTCACCTGGACGGGCCCGGGCGGCGTGTCTTCCAGCGCACCGGTGGCCGCGTAAAGCGCCGTGGTGACGGCCCGCTGCGGGTTGTCCCCGGCGGCGACGTCGACGGCGAACCTCACGTGATCGCCGAAAAGGTCCAGTTGGATGGTGGTCTGGTTCGCCCCGGTGCCGTGCAGCTCCTCGGGCCGGTCGGCCGAAACAACGATCAGCGGAACCGCCGCGTGATTGGCTTCCATCACTGCCGGAAGCAGGTTCCCGACGGCGGTCCCGGACGTAGTGACGACGGCGGCTGGCGCTTCGGTGGCCAGGGCCAGGCCAAGGGCCGTGAAACCGGCATCGCGTTCGTCGATCCGGACGTGGAGGATCACCCTGCCCGTAGCCTCTGCCTCCGCCAAGGCGTAGGCCATAGGCGCCGACCGCGAACCGGGCGCCACCACCACGTGCCGCACACCGCCGTCGAGCAGGGCGGATACCGCAACCCGGGCGGCGCCAATGGATGTCAGAGAGTCCTGGGAAGTCACCGTCCCAGTCTATGGGCGCCCCTCGACCCGAAAGCGGCCGAACGGTGAGAGAGGGATCACCGAAAACGGCCATTCGGTGAGAGAGCGATCACCGAAAACGGCGATTCGGTGAGAGAGCGTCGGATACCACCGACGCTCTCTCACCAAACACCCCTTAAACGGAAACGCTCCTCCACCCCGAGGGGCTGGAGGAGCGCCTACGCGGAACAGGCCTACTTGCGGAACACCTGGACGATCGCCGGACGCGGCGCACGCACGGAGCCGGCAGCCGGGCGTGATCCCGCGCCGACGTAGTCCGGGAAGTACGAGTGCGGGGCCTCGAACGTGCCCTCTTCACCCGGGTGCTGGACGGCGACGAAGACCGTGCGCTCTTCATCGTGGATGATCGGGCCACAGGTCTCGGCGTCACGCGGGACGGCAAGGAACTGCTCCACCTTGCCACGCTCCGGGCCTTCCAAGGTGACCTTGAAGAGACCGTCGTTGTAGCCGATGGTGGACGGGGCACCGTCGGTGGAGATCCAGAGGTTGCCCACGGAGTCGAAAGCCACGTTGTCAGGGCAGGAGATCGGGGAGACCTTGTCCGCCGGGAAGCCTGAGAAATAGGTGGAGGTGTTCTTGGCGGGGTCGCCGGCCACCAGCAGGAGGGTCCAGTTGAACTTGGTCCCGGTCTGGCCCGGAGCCTCGGTGATCTCCACGATGTGGCCGTCGCGGTTCAGGGTGCGGGGGTTGACCTCCGTGGCGCCTTCCCTGCCGGCCTTGCCACGGTCGGAGTTGTTGGTGCAGGCCACGTAGACCTTGCCGGTGAGCAGGTTTGGCTGGACGTCTTCGCAGCGGTCCATCTTGGTGGGGCCAACCTTGTCCGCTGCAAGTCGGGTGTAAACAAGGACCTCGGCTACGGACATGCCCGGGACCGCGGACTGGCCGTTGACCACCAGCGGCAACCATTCGCCGGAACCGTCGAAGGCGCCGTCAGCAGGGAGCTTGCCGGTGCCATCGATCTCGGCGGCCGGGGAATCGCCGGTGAAGCGGGCAACGTACAGGTCGCCTTCGGAAAGAAGGTTCATGTTGTTCCTGCGGGCAGCGGCAGAGTCGCCGGCCTGGTACTTGCCCTTGGAGACGAACTTGTAGAGGTAGTCGAAGCGCTCGTCGTCGCCCATGTAAGCCACAACGCGGCCGTTGGGAGCGACGATCACGTTGGCGCCCTCGTGCTTGAAGCGGCCCATGGCGGAGTGTTTCTTCGGGGTGGACGTGGGGTCGAAGGGGTCCACCTCCACAATCCAGCCGAATCGGTTGGACTCGTTGGCGTAGCCGGAGTTGCGGGTATCGAAGCGGGGCTCGTCGAGTTCCCATTGACGGGTGGTTGCCTTGGCGGACAGGCCGTATCGCTTGTCGCCGTCGCTGGTGCCCGGCGCGGCAAAGTAGCCGTTGAAGTTCTCTTCACCGGAGAGGATGGTGCCCCACGGGGTGGTACCGCCGGAGCAGTTGCCCAGGGTTCCCTTGATCCAACGGCCGGCGGGGTCGTCGATGGTCTTCACCAGGTTGGTGCCGGCGGCGGGACCGGTCAGCTCGTAGACGGTGTCCGTCAGGAAGCGGCGGTTGAGGGCTGCACCCTGGACGTAGCTCCACGGCTTGTTCTTGTTCTTGCGCTCGAGTTCCACAACAGCCAGACCGTGTGCGGCACGACCGATGGCGCGGGCCTCGGCAGCATCGAAGCCCACCGGCAGCATGATGTTCTCGTTGGTGTACTCGTGGTTGGTGAAGAGCAGCGCACGGCGATCCTTGGAGTTGGGGATCGGCAGGATGTCCGTGTAGTCGTTGTTGTAACCGAACTGGCGGGCCTGGGCTGCGGCGCTCTGGTTGTTCAGGTCGAACGCCGGCGAGTCCTTGAACAGCGGGTCGCCCCAGCGGATGACCGGGTTCCAGTCGAAGCCTTCGGGAACCGTGAACGCGTCAACAGCGGAGTCAACGGGCTTGATGGCGGTGAACTTCAGCTTGGACTTGTCGAAGCCCTTCTTGGCTGCATCGGACAGGCCATTGCCGGAGTCCGCAACAGCAGAGTCAGCGCCGGTGACAGCGCCACCGAGAACGACGGCGAGCGCACCTGCGGCGCCCAAGCCCAGGGCGGCGCGGCGGGACATGGCCGTGGAGGCGATATCGCGGAAGTAGCCGTTGGAGCTGGTGTTGCATACATCGCCTGCGCAGGCATTGTCGCACTTGAGCGCACAGGTCACCGCGCTGCGCTTGCCCTTGGTGTGGCCAAGCATGGGGAGCAGCGGGAACGTGCGTCCGGTGGTTTCAGACATGGGGGACCTTCCAGAATGGTTACGAGCTTCCCGCCGAGCCTTTCAGCGTAATCCGAAGCCGAGAGGACGCTCTGGTTACGGAACGGTGAACAAACCGCGTCAGGCAGAGGCCAGGACAGCGTGAACCCGGGCAAGCCGCTCCAACCACCAGTCGCGCCGGTCAGCGGGTGCCGCATACCGCTCAAGAAGCTCCGGATCGGCCGCTGCCCCGCGAAGCCGGATGGCGCCGTCGTCCGCGACCAATGGGTCACGCGTGATGTCCGCAGCGAAAAGCGAAACAGTTCCGAGGCCACACGCGTACGGCAGGGACGGCAGCGAGGCGGCGAGCGCCAATCCGGCGCGGATTCCCACGGACGTGTCCAGGGCTGAACTGACGACGGCGGGAAGGCCGGCTTGGGCCACGATGTCCAGGGCACGCGCCACTCCCCCAAGCGGCGCGACTTTCACCACCAGGAGGTCAGCTGCGCCGGCACGGGCCACGCGCAGAGGATCGTCTTCTTTACGGACGCTCTCGTCCGCCGCGATAAGCACGGGTGTTCCAGCAACCGAAAGCCGCCGCCGCACTTCTGCCAGTCCCTCAATGGTGGGCACGGGTTGCTCGGCGTACTCAAGTCCCACCGCAGAGAGCTTGCTCAATGCGTCGACGGCCTGCTCCACGTCCCAACCTCCGTTGGCGTCCACCCGGATGGCGGCGTCCGGCAAGGCTTCCCGAACGGCAACCACCCGAGCTACGTCGTCGATCAATTTCTGGCCCCGCTCAGCGACCTTGATCTTGACCGCATCAACGCGTCCGAACCTCGCGAGCACATCGGGCACCCGATCCGCGGCGACGGCGGGGACGGTGGCGTTCACAGGAATGGTGTCCCTGAGCGGAACCGGGAACCCTTGCCAGCCCGCTTCCAAAGCGGCGGCCAACCAACGGGAGGATTCGTCGTCGTCGTACTCCGGAAACGGACAAAACTCGCCCCAACCATGTGGTCCTTTCAGCAGGAGCGTTTCACGCTGCATGATGCCGCGGAATTTGACCCGCATGGGCAAGGAAACGACGTAAGCGGAGTCCTCTAGTTCTTCAAGGGAAGGGAGCATAGTGCCACTGTACCGGCGGCATTTCGGGCGCGGATGGGGCCAAGCGCGCTATGTGGAAATCTAGTCCACCCAGAACTTCCTGGCTGCACGGGCTGCTTCGGCGAACAACTCGACGGGCAACGGCACGGAGCTCTCGGGCATCCCCAGGCCATCCCACTTGGCCACAAGGACGGTTCCCACGTCCAACGGCAGCGGCCATAACCAGTACCGTGAAGTGCCCTGCAGGAATTCGTCGTTGCCGCCGGACCCGCCACCTCCCAGCGGCGTGAGTACCGGCCCCGTGACGTCGCCGTCCATTCCGCCTCCCAGGCTGGGCTCCACCAGTCCCGCGAAAACCTTCCGGCCGTTCGGATATCCCACCCCCACCAACAATCCGTCCAGCCCTTGTTGGAACGGACCGCGGGGTGTGAGTGCTTTGTCCATTGCTTCGCGCCATTCGCCTGCTGTTTGGTCTCCGCGCCGGACTGTCCAAACCAGGTCCAAAACACAACCGGTGGAGTAAACGTCAACGGATTTCAGCGCCAACGCCATACGGTTGCTGCTGTGCACGAACCAACTGACCGGCACCACTCCGGGCAATTCATCCGTTGGCGGCCCCACCCAGGCAGGCGGTATGGGCTGGGTATGTCGCGGACGTTCTGGCGGTACAGGAAGGTCCTCGAAGAAGGTCATGTTCCATGCATACACCGACTTCACCGCGATGGGGAGGACCGCTTGCTAAGAGAGAGGCCACAACCGCGATATCCTCTGAATCGACACTCATTCAGGGGGACTCATGACTCAGGGCTACAGCGGTTCAACGACGCCTCCGGGCTGGTATCCGGACCCTTCCAATCCGCAGCAGATGCGATGGTGGGACGGCGTGCAATGGACGCCGCACCTGGCCCCCGCGCACCCTCAATTCATGCCGCTTCAACGCGTACTGATCAGCAACCAGACGCCGGTCTACAACCCGTTCATCTGGGCAATCGTGCTCATCCCCCTGGTGTCCGTCCTTCTCCTCCTGACGTGGCAGCCGGAGTTCCGCCTCATCACCACCCGCTCGGGCGCAACGACGCTCGACCCCACGTCGATCTACTCCCCCGGCTACTTCCTCCTCCAGATCTCAAGTTTCGTCATCTGGGCCGCGACCATCCTCTTCGCCTACCTCGACTATCAACGGCTCGCCAAATCAGGGGTGATCCGTCCCTTCCACTGGGCCTGGTGCTTCCTGAGCCCCTTGGTCTACGTCATTGGCCGGACCGTCATTGTCCGCAAGGTCGCCCTGGACCGCGGCCTGGCACCCATCTGGGTCATGATCGGGACCATCGTGGTGTCGTTCATCGTGTTTGGCATCTGGATGGCGAACTTCTTCAACCAGATCTATTCGCAAATCGGCTACTCAATCAACGCCTAAGGGCGGGCACCAATGACTGACGCCAGGGCGCCGGGCCAACTGCCGCAACCAAGCACGACGGCGGCACCCGGCTGGTATGCCGACCCTGCGGATCCGCGCTACAACAGGTGGTGGGACGGTTCTGCGTGGACGGCGCACGTGGGCCCGCCAGCCTCACGGTTGCTGGCCCAACGTCCGCTCATCGGTCCGGACACCCCGTGTACAACGTCTTCATCTGGCTCATGGCTGTGCTGCCGTTGCTTCCTGCCATCGCCTTGTTGACGTGGAACCCGGACCTGCGTTTCTACGCCACCAGTCGTGGTGGCGTCGCTCCGGATCCCGCTTCGATTTTCACCGTGGGCTACTTCCTCACCGCGGGCTCCTTGGTGTTGGTCTATGTCGCCTCGGTTGTGCTGGCCTTCTTCGACTACCGGCGCTTGCTGCCCGCTGGAGTCGTCCGGCCCTTCCACTGGGCATGGGCGTTCATCTACATGGGAGGCGTGGTGTACGTGATCGGCCGCGCGATCATCGTGAACAAGGTGGCCAGGGGCCGTGGCTGGTGGCCGCTGGGTATGCTCACCGCGGGATGGATCCTTTACATCGTGGTCGGTTACGTCAAAGGCATCCTGTTGATGCAAAGCATCGTGTCCGGTGTTGGCTACGGTTCGTAGGCGCCACGTCCCGCACCCAGTCCTCACACGCGTTAGGTAGACTGCTGCCTAGCCGCAGGAAAGGACCACCATGAACCGCAAGGCCACCGCACTCGACGTCGCAAAACGGGCAGGGGTTTCCCGAAGCGCCGTTTCGTTGGTCCTCAACGGGCGCGGTGACGGCAACGTGGCCAAGGAGAGTCAGGACCGCATCCGGTTGGCAGCGCAGGAGCTGAACTACTCCCCCAACGCCATCGCACTCAGCCTCCGGAACCAGCGCTCCCGCGTCATCGGGATCGTGTCCGACGAAGTGGTGGTCAGCCCCTTTGACGGCAACATCATCGGCGGCGCGGACGATGTTGCCCGCAGCCATGGCTTCGTCACGGTGGTGATGGATACCGAACGCGATGCCGCCCGGGATGCGAGCGCCATCGAGACGCTGCTGGACCGCCAAGTGGACGGACTCATGTACGTCACGGTAGGCCTCAAACCGCTCGATGTCCCTCCAGGCATGCAGCGTGTTCCCTCTGTGCTGGCCAATTGCTACGACAGCCGCACCGAGCCACAGATCCACCACGTCATCCCGGATGAGGTCACCGGCGGACGCGAAGCCACCGAACATTTGCTGGAGCTCGGCCACCGGGACATTGCCTTGCTGGCCGGCGCGGAAGTGGACCCGGCGGCTCCCCTGCGTGTCCAGGGCTACCGCGACGCATTCGTCGGAGCCAGCCTCGGCGTCAGGGAGGCTCTCATCACCCATGCGGGCTGGGACATCAACGACGGCTTCAACTGGGCCATGCGCCTCCTCGACGGCGTTGCCCCCGCGGAACGCCCCACGGCCATCATGTGCGCCAACGACCGCTTGGCCGTCGGCGTAGCCCTCGCCGCCGCCCGCCTGGGTTTGAGCATTCCGCGTGATCTGTCAGTCATGGGCTACGACGACGAACACCGCATCGCCAGCACCATGGTCCCCGCCCTCACCACCATGGCACTCCCCTTGCGCGAGATTGGCCGGGCGGCCATGTCGGCCCTGTTGGGTGCCATCGAGGGAAGCGAAAGTACGACGGCGGTGCCCACCTTGGAGACGATGGTCCCCTGCCGCCTGGTGTTGCGCGAGTCGACAGGCCCAGCACCCCGCTAAACCCCACCTTGCGGGGCCTGCTCTACGCACCAAACCTTGGCGAAGCAAATAGAGCAGCCCCCACAACGGGAGGCAATCAGCGCGGGAGGGACAGCTCCCAGACATCTGCCGTCGCGCCGGCGGGAACGTTGAGCGTCCAGGATTCACCGGGAGCAGGGTAGGCCCGCAGCGTGGTGGCCACTGAATTGGACGAGTAAACCTCCACGAGCGAGGCATCCACGAAGATCCGGAGCTCCTCCCCTGCGGCGAGCTCTCCCTTATAAACCACCTGCTCTGCAGTACCGGAGCCAAGGACCAGCTCAACTGTCCCGGCAGTGCCGGCCACCAGCACCTCCGCAAAGGCAGGAACGGCAACCGGGCCCGAGGCATCGGATGCCACCAAGGACCCACGGTACGCGGATACTTGCGGTGCAGGGGAAACAACCAACGCCCCGTCAACCACGGACAAAAGGCGAGGATGTGTCAGCACACCCGACCACCCGGCGTCGTCGATTTCATCCTGGGTGCGGCCCCGCCGACCGTCACGGCCGGGACCTTCGTTGGCCCAGCCCCACAGCAAAGCCGCCGGCTCAGAGCCAGACGAAAGCTGGACGATTTGGGGTGCGTAGAAGTCGCGGCCCAGATCCGATTTCCCACCCGAAACGGCGGAAAACACAGGCAGCCCGGACTCGGGATCCGAGGTAAGTGAACCGATCAGGTGCCCGACGCCATTGGCATGCTCGTGGTCGTCGCCGGAGAGCCAGAGCGAGAACATCATCACCCAGGACGAACCCGAGGACGAACCCGAGGATGAAGGCACCTCCACCAGTTGCGGGCACTCCCAGATCTCGGCGGGCGTGTGCACGGCGGCGACGGGGTCGGCCGACGTCAGCCAAATGCCCTGGTACTTCCAATCATCCAGCGAGTCCACGGTGTACAGCAGCAAAGCGGCCCGTCCATCAGCGAGTCCGGCACCTTGGATGGCGTAGCGGGATCCGTTGAACGTGAAGATGAAAGGATCGCGCACGGCGGTCACGGAGGAATCAGCAGGCATCGACGCGGCAACGTGCCCGTCCTGCGTCCAGGTCACCAGGTCCGAGGAGCCCCGGGCAATAACAACCTGGGAATGCCCGCCGTGGTCCTGAACGCCGGAGTAGGCGGCCGTCGGAACGTCGCCATCAAGGGTCACCACACCCGTCCAGCAGCCGGCAGAGTCGGGCCCGCCTGCCTGCGGTGCCAGGGCAGCGGGGTGCTCTTCCCAGTTCACCAGGTCAGCAGTGCTCACGTGGCCCCAGTGGATCTGGGTGTGCCGCGCAGAGGACGGGTTGTACTGGAAGAACACGTGGTACCGGCCATTGATGTAGCTGATGCCGTTGGGATCGTTGATCCAGCCTTGGGCAGGCCGCGGGTGGAAGCGCGGGAACGCGGGATCCGGGTGCGTAGCGGCCTGGGCCAGGGAAGAAACAACTGCAAGGTCCGTCATTGGAAATGCCTTTCGAAGAGAGAAGGGAATCTACTTGCCCGTACCGGCGGTGAGCCCGTCCTGCAGGGCACGCTGCCCGAACATGAACACCACCAGCGCGGGAATCATGGAGAGGACAACGCCGGCCAGGACTACGGAGATGCTTCCGGTCCCGAGGTTGCCTTGGAGGGAGACCAGGCCCAGGGGCAGGGTGAAGTTCTGCTCCGAGATGGTCATGATGAGTGGCCTGAAGAACTCGTTCCAGTGGAAGTTGAACGCCAGGATGCCCACGATTGCCAGGCCGGGCATGGCCAGCGGCGCATACACGGAACGGAAGGTCCGCCAGGGCGAGGCGCCGTCGATCGCGGCCGCTTCAGCGAGCTCACCCGGGAGCCCCATGAAGTACTGCCGCATCAGGAAGGTGCCGAACGCCGTCGGGATGGCCGGGAGGATCAACGCGAGCAGCGTGTCGGAGAGTCCAACGCCGCGGATGAGCATGAACACGGGAACGATCGTCACCTGGGCTGGCACCATCATGGTGGCCAGCACGATCGAGAAGAGCGCTCCGCGGCCCCGGAACTTCAGGTGCGCAAAGGCGTAACCGGCCAACGCTGCGGTGATCATCTGGCCCACGGCGATCAGGCCGGTCACCAGGGCACTGTTCACCACCAGTCCAATGATGTTGAGTTGCTTGAACACTTGGCCGTAGGAGGTGAAGTCCGGGTTCAGTGGCAGGAACGACGGCGGCAGTTTGAAGGACTCCGACGGCGGTCGAAGCGAGGTGGACAACGTCCAGAGAACGGGTCCCAGGACAAAGACGGCGGCGATCAGCAGGGCCACGATCCGGGCGGCCACTGACCAGTCGCGCTTCTTCCGCGTTACAACGGGTGCCGTGGTTTTCACACGGTCAGAAATGGTGGTCATGGCGGGCCTTACTGGTAGAAGACGAATCGTTTGCTGAGCCGGAACTGCAGGGCCGTGATAGCCATGATGATGAGCGTCAGGATCACGCCGATCGCGGAGGCCTGGCCGAATTCGAGGCGTTGGAAGGCCGACTCGAAGATCACCATGACTGCGGTACGGGTTGAGTCGCCGGGTCCGCCGCGGGTGAGCACGTAGGGCTGGTCGAACACTTGGAGTGCGTTGATGATGGCCATGACGGAGGCCACCAGCGTGGTAGGGCTCAGGAGCGGCAGGGTGACGTACCAATGCTTGCGCCATCCGGTGGCACCGTCGATCGACGCGGCCTCGTAGGTTTCCACTGGAATGGAGGCCAGGCCACCAATGAACAGCAGGAACGAGAACCCGAAGTTCTGCCACACATACACAAGAATCACGACGGCGGCAGACCCGGTTGGCGTGGTCAGCCACGGTACCGCTGGGATGCCTACGAGGGACAGCAGCCAGTTGACCACGCCGAACTGCTCGTTGAAGAGGTAGCGCATGAAGATGGATACCGAGGCCGCGGACAGGATCAGCGGGAAGAAGAACGCGGAACGGAAGAACACCCTGAGCCAGGCGGGGAGCTTCTCCTGGACCATGATGGCCAGGCCCAGTGCCAGGCCGAGCTGGAGTGCCACAGCCACAATGACGAAGACGATGGTGTTCAGGAACGACACCCGGACCGTCGGATCCTGGACCACTTCGGCAAAGTTATCGAAACCCACGAACGTCGGCGCCGAGATGATGTCCCAGCGGAAGAATGCGAGGGCCACGGACGCAACGATTGGCAACAGGGTGAAGATGCCCATGCCCACGATGGTGGGGGCCAGGAACGCCCACGGGAGCCAACGCTGTTGGACGCGGCCGCGCCTGGACGCCGGACCACCCTTGTGGGACGGAGCACGGCCGGTGCCCGTTGGGGTACGGGTGACGGTACTCATGGCTGCCTCCTCAGGGCCAGTTCGAGGTCACGCTGCATGGAGTTGAGCGCATCTTTGAGTTGGCGTTCGTCGCCGCTGACGGCAAGGGACACGTTCTTCATGAGCGCGGTTTCGACGGCGGCCTGCTGGGGAGGCGCCGGGATGGGCCCTGTGGTGGGGAACCTGTCGAGGGTGTCGTAGAAGACCTTCCAATGACGTGGGCCGGTCCCCGCGTAGAGCTGTTCGTTCACCATGGAACGCCGCGCGGGTGTGGTGTTCGGCGTGGGGAAAACGATCTGCATGGCTTCGAGGCTGGAGCTGAACTTCACCCATTCCCAGGCGGCGTCCTTGTCCTTGGCGGTCTTCATGATCGCGTACCCGGCGGTGCCGAACTGGTGACGCTGGGTCCGCCACTTGGGGAAGAACTGCACGTCGAACGCATCCTCAGTCATCCCCGCCTCATGGAGGCCCTGCACCCAATAGCCGCCGGCCGGCGTCGTACCTATCCGGTTGGAGGCGAAGAGGCCGATCAGCGAGCTGCCGCCGCCCTCCTCGGGGCGTACGCCCAGCCCGTCCTTGACCAGTCCGCGGAGGTAATCGAAGGATTCGAAGACGCGGGGATCGTCCGCGTTGGGTTCCAACCACTGGTACCCACCGGAGCGGAGGCTGCGGGAGGGGTCGTTGGCGTAGAAGCCGTCCCACAGCCATTCGCCGCCGCCGGACTTGGTTTCCTTCAGGAAGCTGGTGTCATTCGCGTACAGCCACGGCACAACTCCACCGAAGAGGCGGTTGGTCCAGTAGTAGGGCGTGAAGTCCTTGGGGTTGGCCTTCTTCATCGCGGCCAGAGTGGCGCGGAAGTCCGTGTGCGTCCAGTTGTCGGTCGGCCGCTCCAGGCCTGCCTGCCGCAGAGACGTGGCGTTGTAATACATGTTGGCGGCGTTCCAGTCGATGGGGAGCTGGAACAGGCTGCCTTTGTACATGAACGCTTCCACCAGGCTCGGATGGACGTCCTGGAAGTACTCCTTCATGTCCTCGGCGTCCCGGCGGAGGTACTCGTCCAGCGGATGGGCAAGTTTCTCGGCGAAGAGCTGGGCGCCCTCGGTGGCCACGTAGACCACGTCCGGCGGCGTGCCTGCGGCCACCATGGTGAGGATCTTGGTGAAGAAGTCCTTCCAGTCCACGGCCTGGATGGCCTGGACCTTCACTTTGATTTCGGGGTGGACCTTGGCGAAGGCGTCCACTACCTTTTGGCGGGCTGCGGCGTCTGCGGCGGTGCCCATGATGGCGATGCTGAGGCTGTTGTCTCCCCGGCCTGGAATGTCTGTTCCGGTCAGTCGCGGCCACGACGCCGCCGTTACTCCGACGATCCCAGCACCGAGGGCTGTGAGGGCGGTTCTGCGTGTGAATTGACGCAAAGCCCCGTTGGTTCCCGGCATTGTAGATTTCCTTCCCTAACACGTGTTAGGAACACTAGACCTGTCACCTAACACGTGTCAAGCGTCACAGTAATGTTGCGTGGATCTCACTTTCGGGACTCGCGGGCACAGCGGACTCACATGAGGCATCCAGCGAATTGTGGCAGGGTAGAGAGAATGAGTTCCCAGCAATTCCGCGTCAGCGGGAGGTCGAGCAAACGGCCACGTCAGGAGCGCCCAGCAGGCGCCGGTACGGGCTTTTTGTTTTGCCTCATCACCCTCGCCTGCATGGTTGGCCTGGCAGCGACGTACTACTTCTTCGTCCGCACCACCGCCGGCCAGTTCATTGACGAGTCAGCCCTTGTTGAAGCCACCGAACTCAGCGGCACAGCAGGCAAAGCCTCCACGGGATTCCTGGACGTCCTGCCCGTCACCTCCTTGATCATCGCCACGCTCGTGGTGCTGTTCGTGACCATTGCGCGCCGACGCTGGACAGCCGCGGGCATCGCCGTCGTCGCTTGCGTCGCCGCCAACATCGCCACGCAAGTCCTCAAACTCCTCATCCCGGACCGTCCGGACCGCGGCGTCCAGACGCTGGAGATGAACTCGCTCCCGTCCGGCCACACCACCTTGGCAGCGTCCGCGGCGGCCGCAGTGTTCCTGATGGTTTCGCCGCGTTGGCGGCCCCTCGCAGGGTTCCTGGGGAGTACCTTCGCCGTCGCCACAGGTGTGTCCACGCTCATCAACCAATGGCACCGCCCTGCCGATGTGGTGGCCGCCTTCCTCGTCGTCGGCATCGTGATGCTCCCTGCCGGATGGCTGATTCTGCGCTCCGGCAACAGCTGGAACGTGTGGCGCGGCTACGGCGAGCACTGGGCCTCGTCCAGGCTATGGGCCTTCCTCACACTCGCTGCCTTGCTGGCGGCCGGCGCCGTAGCCGCCTACTCCCTGCTCCAGGTCATGCCAGGCCTCAGCGCGGACAGCACTACCGACTACTTCTGGGCCGGGACCGCCTTCATAGTGATCGCCGGTTACCTCTCCGCCTTGGGCGGGATGTGGCTCTTCGGACTGGCGGCCAGGAAGCGTTAACGCACGACGCCGGGTGGCAGCTTTCACTCTCCGGCGCGCCCGCATCAGAACTCCCCATGGCGACAGGCCCTCTCTTGGAATACGATTAATCCAATCGTTTGATTAATCGTCAGGAGAGACCCATGCCTTCAGCCCAGACCGGCCGTGGCGCAACCCGCTTGGCAGCGGTCCCCGTTTCACGGGACCTCGTGGTGGACTTCATCCGCGTCGCCTGCATGTTTGCCGTGGTTGCCGTTCACCTGCTCATGATGGGCATCAGCGTAGGCCCCGCCGGCATCGGCGTGGAGAATCCCCTGACGTCGTTGAGTTGGTTTGCACAAGGAACCTGGTTTGGACAGGTCATGCCCCTGTTCTTCGTCGTTGGCGGCTTCGCATCCCTCACGTCGTGGCGTAGCCTGCAGCGGAAGGGCGGGGACGCGGGCGACTATCTCCGCACCCGGGTGCTTCGTTTGGTCCGGCCAACGGTCGCCCTGTACGCCTTCCTCGCCTTGGCGCTCTGGATTGCGACGGCGGCGGGCGTCCCGGGCGACTTGCTGAAAGTTATCGCCGCGGGTGCTGGAGTACAACTCTGGTTCCTTGCCGCGTATCTGATCTGCCAGGCGATGGTCCCGACGATGGCTCGATTCCATAAGGTTGCGCCGTACAGAACCGTCGCCGCATTGGTGACGGGCGCCGTCGTCGTCGATGTCCTGCGACTCGGGCTGGAACGCAACCCGTGGGGCTTCGATTCGAACCCGATCGGGCTGCTGAACATGGTGTTCGTGTGGGGCTTGCTGCAGCAGTTGGGGTTCTTCTATGCGGACGGCTTCTTCGATCGGTTTGCGCGGTGGAAGCTGATTGCGTCGGCGGTTGCGTGCTACCTCGCCCTGGTGGCACTCACGCAGGACGGACTGTACCCAGTGGACATGCTGACGAACCAGAATCCTCCGATGTTCCCGTTGATACTGGTTGGCTTGGCGCACGTTCTGCTGGTGAAGGCTGCGTACCCTTGGCTGCAGCGCGTGGTTCAGCAGGGCTGGGTCCAGAAGGTCATGTTTGTTGTGGGGAGCCGGGCCATGACCATCTACTTGTGGCATCTGCCGTTGATCATCGCAATGTTCGGGCTGGCCCTTGTACTGCGGCTCCCCTTCCCCGAACCTGCGAGCACCGAGTGGTGGCTGAGCCGTCCAGCCTTCTACGTGGCAGCTTGGGCCCTGGTGCTGTTGGTATCCGCGCCCCTCGTCCGCCTTGAACTCGCCAGCACCGCACTGGCAACTGGGGCTTCCCGTCCGGCCATGTGGCGCATTGGCCTCGCCACGGTGCTGGCGATCATTCCGCCGTTCGTCGTGATGCGGAGTGCCCTGGATGTTTGGAATGCGTCGTGGGGGTTGGTGTTGATGGTCGTGGCTGTTGCGCTGGTGAGTGGGCGGCGCACTGCCGACCGCAAATGGAAGACGCCAGTACTGGCTCAGAGCGGCCCATAGGTGAAGAGGCGCTAAGAAAATCGAAAAAGTGAGATTGAATGAGGACCCCGGACATTTGTCCGGGGTCCTCATCTCAGAGCGGAGCTTGTGGCAGTTTCAGCGCCTACTTCACGGCAACAAAAACTTTGTCAGCCAGCATGCCGGGACGTATTGCCAGGACACCTTGACCGGCGGTGGCCGAAGGAACCTCGATGGCATCATTGCCTGAGACGGTAGCGCCGGAATACAAAGTTTTGAACGTATTGATCTCATCAGGTGCCACGACAGACTTATCGCTCCCGCTCAGGCTATTTCCTTGAGGCGTTACATATTCAAGTGAAGTGAAAGGCATCTGCCCCTGCGGGTCGTCGCCGATGTACGTGACGGAGTAATTGATAAGGATGTATTCCGAACCAGCCGCGGGTGGGTCATTGAACTGGTTAGCGGCCATCACCGCATCTGTAGCTGCCAAAGTGACGGAGTTGACCACAACCCGCCAATCCTTGGATTCAATGGTGGAACCGAGTGGATACGGATTGGCACGCGTACCTTGCTCGGACGCTCCACCGCTCGACGACGGAGCATTGGAGGCCCCGGCAGAAGCCGAAGGCTGAACCACCTTGGTGTCACCGCTACCGAATGCGCTGTTGAACGAGGTGGCAACCACGGCTATGAACACCAGGACCGCCACGATCGTCCCAACAACCGAGGTCACCAGAGCAGCGATGCCCATCCACTTGGCTTTGTCTTTCAGGAACAAGGAGACGATCGACAAAATAAAGCCAACCGGCAGAAGAATCCATCCGACAATAAGCGCGCCGGGAACGCAAGAGAAAATCAGTCCGAGAACAGCTGCGATGAGCGCTACGAGGCCTACCACGTTGAGTTGCTTCTTAGCCTGCGGAGGCTGCGGCGAAAATGGCTGCGTGGGTCCTCCCGGACCTTGCGGCGGGAAGGAAGTCGGTGCTTGGTACTGGGGCGAATGCTGCTGCGAGCCCGCCCCCGGGAGCTCAGGTGTAGTCATGCGATAACTATGACAGGACAGAACAGGGCATTTTTGGTATGCAGAGTATTTCGTTATGCATTTGAGGCTTATAGCTGGCAGTTTACGAAAGATCCTTTTACATTTCCGAGAGAGCAGTCCTATTTGTACCTCAGAAAACGAATTCAGGGCCTCCAATCAATAATTTCGTCGATGCTTCAGTCTCGGAATGGCAATGGCGAGCACTAACGCGGCTGCGAAGCCCAGCACGCCGGTCGCCCATACGCCCGCGGCCAGCGAGATCGCAGCCGTCAGACCGGACAACAAGACAGGGCCGCCGGTCGCTCCGGAGTCCGCAATGAACCGCCAGATCCCCAGGAAGTGGCTGCGGCCATTGTCCGGCGAGAAATCCGCACCCAACGTCATGATCAGGCCGGAGCTGATGCCATTACCAAAGCCGATCAATAGCGCTGCCAGGAGCAATGACATGAAGCCGCCGGTGAACGGAATCAGCACCAAGGCAATGCCCATGATCAACGTGGAGGGAACGGCCACCCATTGCCGGCCTTTCCGATCCATCAGCTTGCCCGCCGGATAGAACACCAGCATGTCTATCGCTCCGGACAAGCCATAGATCAGCGAGGCGTGGGTCGCGTCCATGCCCAGATGGTCCGCCCACAGCGGGATAACCACTTGGCGGGATGCCCGCAACGCGCTCAGCAGAAGGATGCCGAAGCCAACCGACAAGAACACACCCGCGTGGGAGGCCGCTACCTGTCGCAGCGTGGAAGCAGCAGGTGCCGCACCGCCGTCGGAGGTGTCCGGCGCAACCAGATCCGGAATGGTGAGCGACAGCGCAGCAGCCGCCATCATCCCCACGAAACCCACCCAGTAAGCACCACTGATCCCGGCGAACTGCATGACGCCAGCGCCAATGAATGGGCCAATGAAGATACCGATTCTGGTCACACCGCCGAGCGTCGAAAGCGCCCGGGCTCTATAGACTACTGGTACTGCCTCTGTGATGTACTTCTGCCGTGCCAGGTTGAAAACGCTCGAGCTCATGCCAACCACTGTCATCGCCGCGGCCAGCAGCCAAATGCCGTGCTCCCACTGCGGTGCGAACGCTGCGGCTCCGAGCGCCAGGGCACCGGCGGCACCGGCTCCGACGATCGCCCAGCGCTCTCCGAACTTGATAGTGATGATCGATGCGGGGATGTTGAAGAGCCACGATCCCAGACCGATCAGCGTGACGATCAACGCCGAAACCGCCACAGACGCCCCCAGGTCGCGCGCCGAGAGGGCTATGACCGGCAGGACCGCTCCTTCACCGATACAAAACAGCAAAGCCGGACCGAAGGCCGGGAGGGCAATGCTGCGGAGGCTGAAGTTTTGGTCTGCTTGGGTGCTTGTCATCCCTTTCATCCTAGGACCGCCTGAGCGGTCTCCCCGGCTGTTGTTGCGGTTCCGGAGAACGGACCGCAACAACAGCCGGGTTGCACCTCGTTTCTAGCTGCGGGTTGCAACTGCCTTGCGTCGACTGCTGGCCGCAAGGACCAGGCCCAGGAGGACCAGTCCGACTGCCCAGAGCAGGAAGCTCTGATTCAGTCCCGTACTTGCCAGGGCTGCTGAGCTGTTGACCGTGGCAGCAGCTCCCGCTGCCATCGCGCTCTGGGTGCCGCTCATGGCAACTTCGACGCCGCTGGACTGGTTAGCACTGAATCCGGCAGTCGCTCCGCCTGTGCTTGGTCCACCGGTCATGGGAGGGCTTACCACCGGCGGGTTCACTACAGGAGGGTTCACAACCGGAGGATTCACCACCGGAGGATTCACCACCGGAGGATTCACCACCGGAGGATTCACCACCGGCGGGTTCACAACCGGAGGATTCACCACCGGCGGGTTCACAACCGGAGGGGTAACCGTGCCCACGGAACCTCCGCCGATGCCGACGGAAGTCGAACCGATCGTGACCGGAGCTGCAATAGGAATGATCAATTGAGTTCCGGAGAGAACTCCTCCCTCGCCGGACGTCGCTCCGCCAGTGGGTGTGCCTGTAGTACCAGTACCCGTGGAAGTACCGGGAGTCGTGGCGACGGAATCACCGAGCACACCGGCCGAAACGGCACCCACATTCACCGGAGCCGTAATCGGAGCAACAACCTGGGTACCAGACGCAACACCATCCGATCCCGAAGTACCAGCAGCCGGAGCCGCAGCACCCGAACCGGTGGCAGCAGTCGAGCCCGTCGCCGCCGCCGAATCACCGAGCACACCTGCCGAAACAGCACCTACATTCACCGGGGCCGTAATTGGAGCAACAACCTGGGTACCAGACGCAACACCATCCGAACCCGAAGCAACAGCAGCCGGAGCCGCAGCACCCGAACCGGTGGCAGCGGGAGCCGCGGACGTGGAGGTGGAATCTCCCCCAATTCCCGCGGCAGTGGCTCCGATGTTAACAGGGACCGAAATCGGAGCCACTACCTGAGCGCCGGATGCGATACTGTCTCCCCCCGACGTTGTTGCCTGCGCGGGCTGTTGGGCCGGCGCAGTCGTAATTGCAGCTGGTGCGGATGACGCCGATGAGTCCCCCAACAGACCCGCCGATGTGGAACCGACAGTCACGGGGACTGTCACCGGTGCAACTACTTGGGTACCGGACGCTGCTCCGCCCGACCCACTGGTATTTGCCGCAGGAGCTGCCGGTGAAGGTGCAGCCGGTGCGGCAGAATTGGCTGGGCCCGTCGCAGTGGAGCCCCCCAGCAGACCCACTGAGGACGAGCCCAGGTTTATCGGCGCCGAAACCGGTGCGACTACTTGCGTTCCGGACCCGACGGCGTTTGAGCCGCTGGTACCGGAGGTAGTCGGCCGAGCTGCGGCCGGGGTGGCCGCGGGCGCCGTTGAACTTGCGGCAGAGTCTCCCAAGACGCCCAGCGATGTGGAGCCGAGGGTGACTGGTGCTGTTACTGGTGCCACCACTTGCGTCCCGGACAACAGTCCGTCCTTACCGCTGGTGGTGTCTGCGGCATTGGCCGCCGTCGCGCCGAGGGCAAGCAGCCCACCGGCAAAGCATGTGCCGAGAAGGCACTTGCGTACTGTCGAATTCATGATGATCTTCTCCTGAAGGTCTTGTTCCCAGTGACGTCCGGGGTACGGAGCGTCCAATGACCGTCTGCCGCAGATGGTGTTGCGGCGAGGTTGGGAAATTAATCAGGAGATGAGCCGGGATCGAATGAAACCGGCTTTGGATGTTGTTCAGTGCTGACCGATGCGAGGCCAGAGATGGAGCCTGAAGGAATGTCTACTTCGCCGCCCAAGTAGGCAGCCGCGGGGCTAGGAGGACCGTTCTGTGAGCTTCCGGATCCGCTTCCGGTCGAATTCAGCGGGGCGCCCTCTGGGTCACCCGGAAGTTCCAGGGGTGTCTCGTCATCCGTGTTGGTGGTGGTACCCGCACCGGTGCCCACGGTGCGGCCTGGTTGAGCCGCTTTCAGTTGCAAAAGCCTGGAAGGCAGAAACGCGGAAGTAACCTCCGCAGCAGTCCAGGATTCTTTTGCCTTCTCCACCGACGCAGCAGGAGTGGCCGCTTCAGGCAAGCTCACGACGGCGGATGGCGGCGATATGCCTGCGTCCGGTTTTGCCGGGACTACGGGGCTTCCTCCCCCAGGCAGTGATGGCACTGCCGGGCCCGGCCCTGCTACGGGAGGCACCGCTCCGTTCACCGGAGGAAGGAGGGGGTCGACGATATCGACGATTGGCTGCACGATCGGCTTGGTGATGTTGGTGACGGGTTCCAAGGCGACGGGCTCAATAGCTTCGTTCACCGGAGGGATTACCGTCTCGACTGTGTGGTCCACAGTTTCAGCAACCGGCGTCGCGATTGCGTCCACGACTCCGCCCACGGTGCCGCTTGGAGCAACCTCAGCAACAACCGGGACTGTGGATACAACCTTGTCAGTGGAAGCTGCAACTTGCTGGATAACCGGTGTAACCGCCGGAACATCCACCGTGACGGTCGATGTGGGCACGATCGCTTTGATTGGCGCAGGAAGCGGAATCGCCGGCAACGGAATCTGAACAGTGCCGGCGGGAGCCTTCGGCGCCACGACTTTCGTAACGGTGGCTCGGGTTTCCTTAACAGCCTCGGTTGTAGCACCCAGCGTCGAATTGGTCTGGGCCGTCAGCGAACCGCTGGTGGAAGCAACAGAACTTGTTATCCCACCAAGCAACGAGTGGTTGTCCTGGTTGCCGGAATCTGCGTTGGCGGCGGCCGCCGAGAGAGCCATCCAAACTGCGGTGCCGGCCCCTGCGATCATGACGGAGCGGAGAGTCCGAGTACCGCGCGGAAACACGCGTATGGCCTACATCTCGACACCCCCCAGGTAGTCGCAAACCGATGGTCGCTTTCATCCTAGGACTGGGCTAACGCAATAGTCCATGGTTCGGAGGGGTCGAGATGAACTTTCTATAAGGACCCTTTGTTTTATGAGGGGTAGAAGCCCGTCTTCTCGGGTCCAAAGTCCGGCACGCCCAAGGACGCGCCCGCAGTCTTGCCTTGCTGCGCCTGCGTCTCCTGCAGCCGCTTGATGAACCAGCGCGATTGCTCCGGCCCGTAGGGCAGTACGGGGATGGCCTTCGTGGCATCCGCCGGCATATCGCGAATAGACTGCGTGGCTTGCCGGACGGCCGTGGTCATGGTGTTCGCCATGGTCTTGACGAATTCGTCGCTGGCAGGTTTGCCGTGGCCGGGAACAAGGTGCTCGTACCGGTGGCGCAGAGCCGAGATGTGGCGGAGAACGTCTGCCCACTCCTCGGGGTACGAGTCTTCGAAGGAAGGATGTGCTCCCTGTTCAACCAAGTCACCAACGAACAGCGTGGAGTTGGTACCCACCAGGAGGTCACCGTCCGTATGCGCACGGCCCAAGTAGAACAAGGTAGCAGTGACGCCGCCCAGGTCTACGAGAACCGGCTGATCGCGCACGATCGCATTAGGGACAACGATTTCGACGGCGTCGCCCTCCCCCGCTGCCATCTCCGGCTCGTTGGTGGTGACGAAGCGACGCTGCAGGTCACCGTCCTTCTCGATGGTTTCGGCGCAGTTGGCGTGCGCCCAAAACTCTGTGACGCCGTCGTCCGCGAAGACAGCGTTTCCGAAGAAGTGGTCGTAGTGCGCGTGGGTGTTCACCACCACCAGCGGAAGCTGGGTTTTCTCCCGGACCGCAGCGAGGATCTCGCGACCTTGGCGCGGACCGCAACCAGTGTCGATTACCATGGCGAGCTCAGTGCCCACTACAAGTCCGGTGTTGAGTAAGGAACCCTCGGTTTCAAGGACGTAGTGGTCCGGACCAAGTTCTAGCCATGCAGACAATGAGTTCTCCGTATCCAGTGCAATCCGGCGATGTTCAGGCCTCGATTCTACCCACGGGAAGCTGGGAGGTAGCGGAACGAGTACCGTGGCGATGCCCTTGTCCGAGGGAAACGTGTGGCCCGGAAGCTGTTGCTTCCGGGCCACACGTTCAGGCAGAACTAATCGACTGACAGGTGATTAGTGTTGCCGGGAGGCCGCTCTCCTGCGGGTGATCATCATCAAAATGATGCCGAAGACCAGGAGCGCTGCTGCGGCTGCGATGTACGGAGTCAGGTGCGAGCCGGTGGAGGCGAGGTCGCCACCCGGAGCATCTGTCGTGGGTGCATCGGTTGCCGGAGCACTGGTAGCCGGAGTTTCCGTTTCTGGACCGCCAGTTACGGGGGAACCAGTGACCGGGGCGTCCGTAGTCGGCGTACCCGTTGTGGGAGGAGCAATCACCGGGTTGCTCGGCGAAGGCGTCACGCACGGTTCAGGCGTCTCGCCGGGAGACGCAGTCGCCGACGGGCTCGGCGATGCCGCTTCAGACGGGCTCGGCGTCTCGCACGGGGACGGGGTCTCCGACGGCGACGGGGTCTCCGACGGGCTCGGCGTCTCCGACGGCGACGGGGTCTCCGACGGGCTCGGCGTCTCCGACGGCGACGGGGTCTCCGACGGGCTCGGCGCCTCAGACGGCGACGGGGTCTCCGACGGAGTTTCCGACGGCGTAGGCGTCTCAGACGGGGTCGGGGTTTCCGACGGGCTCGGCGTCTCCGACGGCGACGGGGTCTCCGACGGAGTTTCCGACGGCGTAGGCGTCTCAGACGGGGTCGGCGTCTCAGACGGGCTCGGCGTCTCCGACGGCGTAGGCGTCTCAGACGGGGACGGGGTCTCCGACGGCGACGGGGTCTCCGACGGCGACGGGGTCTCCGACGGCGACGGGGTTACCGACGGCGTAGGCGTCTCAGACGGAGTCGGCGTAGGGGGCACATCATAGGCAATTTCGGCGGACGCACTGATGGTTTGTGCGTCTACGCGCGCAAATACGGCGAATACCTGGCAGTCCGAGTCTCCATTGTGGTACCAGTTCAGACTGTCTTCCGTCGCCGGAATAACTGACGCGGAAATGTCGACGGTTCCAGACACTGTGCTCGTCGTACAAAGGTCCACATCAACCGTGCTGCCGGGCGACGACGGGGTGTTGACGGTGAGCATATTGCCACTGAGATTCGCATCAGACTCGCCAGCGCAGAGCTCAATGGTTCCGTTGGTTGTCAGCTCAATGGGCGTCTGCGCCACATTCGTGGATAGCGTGACCTGCGCCTGCTGGCCAGCCGTCATCGTCTGAGCTGCGGGGGTGATGGTCAGTGCCGGAACGTACGGCTGCGTGAGGAACGCGAATGTCTGGTCGATCTTGTCCGGGCTCAACCCACCGTTGTCACACGCTTTCTGAACGCGAGCCCCCAGGTCGTTGTAGTCTTTGACGCACCATGCCAACTGCTGCAGACTGAAGCGGTTATCAACGTCGCCGTCCGCCGTGACGAACCGGTTGATGGATCCGTCGTTGAACTGGTACCCGTTCTGGACGATGTAAGCGAAGACCCGACGCTGAGTGTCGGTCATGTTCGCGTTCTTTTCGGGATGCACGTCCAGGGCGCGTCCGTCGAAGCAAGAGTGCAGAACGTAATCAGTGCAGAACATCCAAGCGCTTACGGGACCTCCGCCGACCGGGCCACCCTCGGCCTCGGATGCATAGCGCACGCCACATAGGGGCGGCAGTGTAGAGATGCTGTCACCAGGAGGCTCTCCGTGGATGTTGTACAACTCCACGACCAATCCCTGGTTGTAGGCGTCCAGGTTTGTCCCAGTTACCGTGGTGTCAGGATTTGGTTCATAGTCCGTTTGCCCGGTGCAGGGTTTGGCGTCAAATGATGATGCAGCCGCTGGCGGGGCTGACGCGTTTGCGGTAATTGGCATGGCCAGTTGCGCTGCGAACACCCCCGCGGCAAGCATGGTGGTCGCAGCCAAGGCCGCGGCGATTCTTCTAAGCATGATTTCCTTCAGTCGATTACTTGGTACGCCAACCGGACAAGGCTCAACGGGGATCCTCCTGAAGGGCTACGCCGTGCGGAGGACCGCCCTTGTGGGCAGCTTGACCAAGGAAATCGTCTGTAAAGGCAAAGAATCGTGGCGCAAAAATCCGGAAGAGTGACGTAGATCAAATGAAGAGGCCACGATCTCTCGATCGTGGCCTCTTCATGGATGCGTCTGGACAAAGCGTGATGAGCGGGAACTCGCTAACCAGGCCCTGTGAACTGGGTTACAAGATGATGCTCATGACGTTCCAGCCGGACCCCACTTGCCGGGCGGGGAGGAATCCTCCAGAACCATTGCCTGGGTACAAAACCAGGCCTCCGGCCCCGTTGCGGGCAAGGATGTCCACTCGACCATCACCGTCAAAGTCACCTGGACCCTCGATCGCAGTCATGCCGCCCCAGCCCCAACCGATCTGCTTCGCTGCCAGCCAACCGCCAGCACCGTTGCCCGGGTAAAGCATCAGCCCTCCGGAGGAGGTCCGCGCCAGGACGTCGGCTTTTCCGTCGCCGTCAAAGTCACCGGGACCGTCGATGGCGGTCATGCCACCCCAGCCCCAACCTACCTGCTTGGCCGTCAGCCAACCGCCTGAGCCGTTACCTGGGTACAGCCACAAAACACCGTTGCCATCGCGGGCAATGACGTCCGCCTTGCCGTCTCCGTTGAAATCGCCCGGGGCTTCGATGGACGTCATGACATTCCAGCCCGAACCGATTTGCTTGGCCGTCAGCCAACCGCCGGAGCCGTTACCGGGGTACAGCCACAAAACGCCTTTGCCATCGCGGGCAATGACGTCCGCCTTGCCGTCTCCGTTGAAATCGCCCGGGGCTTCGATGGACGTCATGACATTCCAGCCCGAACCGATTTGCT